>NZ_CP157794.1:730000-1087500 GCF_040111675.1 Salinarimonas sp. | reverse complement strand
GGCCTTCGTGCGCGCCGCCGCCGCCGATCCGGGGCCGACGGCCGGCCCCGCGCACGCCGCCCGCGACCTCGGCCGCGTGCCGTGGGAAACCGATACGGTCTACCTGGCGGTGGTCGACGAGGACGGGCTCGTCGTCTCCTTCATCAATTCGCTGTTCCACCCGTTCGGCTCGACGCTGGTGGCGCCGCAGAGCGGCGTGCTGTTCCATTGCCGCGGCGCGAGCTTCTCGCTCGCGGCCGACCATCCGAACGCGCTGGCGCCCGGCAAGCGGACGATGCACACGATCATCCCCGGCCTCGTCGAGAAGGACGGCGCGCCGCTGCTGCCCTTCGGCGTCATGGGCGGGCACTATCAGGCGGCGGGTCACGCGCACCTCATGATCCGCCTGTTCGAGGAGGGCCTCGATCTGCAGGAGGCGATCGACGCGCCGCGCCTGTTCGGCTACGGGACCGCCACCGAGGTCGAGGAGGGGATCGACGCCGAGAACCGCGCCCATCTCGCCGCCCACGGCTGCACCCTCGAGCCCGCCCCCTCCCCCATCGGCGGCGCGCAGGCGATCCTCGTCGATCGCGCTCGCGGCGTCCTCGTCGGCGCCTCCGACCCGCGCAAGGACGGCTGCGCGCTCGGCTGGTGAGGGGCGCGCGGGCGATCCGGGCCGGCGCGGGCTGATCCGCCGAGACGAGCACAGGACGCGCCCCGCCGTCTCCCGGCAGGGAAGGTGGGTCGCGAAGCGGCCCGCAGGGGCGGGTTCGGGGCGGCGTCACCTCCCGAAGAACGGGTCGTTCTCCAGCCAGATCGGCGTGCCGTGCGGGGTCGCCTCGGCCGCACGGCGCCAGGCGTCGGCGCGGGCCGCCACGGCGTCGGGAGCGGCGACGCCCTTGTCGGCGAGGAGCGCCTCGAGCGCGGCGAGCCAGTGGGTGTAGTAGGTCGCGCCGGTATCCGGGTCCCCGGCGGCCTGCGCGGCGCGGATGGCGCGGGAGAGGGCCTGCGCCCACTCGCTCCAGGTGAAGACGCCGCGCTCGTGGAGCGCCACCGTCAGCGCGAAGGCCTGGGCTTCCCAGGGCGCGGCGAAGACCGGGCCGTCCTCGCCCTGCGGGATCGGTGCGACCGACGCCGCCGCGGAGACGACGTCGTCGCAAAGGGGCGCGGATGCCTCAGGCATGGTCGAGATAGCTCTCCCAGGCGTCGATGGAGACCGTCAGCGCCGGGTCGGCGTCGGCGCCCCACAGCTCGGTCCCGGAAAAGCGCACCGTGTAGAGATGCTGCGGCGCCTCGCCTCGCTTGTGGGCATGCGTGTCGGGGAAGACGTGGGCGCCGTGATGGAGCGCGATCTCGCCGACCTTGCCGCGGGCGTAGCGCGGCAGGCGGGTGTGGCCGGCGGGGTTGATCACCTTGGTGCGGACGCGGTCGCCGACGGCGAAGCCCGCCGGCGCGGAGGCCGGGCGCTCCGTCGGCGCGCCCTTGGCCAGCGCCGCGGGAACCGCCTGCGCCGTCAGCACGCGCGCGAGCCGCGCCGGCGGAGCGAGAGCGCGGCCCTGCGCGATCTCTTCCGCCGTGACGAGCCCGTTCGCCAGGAGGAGCCGCTCGAGGCCCCGCGTCCAGATCTCGTAATAGGTCGAGGCGAGATACTCCGCCGGCGGCAGGCTCTCGCGGGCGTGGCGGGACTCGTCGAGCGTCCAGGTGCCCGTCGCGCCCATGGCCAGCGTCAGCCCGAAGGCGCGGCGCTCCCAGGGGGCATGGAAGAGCGGCTCGCCCGCGTCCGGGGCGATCGGCCCGAAGCCGTGCATGCCGCCGAGATCCTGCGCCCCGTTCATCGCGCCGCCTCCGGCGAGAGGGGCAGGCCGACGCCGATCATCGAATCGCGCGTGACGAGGGCGGCGAGCGCCTCCTCGTCGAGGTCTTCCGTGCCCGCCGGCCGCATCGGCACGACGAGATAGCGGATCTCGGCTGTGGAATCCCAGACGCGGATCGCCGTCGTCTCCGGAAGCCGGACGCCGAACTCGGCGAGCACGCCGCGGGGGTCCATCACCGCGCGGGAGCGGTAGGGCGCCGACTTGTACCAGGTCGGCGGCAGGCCGAGCACGGTCCAGGGATAGCAGGAGCACAGCGTGCAGACGACGAGGTGATGCTCGTCGGGGCCGTTGAACACCGCCACCATGTGCTCGCCCTGCCGGCCGGTATAGCCGAGCGAGGCGATCGCCGCCGTGGCGTCCTCGGCCAGGGCCGCTCGGAAAACGGGATCGGCCCAGGCCTTCGCGACCACGCGCGCGCCGTTTCGCGGGCCGACCTCGGTCTCGTAGGTCTCGATCAGGGCGTCGATGGCGGCGGGCTCGACGTAGCCCTTCTCCACGAGAAGGGATTCGAGCGCCTTCACCTTCGCCTCGACGGCCGTCAGGTGGCTGTGGCCGGCATGATCATGGTCGTGATCGTGGTGGTGGTGCTGTTCGTCCATGCGCGCTGATCTCCTCGGCCGGAGACTAGAGGAGGCGCGGGCACGGCGCCAGACGGCGCGGCCTCCCGAACCGCTCAGAGCGAGTCCGGCGCGGGGATCACCTCGGGAGCGACGACGCGCACGCGCTTGCGGCCGATGTGCGTCTCGACCTCGCGCCACTCGCCCTCGTCGATGCCGAAGAACGGGATCGTGGCCGCCGGGCTCTCGACCGTCGGCGCGGGCGTCCCCTCCCCCGCCTCGCCGCGGGGCCGGGAGAGCTCCACCGCGCGCTCGGGCGTGACGATCTCCGCCCCGCCGCCCAGCAGGGTCTCGGCCTGGGCGAGCGCCTCGGACCAGGTCTGGCCCGGCGCACGGCAGGAGCACGCCTCGTCCACCTGCGCGCGATAGGCGAGCGCGTTCGGCAGCGCCATGTAGGGCTGGCCGTCGGCGGAGAAGGACTGCTCGATCTGCGCGCCCTGGGGCTTGTAGAACACGGCGGTCGACGCGTTCGGGCACTGCGCCTGGCACAGCTGCGCCGCCTCGCGGCTGTCGCGCGGGGCCGTGGGCAGCGGGAAGAAATAGCCGTCGCAGGTGCGCACGCACATCGCCTGGCCGGCGACCGCCTGCTGGCCCTCGTAGAAGCCCGGCCCCTCCATGTAGGGCGGCGCCTCGCCGGGCCGGTCGAACAACGCGTCGGCGGGCCAGCCGGGCTGGCTCTGCGGCGTGCAGTACTGCTCGATGGCGGCGATGAGCGCCATGCGGCGCTCGTTGCCGGAGCGCGAGGCTTCCATCAGCAGGCGCTGATAGTTTTCCTCCATCGCGTCGAGCCGTTCCTCGGCCGCCTGGCATTCGGGCGTGGTCGGCGCACCGAAGATGAGGAAGCGGCTGCCGCCGCCGCAGTTCAAGCCCTGGACGTAGCGGCGCATGCGCTCGAGCTCGATGCTCTGGCGCTCGGCGAGGCTGCGGTAGTCGCGCCCGCCGCCCTGCTCGATCGCCGCGAGCTCCGCGCGGTAGCGCTGGCAGGCGTCGCTCTGCGCGGCCGCGCCGCCGGCGAAGGCGACGAGCCCGATGAGAATAGCCGAGAAGCGGGTCAAGCGCCTGTGTCGCATGCGTCCGTCGTGATGAAACCGGGTCGGCCGCCGACGATTCGCCGTCCGCGGCCGCCTCCCTTATAGCGCCTCGCATGGCCGGAAAATGAACGAATCACGGTCGGGAGGGGGCGAGACGGGTGCAATCGCGACGAAATGCCACGCGAGGATGACGGCGCGGCCCTACAAAGCCGCCAGGCACAGGACCGCGCCGGCGCCGTGGCGGGCGCGGGCGAGGGTGCTGACGGCGCTCTCGCAGCCGCTGGCGAGGGGCTCGTCGGCCTCCTCGGGAGCCTCGGTCTCGACGGGCGGAGGGCGCAGCGGGGCGATCTCGAGACGCGGCTCGTCGCCCAGAGGCTCCGCGAGGAGCCGCGGCAGGCGCGCCCCGCGCGCGACCCGCGTCGTTCGCTCCGCCGGATCGTGCAGGACCAGAAGGCGCCCGTCGGCGTCGCGCAGGGCGAGCCGCCCGCCCGGAAGCGCCGTCACCTCGACCGCCTCGCGAGACGGATCGATCGCCCCGCGCAGGCGCGGCAGCGCCGAACGATCGACCAGCGGGTCCGCCTTGGCGAGCGCCGGGACGGATCCCGCCCGCGCCTTAGCGCCTTCGGCCTGCGCATCCTGAGCCTGGGCGCCCTGGGCCGGAATCAGCGCCGTCGGATCCACGCGCTCGAGGGCGCTCGCGATGCGCGCCAAGGCCACGGAGAGGCCGTCGGGCGCAGTGAGCGCGCTCGTGGCCAGGAACGCGGCGAGGTACGTGGCTGTGAGGAGCGCTGCGATCCGCAGCATGCGGGGGCCTCCGGCTCGGCCCGCGAGCGGGCGACGGAACGAGGTGATCGGGAACGCGGATCTCCAAGGCCGAGTTCCCCGCCCTGCCACGCTCGGACGTTTTCTTGCGAGGCCCGGCGAGCGTTGGGCCCGTCGCTCGCATGGCTACGGCCGCGAGCCCGGCGGGCCGCCGCCGGCGCTCGGGACGGAACCGAGCGAACGGCGAAGATTTCGGCGTCGGAACAATTCGCCTGGTCTTTCGTTCGCTTCGTACCTGGCCATCTGGTCCTCCCCGCATTCCCCTTGAACCTGGCCAGAAACTTCGCAGCGGACCGAGCATTCGGTCCGCTTTTTTGTTGGCATACTGTCGTTCTTCTGTCGAAAGCCGCCGTGAAGGAGGAAGCCCTCGAACCGGCGACGGCCCTCGGAACGACGAAGGGCCCTCCCGCGGGAGAGCCCTTCGACCAGTCTCGGCGTCGGCGCGCGCCGTCAGGCGGATGCGCGCTGCGGGCGGCGGCGATGCGCCGATTGCTGGAAGAACAGGGCCTGGCTGATCACGGCCGAGACGTTGGCCGGCTGGAAGGGCTTGGCGATCAGGAAGGCCGGCTCCGGCCGCTCGCCGGTGAGGAAGCGCTCAGGATAGGCGGTGATGAAGATCACCGGCACCTGGAACGTCTCGAGCAGATCGTTGACCGCATCGAGCCCGGACGAGCCGTCGGCGAGCTGGATGTCTGCGAGGATCAGGCCTGGGCGCCGGGAGGTCGCGAGCTTCACCGCCTCGTCGCGCGTTCGGGCGACGCCCGTGACGTTGTGGCCGAGCCCCTCGACCAGCGCCTCGAGATCCATGGCGATCAGGGGCTCGTCCTCGATGATCATGATGTCGGTGACGATGTCGGCGGCGAGCTCGCGGCCGGCCTCTTCCACGAGCGCACGCACCTCCTCGACCGGAACGGCGAGAATGCGCGCCGATTCCTCTTCCGAGAAGCCCTCGAGCGAGGAGAGCAGGAACGCCTGGCGCGGCAACGGCGTGATCTGCCCGAGGCGCGCCTCGGCGGGCATGTCGCGCTCGACGCCCTCGGCGCGGCCGTTCACGGACAGCGAGTTCCAGATGCGGGTGAAGACCCGGAAGAGATCGACCTTGATGGCGCCTTCGCGGTCGATCGTCTCGGGCTCGCTGACGAGAGCCTCGAGCGTCGCCGCGACATACGCGTCGCCCGCCTGCTGGCTGCCGGTGAGCGCCCGCGCGTAACGACGCAAGTACGGCAGGTATTGGACGACGAGCTGAGCTGTCGACATGCGCATCCCCTTAACTGTCGCCATTTCGGCGTTGATCATATGGTGAGGGAACGCCGACCGATCGGAAAGGTTCCTCGTGGGCGCACGAGGCGGTGGAACTTTCTGCCGACACGACGCGTTGACGGGTCCGAGCGCTCGACCTGAAGGCCTCGAGGATGGGGGTAACAAGATGAAAGTCAACAAGGGCACGGGGGTGCACGAGTTGGGGGTGCGTGACGTGCGTGAACCACGCGATCACGAGCCGCATACCGCCGATCCCAAGCTCGACCGCGCCATCCAGGCCCGGATCGGCGACCAGCTGCGCGCCATGTATACCGAGCTGCTCGAGCAGCCGGTGCCGGACCGTTTCCGGGATCTCCTCGAAAAGCTCGACCAAGAAAAAAGCAAGGAGAATTCGCGATGACCCAACCGGAACCGGCGCTGCGCGACGCTCTGCTCGCGGCCGTTCCGAGCTTGCGCGCGTTCGCGATCTCGCTCACCGGTCAGGTCGACCGCGCGGACGATCTCGTCCAGGACACGCTCCTGCGCGCTCTCTCGAACATCGACCGATTCGAGCGGGGTACGAACCTGAACGCCTGGCTGTTCACGATCCTGCGTAATCTGTTTCACTCGGAATACCGCAAGCGCCGCCGCGAGGTCGAGGACGCCGACGGCTCCTACGCCGCGCGCCTCAACGCGCAGCCCGAGCAGGGCGCACGTCTGGACTTCGAGGATTTCCGCGAGGCGCTCTCGACGCTCCCCGCGGACCAGCGCGAGGCTCTGCTGCTGGTGGGCGCCTCCGGCTTCTCCTACGAGGAAGCCGCGAACATCTGCGGCTGCGCCGTGGGGACGATAAAGAGCCGCGTCAACCGCGCGCGCTCGCGGCTCACCCAGATCCTCGCCGTCGAGGACGGCTCCGATCTCGGCGTCGACAACGTCACCCGGGCCGCGCTCCAGGCCGTGAACGGCTGAGAGCCGCCCCGTTCGGAACGACCGAGGCCGCACGGCGATCGCCGTGCGGTTTTTTCGTGTCGAATCGCCCGTGATCGGTTGCGTTTCAGGAAACCCGGATCGGGCAGGATCGTTGGCTCCGGCAATGGAGATCCCGCCAGGAACCAGGCCATGACCCACGATCTGCTCGTTCGCTTCAGCGCCGTCTTCCTCGTCTTCGCGATAATCGCCGGCGCCACCGGCGCGGCGAGCGCCTCGGCCCTGCCGACGGCCCTCGCGACGCTCGCCGGAACCCTCGCGCTCGTGACGCTCGGCCTCGCCGCCGGCCTGCGCGAGCGGCCGCGCCGGCCGGCGAGCGTCCGCGCCCGCCGGCGCGCCGCGAATCGTCGCTGACCGCGTCAGCTGCCGATGGCGTCGCCGCCGTTCGGATGCAGGAACTGGCCGGTGATGTAGGACGAGTCCGCGCAGGCCAGGAACAGGAAGCACGAGGCGACCTCGTTCGGCTGCCCGGCACGTCCCATGGGCGTTTTCGTGCCGAACGTCGCCACGTGCTCGGCCGGGAACGAGGCCGGGATCAAGGGCGTCCAGATCGGGCCCGGAGCGACGCCGTTGACGCGGATGCCCCGCGCCGCGAGCGGCTTCGCGAGCGAGCGCGTCAGCGCCATGATGGCGCCCTTCGTCGCGGAATAGTCGATCAGGTGCGGCGAGCCGCGCACCGCCGTCACCGAGCCGTTGTTCACGATCCGCGCGCCCGAGCCCATGCGCGGCAGGGCCGCCTGGATCATGTAGACGTAGCCGAACAGGTTGGTGCGGAAGGTCCCTTCGAGCTGCTCGGGGGTGATGTCCTCGATCTCGTCCGCCACGTGCTGCTCGGCGGCGTTGTTCACGAGGACGTCGAGGCGCCCGTACGCCTCCACGGTGCGCGCGACGGCGTCGCGGCAGAAGGCGGGATCGCGGACGTCTCCGCGCACGCACAGGCAGCGCCCGCCCTCCGCCTCCACCGCGGCCCGGGTCTCCGCCGCGTCCTCGCTCTCCTCGAGATAGACGATGGCGACGTTCGCGCCCTCGCGGGCGAAGGAGACGGCGGTGGCGCGGCCGATGCCGCTGTCGCCGCCGGTGATCAGGGCGACCTCGCCGGCGAGGCGGCCGGAGCCGGGAAAGCGCGGGGCGTAGTCCGGGCGCGGGGTCATCTCGTGCTCGCGCCCGGGCTGGACCGGCTGGTGCTGGGCGGGCTGGCCGCCCGCGGGCTCGTCCTTGTCGGTATCGCTCATCGTCTCCTCGGGCGGACATGATGGGGATTGGGGTTCGAGGGCCCGCCGGGCAGGTGGTCCGGCGGCATGCGCCGGCCAGGGTCGCGAACGGTCGGATCGTCGAGATCGGGATCGACCTCGTCCTCCTCCGGGGCCGGCGGGACCTCGCCCGGCAGGCGGCCGCCGGGTGGAAGCGGCGGCGGCGGCTCGCCCGGATCTACCGGGACGCGAGACGGGTCCGGCGTGCGGATCCCGGGCATGGCTGCGAGCGGGGGGAAGTCGATGGGGAGGCGCGGATGTGCGAGACGCATGGCCATCCTCCGTGACGCTTTACGTTATGGGGGTAAGCGAGGGGGAGGGGGCGGGGTTCCGTTGTCGGGAGTGGCGGCGCGCCGCGCGCTCTAGCCGCTGTTGACTCTCAAGTTGTATTCTGGTTCGTTGACGACTGAAAAGGCGCGGGCGAACCGCTGGGCCGGCGGGGGCAGTCGTGAATGCAAGGCGAAAGCTGCTCCTCTCCGTCCTGTCGAACCCAAGGGACGTAGGCTTCGGCGATGCCTGCAAGATCGCCCGGTGGCTCGGGTTCGTTCGGGCCGGAGGAAAGGGCTCTCACGTCGTGTATGCTCGACGGGGCGAGCCGATCGTGCTGAATTTTCAGAATCGCGGCGGCCGCATCGCGCCTTACCAGGCCCGGCAGCTGGCCGAGATGATCGAACGTTACGGAGATCGGAAATGATCGAGATCCGAGGATATCCGATCCAGGTCTTCTGGAGTGACGAAGACGAGGCGTTCGTCGCCGTCGCGCCGGACTTGCCGGGGTGCTCGGCGGTCGGAGACACGCGCCACGATGCGGCGCGCGAGATCGAGGACGCGATCGAGGCATGGCTCCAGGCCGCGCGCACAATTGGCAATCCGGTTCCCCAGCCCGGGACTGGCGGGCGCATCGTAGCCGGCTCGTGAGGGCCGATGCGCGCGACCATCATCCACGACGGGCCCGTCGCCCGGCAGGCGACGGCCCGGCTCCTGGTCGAGACGCGGGGGCAGGGCTTCGTCGAGATCACCCGCCAGGCGCGCGAGGCGCTCGCCGCGTGCGGGATCGCGCAGGGGCTGATGACGGCCTTCTGCCGTCACACCTCGGCCTCGCTCGCCATCCAGGAGAACGCCGATCCGGACGTGCCGCGCGATCTCGTCGACACCCTCGACCGGCTGGCGCCGCGGAATGCCGGCTACCGGCACGGGTCGGAGGGGCCCGACGACATGCCGGCCCACATCCGCAGCATGCTCACCGGAGCGTCCGTGGCGATCCCCGTCGTCGACGGCGCCCTGGCGCTCGGGACCTGGCAGGGGCTCTACCTCGTCGAGCACCGCGACCGGCCCCACCGGCGCGAGGTGCTCCTCGTCGTGCAGGGGGCGTGAGGCGGGGGCTCGCTCCGGGACTCCCCTCTCCACGAGGGAGAGGGGAGAGTACGGCGGCGTCGGCGCGCCGGTCACACGCTGCGCACGGCGCCGCCGTCGACGCGGATGAGGCCGCCGGTCATGTAGCTCGCGCGCTCGGAGGCGAGGAAGGTCACCACGTCGGCGAATTCCCGCGTGTCGCCGTAGCGGCCGGCGGGGATGGCGGCGAGCGCCGCCTTCTCGATCTCCTCGACGCTCTTGCCCTGGCGCTTGGCGTTGGCGGCGTCGAGCTCGCCGGTGCGGTCGGTGCGGATGCGCCCGGGGAGCACGATGTTGAGGGTCACGCCGTCCTTGGCGACCTCGGAGGCGAGCGTCTTCGACCAGCCGACGAGCGCCGAGCGCAGCGTGTTCGACATGGCGAGGTTCGGGATCGGCTGGATCACGCCCGAGGACGCGATCGTGAGGATGCGCCCGAAGCCGCGTTGGCGCATGCCCGGCAGCGCCAGCGCCGCGAGGCGCAGGACCGGCTTCACCATCGCCTCGAAATACGGCGTCCAGTCCTCCTGCGGCACCTCGGCGGCCGTCTTCGCGGGCGGGCCGCCCGTATTGGCGACGAGGATGTCGACCCCGCCCATGGCGCTTTCGGCGGCGGCGTAGATCTCGTCGGTCCGGGTGGTGAGATCGGCGGCGTAGGCGTGGGCCTTGCCGCCGGCGGCCACGATCGCCTCCGCGGCCGCCTTCAGCTTGTCCTCGCTGCGCGCGGTCATGAACACCTCGGCGCCCTCGCGGGCCAGCGCCTCGGCGCAGGCGCGCCCGAGGCCGCGGCTCGAGGAGAGAACGAGGGCGCGCTTGCCAGAAAGCCCGAGATCCATGGCGTGATCCTTCCCGTGATCGTGTGCGTCGGGCTTTCGTCTAGCACCGCGACGCCGCCGCGCGAAGCAGCAGCAGCGCTCAGGCGGGATGGGACGGGCGGCGCGGCGGGGGGATCTCGTCCCCGGGTTCTGGAGCAACGTCCGGAACCTTGTCGAGCACGACGGCGGCCGCGCCCATGTCGGCGCGGGCGGCTCGATCCCGCATCATCTTGAGGCCGCGACGATGGCCGAGGCCTTCGGCGATGAAGGCGACCATCATCTGGTTGATCGACACCCCGTCCTCTGCGGCGGCGGCGCGCGCCTGCTCCATGATGTGATCGGGGACGCGAAGGGGATAGGAGCTCATCGTGGCGACCTTTCGTGCAGTTTCGCGAGAAACGCGCCGGCTTTGCAGACAGCGAGACCGAACGCGGCGACGGCGGAATGCCGGAATCCCAGGTCCTCCGTCACGATCGTTCCGGCTCCGGCCGCAAGCGCGCATTCGATGTAGAGATCGTCCTTGGGGTCGTTGAGGAACGGCCTGAACCGAAACTTCGGCGACGCGGGAACGGCTCTGGCCTAAAGTCCGTCGAGCAACGTATCGATGTCGTCGCGCGTAATCGGCGAGTGCGGCCCGAGAATGCCGTCACGCTTCAGGACGTCCTCGTACTCCAGGACCACAGCCGGGGATGCCGCGAACGGAATGTCGCTCAGCATTCCCCTCAGGATCACGTGCGACGCGCCATTCCGGGAGCGGAGGCCGCGCAGGACGACGTTTGCGTCGACGACGATCATACTGTTAGGATAATATCGCATATGATATCAGTCAAGGTGGCTGGCGCATCTCGTATCCACCGCCCTCCTCACCGCGTCATCACCACCGGCGTCCCCACCCGCACCCTCCGGAAGAGATCGACGATGTCCTCGTTGCGCATGCGGATGCAGCCGTAGCTGGCGGCGCGGCCGATGGAGGCGCGCATGGTGCGCGTGGTGCCGTGGATGGCGGTGAGGCCGTCGTCGAGGGTGAGCGCGGCCTCGCCCATCGGGTTGTTCGGCGCCCCGCCGGGGATGAGGTCCGGCAGATGCGGCAGGTCGCGGCGGACGTCCGGCGGGGGCGTCCAGGCCGGGCGCACGTGCTTGCCGTCGATGCGCCGCCAGCCGGTCCACATCTTGTCCGGCCGCGGCACGGCGACCCGGTAGCGGATGGCGGTGCCGTCGCCGAGGTCGAGATAGAGCGCGCGCTCGGACGCGCGCACCACGATCGTCCCCGCCGGCACGCCGGCCTCGAACGCCACGCGCTCGCGCGCCTGGAGCGGCGCGGGCGCGAACGCGAACCAGGCGGCGAGCACGAGGATCGCCGTCAAGCGCTGCATGGGAAGCCTCCCCGGTTGTCGTCGGGGCGTTCTCGCGCGGGGAGCGTCGCCGATCTCTCGACAGACGTGGTTGAGAGAGGCTCAATCGCCGGGGATGGCGGACATCCGGTTTACCGCATCGCTCGAATTGCGCGGATATCGGCGGCCCGGTGCGTTCCGCGTTTCGGCGAGAGCGTGCTAGAGACGTGTCGCGACAGTCGTAACGGACAACCGAATGACCCTCGAGCGCACCCGCATCCTGCTCGTCATCGGCGGCGGCATCGCCGCCTACAAGGCGCTCGACCTGATTCGGCGGCTGCGCGAGCGGGGCGCCTCGGTGCGGTGCGTCCTCACCGCCGGCGCGCAGCGCTTCGTGACGCCGCTCGCCGCCGCGGCGCTCTCGGGCGACAAGGCCTACACGGACCTGTTCGACCGGGACGACGAGGCCGATATCGGCCACATCCGGCTCGCCCGCGACGCCGACGCGATCGTGGTCGCGCCGGCGACGGCGAACCTGATGGCGCGCATGGCGCACGGCCATGCCGACGATCTCGCCTCCACCGTGCTGCTCGCCACCACGCTCCCGATCCTGATCGCGCCGGCGATGAACGTGCGCATGTGGCTCCACCCCGCGACGCAGCGCAACCGCGCGACGCTGGAGGCCGACGGCGTCGCCGTCGTCGGGCCGAACGAGGGCGCCATGGCGGAGGCCGAATGGGGACCCGGCCGGCTCGCCGAGCCCACCGAGATCGCGGACGCGCTGGAGCGGCTCCTCGCGACCCGCGCCGCCGCCGACGGGGAGACGGCGCCCGGCCCGCTCGCCGGCCGGCACGTCCTCGTCACCTCCGGGCCGACGCACGAGCCCATCGACCCGGTGCGCTACATCGCCAACCGCTCCTCCGGCAAGCAGGGTCACGCCATCGCCGCCGCCGCGGCGGCCGCCGGCGCGCGGGTGACGCTCGTCTCCGGGCCGGTGACCATCCCCGATCCGCCCGGCGTCACGGTGGTGAAGGTCGAGAGCGCCCGCGCGATGCTCGCCGCCGTGGAGGCGGCGCTGCCGGCAGACGTCGCGATCTTCGCCGCCGCCGTGGCCGACTGGCGCGCCGCCGAGACGAAGCCGTCGAAAATGAAGAAGGACGGCGGGCCCCCGCCACCGCTGGCGCTCGCCGCCAATCCCGACATCCTCGCCGCCGTGGCGCACAGGAGCGAGGGCCGCCCTCCCCTCGTGGTCGGCTTCGCCGCGGAGACGCACGACGTCGTCGCCTACGCCCGCGCCAAGCTCGCGCGCAAGGGCTGCGACCTGATCGTCGCCAACGACGTGTCCGAGGCCGGCGGCGGCGTGATGGGCGGGGACCACAACGCCGTCCACCTCGTCTCCCCGGAAGGGGTGGAGGACTGGCCGCGGGCCGCCAAGGACGATATCGCCCGCCGCCTGGTCGACCGGCTTTCCACGATGCTATCCCGGAAAAACGCAGGAAAACCCACGTGACCGCGACGATTCGCGTCAAGCACTTGCCGCATGGTCAAGGACTTTCGCTTCCGAAATACGAGACCGAGGGCGCCGCGGGGCTCGACCTCTGCGCGGCTATCAGTCATAATACGTACTTAGATTTGGAGATTCTCGGAAGGGCGCTGGTCCCGACCGGGCTGGCCCTGGCCCTGCCGCGAGGCTACGAGGCGCAGGTCCGGCCCCGGTCGGGCCTCGCGGCGAAGCACGGGGTCACGGTGCTCAATTCCCCGGGCACCGTCGACAGCGATTATCGCGGCGAGGTCATGGTTCTTCTCGTCAATCTCGGCGATGCGCCGTTCCGTGTCGAACGCGGGATGCG
This sequence comes from Salinarimonas sp., assembly GCF_040111675.1. NCBI lineage: Bacteria > Pseudomonadati > Pseudomonadota > Alphaproteobacteria > Hyphomicrobiales > Salinarimonadaceae > Salinarimonas > Salinarimonas sp. The sequence goes on along the minus strand of NZ_CP157794.1, from coordinate 1,074,316 downwards.
CATCGCGCAGCTCGTCGTCGCTCCGGTCACGCACGCGACCCTGGTCGAGGTAGCGGAGCTGGAGGATACGCCGCGCGCCGGGGGAGGGTTCGGTTCGACCGGGATCTGAGCGCGAGCGACGACGTGAGGAAACGCGAGCGGCCGCAAGCCGCGCAGAGTGTTCTTGATCGGGGGTTCATGACGTCATGATTTTGCTGTCTCGTCGGTCTCTGCTCGCCATCGCCGCGGTGGTGGACATCGCGCTGCACGCCCGGCCGTCGCCGGTCGCCGCGAAGATCCTGGCGCAGCGCCACAATCTGCCGCCCCGCCATCTCGAGACCGTGCTCCAGGCGCTGGTGCGCTTCGGCATCCTCAAGGGCGTGCGCGGACCCCGCGGCGGCTACGAGCTCGCGCGGGAGCGCCGTCGCGTCACCGCGGGCGACATCGTGCGCGCGGCGATGAGCGTCACCGGCGAGGACGGCCTGCCGCCGCTGCCGGAGAGCCAGCTCGTCGACGTCGTCGTCGGCCCCGTGGTCAAGAGCGCGGGCGAGGCATTTCTCGGCGAGCTCGACGCCATCACGGTCGAGGACCTCTGCGCGCGGGCCGAGAAGATGAGCGCCGCGGACGGCCCGAGCGACGACGCCCTCGATTTCGCGATTTGACGCGTGAAATAAAACAAACTAGCGACAAAGGGTGTGAATTGCGCTAGAAGGGGGCCAGTTCGAAACCAGGGAGGCTTCTCTTGGCCGACACCCCTCGCACCGACGAGACGCCGCGCACCCACGGGCGCGGCCGCGTCTACGACTCGATCACCCAGACGATCGGCGACACGCCGCTCGTTCGTCTCGCGCGCCTGCCGCAGGAGCGCGGCGTCGACGCCGAGATCCTGCTCAAGCTCGAGTTCTTCAACCCGATCGCCTCGGTCAAGGACCGCATCGGCGTCTCGATGATCGAGGATCTCGAGGCGCAGGGCCGCATCCGGCCGGGCGCGACGCTGATCGAGCCGACCTCCGGCAATACCGGCATCGCGCTCGCCTTCGTCGCCGCGGCGCGCGGCTATCGGCTGATCCTGGTGATGCCCGAGACGATGTCGCTCGAGCGGCGCAAGATGCTCGCCTTCCTCGGCGCCGAGCTCGAGCTCACCCCCGGACCGCAGGGCATGAAGGGCGCCGTCGCCCGCGCCAAGGAGCTGGCGGAGGAGATCCCCGGCTCCGTCATCCCGCAGCAATTCTCCAACCCGGCGAACCCCTACATCCACCGCGTCACCACGGCCGAGGAGATCTGGAACGACACCCACGGCGAGGTGGACGTGCTGGTCTCGGCGGTGGGCACCGGCGGCTCGATCACGGGCGTCGGCAAGGTGCTCAAGGCGCGCAAGCCCGACGTGAAGGTGATCGCGGTCGAGCCCGAGGACAGCCCGGTCCTCTCCGGCGGCCAGCCCGGCCCGCACAAGATCCAGGGCATCGGCGCGGGCTTCGTGCCGGACATCCTCGATCGCGGCCTGATCGACGAGGTGGTGACGGTGGGCAACCAGACCGCCTTCGACACGTCCCGGGCGCTCGCCCGCGCCGAGGGCATTCCCGGCGGCATCTCGACGGGCGCCAACGTCGCGGCCGCCCTCGAGATCGGCGCGCGCCCGGAGATGAAGGGCAAGAAGATCGTCACGATCGCCTGCTCCTTCGCCGAGCGCTACATCTCCAGCGCCCTGTTCGAGGGGCTCTGAGCCCGACGGCGACGCGCCGCCGCCGCGGCGCGTCGCCTCACGCGATGCGCGTGAAGATCTCGACGCCGTCCTCCGTCACGCCCACCGAATGCTCGAACTGGGCCGAGAGGGAGCGGTCGCGGGTGACGGTGGTCCAGCCATCGGAGAGGGTCTTCACCTCGGCGCGGCCGGCGTTGAGCATGGGCTCGACGGTGAAGAACATGCCGGGCTCGAGCCGCACGCCGCGGCCGGGCAGGCCGTAGGACAGCACTTCCGGCGGCGCGTGGAAGGCGCGCCCGAGCCCGTGTCCGCAGAACTCGCGCACCACCGTGTAGCCCTTGGCCTTCGCCACGGCCTCGATCGCCGCGCCGACGTCGCCGAGCGTGGCGCCGGGGCGGATCTCGGCGATCCCGGCCATCATCGCCGCGTGGGCCGCCGCGATCAGCCGCCTCGCCTTCGCCGAGGGCTCGCCCACCGAGAACATCCGGCTCGTGTCGCCGTGCCAGCCCTCCAGGATCGGCGTGACGTCGATGTTGAGGATGTCGCCCTCGGCGAGGCGCTTGTCGTCGGGCACGCCGTGGGTGACGACGTGGTTCACCGAGATGCAGGTGGCGTGGCGATAGCCGTGGAAGCCGATCGTCGCCGGCACGGCGCCGTGGTCGCGCATGAAGGTCTCGCACAGACGGTCGAGCTCCCCCGTGGCGACGCCCGGCCGCACGTGCGGCGCGATGAAGTCCAGCGTCGCCGCGGCGAGCCGCCCGGCCTTGCGCATGCCCTCGAAATCTTCCGGCCCGTGCAGGGGAATGCCCCGCGGGCGCCGCTCGCCCCGCTCGTCCATGATCTCTCCCGTCCGCGGCCACCCTAGCACGGGCCTCGCGCGAAGTGTCTCCCGCCCGGCGACGCAGCCCGGCGCATCGTCGCGTCCACCGACCGGATTCCACTCGGTGGGATGATGCGCTAGAAGCGCCGCATGACCGCACCCTCCGTGACGCCACCCGTCCTGCGCTTCGCGCCCTCGCCGACCGGGCTCCTGCACATCGGCAACGCCCGCACGGCGCTCTTCAACGCGCTCCTCGCGCGGCGCGAGGGCGGGACCTTCGTCCTGCGCCTCGACGATACCGACCGCGAGCGGTCCCGGGAGGAATACGCGCGAGCCATCCGCGCGGACCTCGCCTGGCTCGGCATCCCGCCGGACGGGGAGGTGCGCCAGTCCGACCGCGTCGCTCTCCACGACGCGGCCGCCGACCGCCTGCGCGATATGGGGCTTCTCTACGCCTGCTACGAGTCCCCCGACGAGCTGGAATACCGCAGGAAACGCCAGCTCGCCCGCGGCCTGCCCCCGATCTACGATCGCGCCGCGCTCGCCCTCTCGGCGGAGGACCGCGCGACGCTCGAGGCGGAGGGGCGCCGGCCGCATTGGCGCTTCAAGCTCGACCACCGCACGGTCGGCTGGACGGATCTCGTGCGCGGCCCGGTGACGGTGGACTGCGCCTCGCTCTCCGATCCGGTGCTGGTGCGCGGGGACGGGTCGTATCTCTACACGCTGCCTTCCGTCGTCGACGACGCCGATCTCGGCATCACCCACGTGATCCGCGGCGAGGACCACGTCACCAACACGGCGGTGCAGATCCAGATCTTCGAGGCTTTGGGCGCCGCCGCGCCGGCCTTCGGCCACCACAACCTCCTCACCACGGCCTCGGGCGAGGGCCTGTCGAAGCGCCTCGGGCATCTCTCGCTGACGGGCCTGCGCGAGGCCGGGCTCGAGCCGCTCGCGGTGGCGGCGCTCGCGACGCTGGTGGGAACCTCGGAGGCGGTCCGGCCGGTCGCGTCGCTGGACGAGCTGGCGGGCCTCCTCGACCTGTCCCACGTCTCGCGCGCACCGGCGAAGTTCGACGAGAGCGAGCTGACGGCGCTGAACGCCCGGCTCGTGCACGAGCTGCCCTACGCGGCGGTGGGGGACCGGCTCGCGGCGATGGGCGTCGGCGGCGGGGCGGCGTTCTGGGAGGCGGTGCGCGGCAATCTCGAGACGGTCGATCAGGCCCGCGACTGGTGGGGCGTCGTCGCGGGTCCCGTCACGCCCGCGATCGAGGACCCCGCCTTCTGCGCGGAGGCCGCGGCGGCCCTCCCGCCGGAGCCCTGGGACGGCGCGACCTGGAAGGCCTGGACGGACGCGGTGAAGGCGCGCACCGGCGCCAAGGGCAAGGCCCTGTTCATGCCTCTGCGCAAGGCCCTCACCGGCCGCGACCACGGCCCCGAGCTCGCCGCGCTGCTCCCGCTGATCGGCCGCGAGGCCGCGCGGCGTCGGCTCGCGGGGGAGCCCGCCTGACGCCGCCCCTCCCGCGCGCCATCCCCATCCGCCCCTCCGGGCCGCTCGCACGGCCCACCTCCCCTGCCGGGGAACGGCGGGGAGGCGTTCCATGCCCTGGCGCCTCTGCACGACACGCGCCCGCCTTGGCGCGGCGCCGCGGGCTCTGCTACACGTCGTGTCCCCATTCGGAGGCGCGAACGCGATGCTGGGCGAGGCCCGCGACTACGACACCCTCATGGCCGGGTTCCGCTGGGCCGTGCCCGAGCGCTACAATATCGGCGTCGACGTGTGCGACCGCTGGGCGGCGGCCGATCCGGACCGGCCGGCGGTCCTCGAGGTCGGCGCCTCGGGCGCCGTCGAGGCCTGGACCTACGGCCGCCTGCGGGAGGCCTCGAACCGCCTCGCCAACGCGCTCGCCGCCCGCGGCGTGCGCCGGGGCGACCGGGTGGCGATCCTGCTGCCACAGACGGCGGCGGTGCCGATCGCGCACATCGCCGTCTACAAGCTCGGCGCGATCGCGGTGCCGCTCGCGGTCATGTTCGGCGTCGATGCCCTGGGCTATCGCCTCGGCGACGCCGGGGCGAAGGCGCTGATCACGACGGGGGCGGGCGTGGAGAAGACCGCCGCGCTCGACCTGCCGGACCTCGCCGCCGTGCTCTGCGTCGACGGGGCGTGGTCGGGACCGGGACGGCCGGCGGAGGATCTCCACGCCGCCCTCGCCGCCGCGAGCCCCGACCATACGCCGCGCGACACCCGCGCCGACGACCCGGCGATGATGATCTACACGTCCGGCACCACGGGCCAGCCCAAGGGCGCGCTGCACGCCCATCGCGTCCTGCTCGGGCACCTGCCCGGCGTGCAGATGCACCACGAGTTCCTGCCGCGGCCCGGCGACCGGCTGTGGACGCCGGCGGATTGGGCCTGGGCCGGGGGGCTGCTCAACGTGCTCCTGCCGGGCCTGCATTTCGGCGTGCCCGTCGTCGCGCGCAAGTTCGACAAGTTCGACCCCGACGAAGCCTGGCGGCTCATGGCCGAGCAGAAGATCGCCAACGCCTTCATCCCGCCCACGGCGCTGCGCATGCTGCGCGCCGGCGGCGATCCGCGCGGGCGCTACGACCTCGCGCTGCGCACGATCGGGTCCGGCGGCGAGGCGCTCGGCGCGGAGACCTTCGCCTGGGGCCGCGAGGCGCTGGGGCTGACGATCAACGAGTTCTACGGCCAGACGGAGTGTAACCTGGTGGTCTCCTCCTGCGCCGCCATCGGCGTCGCCGAGGCCGGCGCCATCGGCAAGCCGGTGCCCGGCCATACGGTCGGCGTGATCCGCGAGGACGGGAGCCTCTGCGAGCCCGAGGAGCCGGGGCAGATCGCCGTGCGCCGCCCGGACCCGGTGATGTTCCTGGAATACTGGAACCGCCCGGAGGCGACGCAGCACAAGTTCGTCGGCGACTGGATGACGACGGGCGACCAGGGCGTGGTCGACGCCGCCGGCTACGTCCGCTTCGTCGGGCGCGACGACGACGTCATCACCTCGGCGGGCTACCGCATCGGCCCCACCGAGATCGAGGATTGCCTCCTGCGCCACCCGGCGGTGTCGCTCGCCGCCGTCGTCGGCAAGCCGGATGCGGTGCGCACGGAGATCGTCAAGGCCTTCGTCGTGCCGCGGGAGGGCGTCGAGCCGTCGGACGCGCTGGCGGAGGACATCAAGGGCTTCGTCCGCACGCGGCTCTCCGCGCATCAATATCCGCGCGAGATCGCCTTCCGCGACAACCTGCCGCTGACGACGACCGGCAAGGTCATCCGCCGCCTGCTGCGCCAGGAGGCGTGAGGCGGGCTCACGAGCGGGCCGAGGCGGAGCGCGGCGCGTCGGGCTCGGGCGCGGCGGTCGGGGTGCGCGCGGCCAGCAGCGGCGCCCAGTCGCGCACCGCGATGCGCAGGCCCGCGCGCTCGAGCCGCCCGCCCATGTCCCGCGCCAGCGAGGAGACGGTCGGGTTCAGCCGCACCGCGAGCGAGCGCGCCGCCCGGCCGGCCACGACGGTGTCCTCCTCCTTGCAGGCGGCGATGAGGGTCAGCGTGGCGCATTCGTGGCCGGACGCCTGGCGCGCGCCGATGCCGTTCATTTCCCAATCGCCGTGCGGCCAGCTGGCGTCGGTGCGCTGGTTGCGCAGGGCGAAGCCGAGCAGCAGCGCGTCGGAGACCACCGCGCGCGCCGTGGTGGCGTCGGTGGCCCGGGTGAGGCGCGCCTCGAGGGCGTCGATCACGGCGACGTCGTAGGACGCCTCGAAATCGCCCAGCGCGCGGAAGATGTCGACAACGAGCGCCATGCGCGGGCTGAGCAGGACGTCGATCGATCCGTGTGCGGTCATCGTCTCGACTTTCGCAGAAAGGGCGACCGCAGCGTCGCTGTCGCGTCGATCGGCCGCCGCGCCAAGTCCTTGCCGAGCAAGCCCTCTTCGAGGTCGCCGGCGGCGGTGTCGCGAGGCCAACGCCCCCCGTTGCGAGGGGGTTCCTGGGGCCGCCGTGCGGCGGCGCGGCGCGCCTGCCGGCGGCGCCGTGGCGTCCTGTGGAGGAAAATCGAAAAAAAGTCGCGACTGCGGAACCGACCGCGAGAACGCGCGTTGGGGGAACAACCGGCTCATTCTGCCCCCACGGGCCGGCACCTCGGGCGCGGACGCTTCACGGCGGCCGCGCCTTTTTCTTGGCGGCGCTCGCTCGGCCGCGTCCGGCGCCGCGCGTGCCGCTTCCGGCCCTACCGCGCCGCGGCGTCTTCCGCCTCGTCCCCGTCCAGCGCCGGGAGCACGAAGACCTGGCCCGGATAGATCAGGTCCGGGTTGCGGATCTGCTCCTGGTTGGCGTCGAAGATCACCGTGTACCGGATGCCCTCGCCGTAGATCCGGCGCGAGATGCGCCAGAGGCTGTCGCCGCGGCTGACCAGCGCGGTGTTGATCTCCGGTATGGTGAGCGTCGCCTCGCGATCGGGCGCATCCGCGACGGGAATGTCCGCATCGGCGACCCGATCCTCGGCGGTCTCGGTCGCCGCCGGAGCCGGCGCGCGCGCGGCGCGATCCCCGCCCCCCTGCTCGCCCGGCTCCTGCGGCGGGGCGGCCGTCTCCGCGGACGGCTCCTCGATCTCGGCCAGCACCCCCGGCATCTCGAACGCGACCTCGGCGCGGGAGAGCACCGCGCCGTCGCGCGTGTCGACCTCGTCGAGGCGCACGCGATAGATCCCGGGGCGCACGCCGCGCCGAATGGCGAAGGAGACGAGGCCGGCATGGTCCGCCGAGGCGCGGCCGACGAACGTCTCGTTCAGGTAGAGACGCACGCTGGCGTTCGGCTCGCCCTCGCCGGAGACGAAGAGCCCGCCGCCCGTCTCGGCCTCGACGGTGGCGACGCGGATACCCTGCCGGTCGGCCACGGGCCCGGCGGCATCCGCGCGGGCGATCTGGGTGGGCTGGAGCCCGTCCACGGCCGCGGGCTGCGACGGCGCGTCGGAGGCATCCCGGCTCGGGGCGGCCTCGTCCTCGGTCGGCTCGGTCGCGGCGGCGACGTCGGATGCGGGCGCCGAGGGCGCCGGCGCGGGCCGCGAGAGGATCCGTGTCGGCGCGTCCGGCGCGACCAGCGCGACGACGGGCGCCTCGTCCATGCGCTCGGCGACGACCACGGTGACGCTCTGCGGCGACCGGCGCGGCGCGGCGTCGCCGTCGCGGACCTGGAGCGCGATCTCGTGCGTGCCCGGTGGCAGGGGCGGCGGCACGAAGGCGAACGCGCCGGTGGCGTCGGCGACGACGATGTCGTGGACCATCCCGTTGCGCAGGAGCTCGACCCTGGCGCCGGGGGGCGCCTGGCCGGCGATCACCGCATCGCCGGTGGGCTCGACGCGCACGACGTCGAAAGCGGCGTCCAGCGCGACGGGCGCCGCCGACGCGACGGGCGCCGCCGACGCGGCGGGCGCGGCCGGCTCGACGGGCTGTGCGACCGGGTCGGCGGGCGCCGCCGGGTCGATGGCGGCGACGATCGACTCGGGGGTGCCGCTCGCGGCCGGGCTCGGTCGGGTGGAGCTCTGCGTCGGGCTCGCGTCCGTGAGGGTCGGCTGCTCCGGGGCGGCGACCTCCGGGGCGGCGACCTCCGGGGCGGCCTGCGGGGCGCCGGCGGGCGCCGTGGACGCGGGCGTCTCCGACACGGTCACCGCGGCGTCTCCCGCCAGGCGCTCGCCGAAGACGGCGTAGCCGACCCCGCCCGCGGCGACGGCGAGGGCCACGACGGTGAGCACCAGATTGCGACGCCGTTCGACAGACACGGCCGTGATCCTTCGTCTCGACTTGACAGCGGCGGGTGTCGCCGCGGAACGATTACTCTTTCCGACGCGTCGACGAAACGGGAAACGTGATCCCATCAAGCGCGGATCGCAACATTTTTGAAGGGGAAGCCGCGACAATGAGTCGTATCCGGTCCATCTGCGTCTATTGCGGCTCGTCCCCCGGCGGCGATCCGGCCTATCTCGCGGCGGCGGAGGCGCTCGGGCGCGCCATGGCCGCGTCGGGCGTACGGCTCGTCTACGGCGGCGGCGCGCTCGGCCTGATGGGCGCCGTCGCGCGCTCGACGATCGAGGCCGGCGGCGAGGTGACCGGCATCATCCCCGACTTCCTCACCAGGAAGGAGAAGCTGCTCGACGACGTGCAGGAGACGATCGTCGTCGGCGACATGCACGCCCGCAAGCAGCTGATGTTCGAGCGCGCCGACGCCTTCGTGGCGCTCCCCGGCGGCATCGGCACGCTCGAGGAGCTGGTCGAGCAGATGACCTGGGCCCAGCTCGGCCGCCATCGCAAGCCGATCCTGGTGCTCTCGCTCGGCGATTTCTGGAAGCCGCTGCTCACGCTGCTCGCCCACATGCGCCAGGCGGGCTTCATTCCGAAGGACCGTGAGCTGAGCTACCTCGTCGCCGAGCGTGTCGGCGACGTCCTCCCCATGCTGGAAGCCGCCGCCGCCCACCATCCCCCGCGCGAGGACGGATCCCGCCAGGCCGAGGAGCGCTTCGTCGAGCGCAAGTTCTAGCTCCCTAGCCCATCCGGGAGAGAGGCTTGCTCGAACCTCACACGCTCATGACCGAGCCCCCGTCGACCCGCCAGTTGGCCCCGACGACGAAGCTCGCGCGCTGCGAGCAGAGGAAGGCGATCACGGCGGCGACCTCCTCCGGGCGGCCGCGGCGGCCGACCTCGATGCCCGGGCGCTTCTCGGCGAGGAAGCCCTCGATGGCGGCCTCCTTGTCGACGCCCTCCTCGGCGGCGCGCTTCTCCATCATCTTGTCGGTCATCGGCGTCGCCACGAAGGCCGGGGAGACCACGTTCACCAGGACGCCGTCCTCGCCGTAGGCCTTGGACAGGCTCTTGCCCAAAGTGATGATCCCAGCCTTGGCGACGTTGTAGGGCGTCTCCTCGGGATAGGGCTGGACCGCGTTCTCGGAGGCGATCAGCACGAGCCGCCCCCAGCCCTTCTCGCGCATGCCGGGAATGAAGGCGCGCGCCACGCGCACCGCGCTCATCAGGTCGACCGCGATCACCTCCTCCCAGCCGGCGTCGTCGATCTCGAGGAAGTCGCCCGTGGGCCCGGTCTCGCCGGCGCAATGGACGACGATGTCGGGCGCGCCCATGGCAGCCTCGATCTCGCCCTTCAGGCGCGTCACCCCGTCCGCCTTCGACAGGTCGGCGGTGAAGGGCATGCACCGGCCATGGGCGGAGAGCCCCTCCGCCGCGTCGGCGAGCGCGTCTCCGGTGATGTCGCTGAGCGCGACCGCCGCGCCCTCGTCGAGCAGGAACCGCGCGGTCTCCCGGCCGATGCCGGAATCGCCGCCCGTGACCAGGGCGAGCTTGCCCTCGAGATCGAGCTTCATCGGATGCCTCCGTCCTGTATCGTGTCTCGGCAAGGCGAACGCGCCGGGGGCTCGGCCGTTCGAGCGACCGCCCGTCGCGCCCGAGACAGGGAGGAGCGAGATGCCGCACGACGATCCCTTCGACCTCGCGCGCTTCGTCGCCGCGCAGGACCCGGTGATCGGGACCGTGCGCGCCGAGCTCGCGGCGGGCGCCAAGCGGACGCACTGGATGTGGTTCGTGTTCCCGCAGCTCGAGGCGCTCGGCCGCAGCCCCACGGCGAAGCGCTACGGGATCTCGGGCGCCGCCGAGGCGCGGGCCTATCTCGACCACCCGGTTCTCGGCCCGCGGCTGCGCGAATGCGTCTCGCTGCTCCTCGCGCATGCCGATGCCTCCGGCGGCCCCGACATCCACGCGATCCTCGGCAGCCCCGACGCCCTGAAGCTCGCCTCCTGCCTCACCCTCTTCCGCGCGGCGGCGCAGGACGCCGCCGACCGGGCCCTGTTCCGGCGCGGTCTCGACGCGTTCTACGAAGGCCGGGCGGACGGGCGGACGCTGGCGCTCGTCGCCGGCTCCTGACTCCCCCCTCCGCCGGCGGCCGCCCCGCGCGCCACCGCGATCACGGCGACGCCGAGGGCGGCCGCGGCGGCGATCGCGAGGAGGTTCAGCGCGCCCCAGCCGACGAGCGCGAGACCCGCGCCCGCCAGAAGCGCGCCCGCCGTCGCCGCCAGCGCGACGAAGAACTCGTTGGCGCCCTGCGCCCGGAAGCGGCCGCGCCCCGGAACGCTCGCCCCGACGAGATGGCTGCCCCCGACATAGAGCGCGTTCCAGGCGAGCCCGAGCAGGATCAGCGACGCGGTGAAAGGCCAGAAGCCGTCCCCCAGGAGCGCCACCGCTCCGGCCGCCGCCTGAAGCGCGACCCCGAGGCCCAGGAAGCGGTAGACGCCGATGCGCTCGCCGCGAACAGCGAGGCGCCGATCAGGACCGGCGCCGCGCGGGCGAGGAAGGAACCGAGCAGGGCGGCGAAGACGCCGCCGAACAGGACGAGCGACACGGCCGAGGGGCGCTTGTCGCCCGGGACGAGATCGAGCGCGGCGAAGCGGAACAGGTTGACGCTGGCGAGGAAGAGCCCGAGCAGCGCGTGCGCCGCCGCGAGGAGCCAGAAGCTCTCCTGCACGATCGCGAGCGCGCCCACCGCGCCGGCGAGCACGCCGCTGAGCGCGGCGGACATCGAGTCTCAGTCTGTGAGGTTGCCCTGAAGCTGTTTTGCGTGCGGCGCTTTGTTCTTGACACTCACCTCTTCCGGTTGCACCCTCTCCGTGCTCATGCCTTCGGGCCCCGCCAGCCGCACGTCGAACGCGCCCCGCCGCACCATGCTCCTGCCAGGCCTGACCCTGCCGCCGACCGAGAAGCTGTTCCACGTGGACGCCGGGCTGGCGGAGGCCCGCGCCCGCGTAATCCACGTCGCCTGCGACCTCGTCGTGCTCGACCGGACGATCTTCTACGCCGAGAGCGGCGGGCAGGTGGCCGACCGCGGGACGCTCGCCGGCGTGCCGGTGGTCGACGTGCGCAAGGAAGGCGGGCGCCCGGTGCGGATCGAGCGGCCCGGGCTCGACGCGATCTTCGTCAACACCGGCACGGCGATCGTGCACCGGCTGGCGGAGCCGGCGGCGCTCGAGATCGGGCAGGAGGTCGCCCTCGCGCTCGACGCGGAGCACCGCGCGGCCGTGCGCCGGCACCACACGGCCGCGCATTTCCTGTTCCACGCGCTCGATACGGTCCTCGCCGGGACCGTGGGCGAGCGCATCGCCACCCGCGGCTGCGTCATCGACGCGGAGGGCTTCCGCTTCGACATCGCCAACACGCTGCCGCCGGAGCGCCTCGCCGCCGTCGAGGCCCGCGCCAACGGCCTCGCCGCCCGGGCGCTCGCCATCGCCATGGAGTCCGATCCCGCCTGCGACGACGTCTTCACCTGGCGCTACGGCGAAATCGCGATCCCCTGCGGCGGCACCCACGTGCGGCACGCCCGGGAAGTGCCGCCGATGACGCTCTCGCGCCGCTCGAAGGGGAAGGCGGCGCTCAGGATCGCGGGCCGGCTGGAGGGCTGACGCGAACCGCCGCGCCCGCCCGGACGTTCGCCTCGGCCGGAGCAGCACGAGGCCGCGCCATGCCGACGCCAGACGCCACCACGCTCGACACCACCACGATCCCTCAGGCCCGGATTCCGGACCTCACGCTGGGCTTCCTCGCCGACGGCTACGATTTCGTGCGCGAGCGCTGCGCGCATTACGGCTCGGACGCCTTCGAGGCGCGGCTGATGGGGCGCCGCACCGTGTTCTGCTTCGGGGAGGAGGCGGCGCGGATGTTCTACGAGCCGGGCCGCTTCACCCGGCGCGACGCGCTGCCGTCCTTCGCGCTCAAGCTGCTGCAGGACCAGGGCTCCGTCGCCACCCTCGACGGAGAGGAGCACCGCGCGCGCAAGGCCCTGTTCATGTCCTTCATGACGCCCGAGCGGCTCGACGCCATCGCCGACGCCGCCGCCTCGCGCCTGCGGGCGCGCCTCGCCGATTATCCCACCGGCGCGCCGCTGCACGGGGTTCTGCGCGACGTGCTCTGCCGCGCCGCCTGCGACTGGGTCGGCGTTCCCGTCTCCGAGGCCGACGAGCAGGGCCTCGTCGAGGAAGCCGGTGCGATGATCGACGAGGCGGGCTCGGTCGGCCCGGCGAACTGGATCGCGCGACTGCGCCGCCACCATTCGGAGGAGATGCTATCCTCCCTCGCCCGGGACGCGCGGGAGGGGCGCGTCGCGCTGCCCGAAGGCAGCCCGGCCGCCGCCTTCGTGTCCTGGCGCGGTCCCGACGGCGCGCCGCTCGACGAGGCGGTGATCGCGGTGGAGCTCCTCAACCTGATCCGTCCGATCGTCGCCATCGCCCGTTTCGAGACCTTCGCCGCCCTCGCCCTCGTCGAGAACCCGCAGTCCCGCGCCGCCATTCGCGGGCACGAGGAGGGCTTTCTCACCCGGTTCGTCGAGGAGGTGCGGCGCACGGCGCCCTTCTTCCCCGTGATCGCCGGGCGGGTGCGCACGCCCTTCGCCTGGCGCGGGCGCGATTTCGAGGAAGGCGAGCTCGTCGTGCTGGACCTCTACGGCACCGACCGCGACCCGCGGCTGTGGCGCGACGCCGACCGCTTCGACCCGGCCCGCTTCCGCGGGCGCATGCCGAACGCCTACGACCTCGTCCCCCAGGGCGGCGGCGACCCGTTCTCCGGCCATCGCTGCGCCGGCGAATGGCTGACCGTCGCCGTCATGGAATCGATGACGGCCGTCCTCGCCCGCGAGGCCGAGTGGACGGTCCCCGAGCAGGATCTCTCGGTGGACCTCCGGGAGATACCCGCCCTGCCGAAGAGCGGGCTCGTGCTCTCCGACGTGCGGCTCGGACACGGGTGATCGCGCGCGACTATTCGCCCTGAGGTAGTTGACTGAACACGCTTGAGTCGTAGCATCCCTTGATCGTCTCGGGATGCCGATATGCCACTGATTCTCGTGTTCGTGGGCCTCGTGATTGCGCTCGTCCACGGTCTCGCGATCGCGCTCGTGCTGCCCGCGCTGACGGGGACCGCGGAAGCGCGCGTTCGCGGCGCGTGGGAAGGCATCGTTTTCTGCCTCTATCCGATGATCATCGCGACGGTGGCGGTAAGGGCCGTCGGAGGCCCGGTCGCCCGGCTGGTGGCGATGGGCGGCGCCGTCGCCGCCGCGCATGCGATCGTGATCGGACTGGTCATCCCGGGCGCAGGAGAGTGGGAGAACACCATCCGCGGCCTTTGGGAGGCGTTCGTCTTCGGCGTCTATCCGATCGTGCTCGCCGGGGCGGCGATGAACCTGACCCGGGTCTCGCCAGCGACCGCCGCAGCGGCGCCCCAGCGGACCGGAATAGCCGTCCTGCAGCTGCTCGGCCTCGCCGGCTTTCTCTTCCTCGCCCTCCGGCTCGCGCAATACGTGGTCAACGCGCTGCTGACGGAGCTGTACGGACTCGCCCAGGAGGGCCTGATCACCCTCTCGCCGCTCGGCGAGCACTACATCACGCACACTCTGGCCGGCGCGATGACCGTCGCGATCCTGGGTCCGCTCCTCGTCTTCCTGGTGTCGCGCGTCACGCGCAAGATCGGACGCAATCCGGGTTTCTGGAGCTTCTGCCTGGTCTCCGTGCTCGTCGTCTTCGCGAGCGTCTTCGCGAACTACGCACGCATGGACGACCTGGCCGGCGCCTTCGTCGCGACGCTCGCTCCCCCGCTCGGCCTTCCCCCGGACGCCCCGGTCGGCAGAGCCGCCCCCGCCATCCTGGTCTTTCAGCTCGCCGGATTGATCGGCGTCTCGTTCCTGCTCGCCCTCGTCATGTGGGCGATCGCCGGGGTGCGATCGGCGGTCGCGCCGGCTTTCGAGCGCTGGGGGATCTAACCCGTGCGGGCGCAGCGCGGCGGCACGACGCATTGCCGGCTTCGCAGCAACCTGAGATAAACTGCGATTCGCGCCAAGATCGATCCTTCGAATTCCTCGTCTTGCATGCGTAGTTCCACCTCGGTAGCCTTCCTGTACGAAGGCCGACGGAAGATCGGTCGGGACGCAACCCTGAGACGGAGGAACACGGCCATGCTCAACGACGATATTCCTGCCCAGCCGACGCCGTCCGAGGACGGACAGGCCGAACCCGGCCGCCGCGGCTTTCTCAAGGGCGCCGGCCTCACCGCCATGGGCGCGCTGCTCGGCACCTCGATTCCCTTCGAGCGCAACATGCCCCCCGGCCTCGTCCCGGTGGCGCTGGCCCAGGACACGGGCGCCGGCCTGATGGGCGAGAAGAACGGCCTGACGCTGCTCAACGACCGTCCGGTCAACGCGGAGACCCCCGCGCATCTCCTGGACGACGACGTCACGCCCTACGAGCGTCTGTTCGTGCGCAACAACGGCCTCGTGCCGCAGCACGCCATGGACATGTCCGCCGACGGCTGGACGCTGACGATCGACGGCGAGGTGGACAATCCGCTGACGCTGACCATCGCCGACCTGCAGAACGACTTCGAGACCGTCACCGCGCCGCTCTGGCTCGAATGCGGCGGCAACGGGCGCGCCTTCTTCCAGCCCGGCGCCTCCGGAAACCAGTGGACCACCGGCGCGATCGGCTGCCCGGAATGGACCGGCGTGCGCCTCAAGGACGTGCTCGAGCGCGCCGGGGTGAAGTCGACGGCGGTCTATACCGGCCATTACGGCAACGACGTGCATCTCTCCGGCGACCCGTCGAAGGAGGTGATCTCCCGCGGCGTGCCGATCGAGAAGGCGATGGGGCCCGAGAACCTGATCGCCTGGGCCATGAACGGCCAGCCAATCCCGGCGCTGCACGGCTTCCCGCTGCGCCTCGTCGTCCCGGGCTATCCGGGCTCGGCCTCGCAGAAGTACCTCACCCGCATCTGGGTGCGCGACCGCGAGCACGACGGCTCGAAGATGACGGGCTATTCCTACCGCATGCCGGCCTACCCGGTCGCGCCCGGCACCGAGGTGCCCGAGAGCGACATGGTGGTCATGCTCGACATGCCGGTGAAGTCGCTCGTCACCTTCCCGCAGACCGGCGTCGAGGTCCCGGCCGGCCGGCCCGCCGAGGTGCGCGGCCACGCCTGGTCGGGCAAGGGCGACGTCGCGGCCATGCACGTCTCCCTCGACTTCGGCCAGACCTGGCAGGAGGCCGAGCTGATGGCGCCGCCGAACCCCTTCGCCTGGCAGCGCTGGACCGCGAACGTCACCCCGCCGCAGGCCGGGTACTACGAGGTCTGGGCGCGCGCCACCGACAAGGACGGCAACATGCAGCCGCCCGTGGTCCCCGGGTGGAACCCGCGCGGCTACGGCAACAACATGATCCACCGCATCGCCCTCTTCGCCGTCTGAGGACGGCGGGGCAGCGCCCTCCCGAGCGCCTTGCCGGACGCCACGCCTTCGGGCCGGCGTCCGGTCTTTCGTCTTTCCCGAGTTCAGAACGGTTCGGCTCTCGACGATGTCCCTGTCGCAGGTTCTCTCCCGCCTCGCCCGAGGCGCCGCCCTCGCCGCCGCCCTCGCCGTCCCCCTGGCGCTGCCCGCCGCCGCCCTGGCGCAGGGCTACGACCCGATGGCGCCCCGCGGCGGCGCGCCCGGCTTCAACCCGATGCTCCCCGGCGGCGCCGCTCCCGGCGCGCCGAGCGCCGCGGCGCCCGCCGAGAGCGACGTGCCCACCAATCCCGAGCTCGGCGGCATCCCGGACACCGCCGGGGCTGAGGAGACCTTCTATCTCTGCTCGGCCTGCCATTCGATGGCGACCGTGACCTCGCAGCGCCTCACCGACGAGCGCTGGGACTACACCTGGACCTGGATGGTGGAGGATCAGGGCATGCCGGAGATGGACGCGGAGACGAAGGCGCTGATCCTCTCCTACCTCAAGCGCCATTTCTCGGCGGAGCGCTGAACCCGGCGGCGGACGCCGGATCGGGCGCCGCGGGTGCGGCGCCCGTCGCGCTCACACGAGCGCGAGCACGCGCGCCGGCCCGCCCGAGCCGCCGCGATGCTTCGGGGCGCCGACGACGATCGTCGCGCCGGCCTCGGGCAGCGCCTCGAGGTTGGCGACACATTCGAGGCCCCACCGGTTCTCGGGCAGCCAGGCGTAATGCGTCGCGAAATCCGGCGAGGGGCCGTGATCGAGCGAGAGCGTGTCCACCGCGATGCCCACGGCCGTGCTCTCCTCGAGCAGCATTCGCGCCGCCTCCAGGTGGAAGCCCGGGAAGTGCATCACGCCCTCGGCGTCGGCGTTGCGGAACCCGGCCTCGTTGACGTGCGCGCCCCAGCCCGACAGCATGGCGACGCAGCAGCGCTCCGGGAGCGGCCCGTTGCGGGCGATCCAGGCGGCGACGTCGTCGGGCGTCACCTGCGCGTCCGGGTCCTCCGCGGCCTTGGCGCGGATGTCGATCACCGCGAGGGGAGCGACGAGGTTCTCCACCGGCACCTCGGCCACGCTCTGGCCGTCGGCCGAGAAGTGCAGCGGCGCGTCGACATGGGTGCCGGTATGCTCGTTCACGCGCAGCATGTTGAGGTTGAACTTGTGCTGCGCGTAGTCGAACAGGGTCTCGACGAAGAACTGCTGCTCGCCGAAGAACGTCGGAAAGGCCTCGTGCAGCTCGTGGGTGAGGTCAACCGGGCCGCCGCCGGCTGCGGCCCGGGCGGGCGCCGGGGCGAGCGTCGCGGCGCCGGTCGAGACCGCCGCGACGGCGGCCGCGCCGCCGGCCGCGCGGCGGAACAGGTCGCGGCGGCTGAGCATGCGCTCCCTTACCGCGTTCATCACGCAAACGTCGCACATTCCCCACTCTCCCTGGTTCCGTGACGCGACGGCTCTGTGAGCGCCGCTGCGGGTTGCAGCCGCCAGCTTAGCGTTGGGGAAGATCGGGTCAACGATGCGCAGCGTGCGCGTGCATCCGGAGCCGGGTCGACGCCGGAGCGCCGCCGGAGCGCCGCCGGGGCGCCGCGCGCGACGCGATCTTGCACGCTCGCAAGAAACACCAGCCGATTGCTGCGCTATATTGGCGCAAACGTCCAGCCGCGGTCCCGACGCCGCCCAGGAGATCCCGATGCAGCTCACCGGCATCCACCACCTCACCGCCGTCACCGCCGACGCGCCCGGCAATCACGCCTTCTACACGCAGGTGCTGGGCCTCAGGCTCGTGAAGAAGACCGTCAACCAGGACGACGTCTCGGCCTACCACCTCTTCTACGCCGACGGCGAAGCCTCGCCCGGCTCGGACATCACCTTCTTCGACTGGCCGGCGATGCCCGAGCGGCGCGGCACGCATGCCATCAGCCGCACCGGCCTGCGCGTCGCGGGCGAGGCGGCGCTCGGCTATTGGGAGGCGCGCCTGTCCGACCACGGCGCGACGCATCGCGGGATCGAGCGCCGCGACGGCCGTCTCGTCCTCGACGCGGAGGACCCGGAGGGCCAGCGGCTGACCTTCGTCGACGACGGCGGCGCGGGCGAGGCGCATCCCTGGGAGCGCAGCCCCGTGCCGGCCGAGCATCAGATCCGCGGGCTCGGGCCGATCACCATGTCCGTTCCGGAGCTGCGCCCCACCGCCATCGTGCTCACCCAGCTGATGGGCATGCGCGAGGCGCGCGCCTACCAGACGCCGGGCCGCCCCGGCTCGACGACGCACGTCTTCGAGATGGGCCCCGGCGGCCCGGCGGCGGAGCTGCACGTCGCCGTCGAGCACGGGCTCGAGCCGGCGCGGCCGGGCGCCGGCGGCGTCCACCACGTCGCCTTCCGCATCCCGGACGCCGACTATGCCGCCTGGGCCGAGCGCCTGCGCCAGCTGCGCGTGCCCTCCAGCGGGCCGGTGGACCGCTACTACTTCAAGAGCCTCTATTTCCGCGAGCCGAACGGCATCCTCTTCGAGCTCGCCACCGACGGCCCCGGCTTCGCCGTCGACGAGCCCGCCGAGACGCTGGGCGAGCGCCTCGCCCTGCCGCCCTTCCTGGAAGGCCGCCGCGCCGAGATCGAGGCGGGGCTGAAGCCGTTGTGAGGTCGCCTCCCCTCTCCCGTCCGGGCTAGCTGATGCACACGTCTCGCTCGGCGAAGGCGTTCCGCCAGACGGTCGCGACCTGAAGCGTAGAGCGCCGACGGTCTCCACTCGCCCTTGTGGCGAGGGGCCGGGGGTGTGGGTCGTGCAGAACTGCCGCGACCTCGATGCCGCTCGAACCGGGAACGTCGATCTCGTCCCGAGACGTCTCGCGCTGCATCGCGACCCACATCCGCCCCCTTCGGGGGCACCTTCTCCATGAGGGAGAAGGACGAGCGGCTCGCGCCGCTCGCAGATCACGACCAGCGGCGCGGGACGATGCGTGAATCGAGTAGCCCGGATGGGAGAGGGGTTTTCCCGCCCCCGCGACATCCCGCGCGCTTGAACGAAACGCGAACCGCGATAGTCTCGCCCCATGGAGCCCGCCCTCGCCCGCAAGCTGCGCGTCCTCGCCGACGCGGCCAAGTACGACGCGTCCTGCGCCTCCTCGAGCGCGCCCAGGCGCACGTCCCGCACGGACGGGCTCGGCTCGACGGGCGGCAGCGGCATCTGCCACGCCTACACGCCGGACGGGCGCTGCGTCTCGCTGCTCAAGATCCTGCTGACGAACTTCTGCCTCTACGACTGCGTCTACTGCGTCAACCGCCGCTCCTCGAACATCGAGCGGGCGCGATTCTCCGTGCAGGAAATCGTCGACCTGACGCTGAACTTCTACAAGCGCAATTACATCGAAGGGCTGTTCCTCTCCTCCGGCATCGTCAAGAACGCCGACTATACGATGGAACAGCTCATCCGCGTGGCGAAGACGCTACGGGAGGCGCACGGCTTTCGCGGATACATCCACCTCAAGACCATTCCCGAGGCGAGCCCCTTCCTGATCGAGGAGGCCGGGCTCTACGCCGACCGGCTGTCGATCAACATCGAGCTGCCGCAGCGCGATTCGCTGAAGGCGCTCGCGCCGGAGAAGGACGACGCCACCATCCGCGGGGCCATGGGCCGAATGCACGAGCGCATCGCGGAGGCCAAGGCCGAGCGGAAGACGATGCGCT
The DNA here is from genome assembly GCF_040111675.1 of Salinarimonas sp. Lineage (NCBI taxonomy): Bacteria > Pseudomonadati > Pseudomonadota > Alphaproteobacteria > Hyphomicrobiales > Salinarimonadaceae > Salinarimonas > Salinarimonas sp. The sequence goes on along the minus strand of NZ_CP157794.1, from coordinate 1,054,843 downwards.
CCGCCCCGCGCTTCTCCCCCGCCGGCCAGTCGACGCAGATGATCGTCGGCGCGGACGCCGCCACCGACGCCGACGTGCTGCGCACATCGACCGAGCTCTACACCGGCTACAGGCTGCGCCGCGTCTACTATTCCGCCTTCTCGCCGATCCCGGATTCGAGCCGGCTGCTGCCGCTCAAGCCCCCTCCCCTGCAGCGCGAGAACCGGCTCTACCAGGCGGACTGGCTGCTTCGCTTCTACGGCTTTTCCGTCGACGAGATCGCGGCCGGCGCGACCGCCGGCATGCTCGATCTCGAGATCGACCCGAAGCTCGCCTGGGCGTTGAAGCACCGCGAGCGCTTCCCCGTCGACGTCAACCGCGCCGATCGCGAGACGCTGCTGCGCGTGCCGGGGCTCGGCGCCAAGGCGGTGGACAAGATCCTCGCCGGGCGCCGCCATCGGCGGCTCACCCTCGACGACGTCGCCCGCCTCTCCGGCTCGGTGAAACGGGCGCGCGCCTTCCTCGTCACCGCCGACCACACCCCGGGCGCGCTCCTCGACCGCCTCGACCTGCGCGCGCGCCTCGTGCAGCCGAAACCCGAGCAGCTGACCCTGTTCTGATGCGCCGCGTCACGCTCCAGCCCGGCGCCGATCTCGACGGCTTCCGACGCGCCGCCCGCGCGCTCGTGGCGGAGGGCGTACCGCCGGACGCGGTGGTGTTCGAGGAGGGCGGGACGAGCCTCATTCCCGAGGCCGATCTCGCCGACGCGCCCCCGCTCTCCCTGCCGAAGAGCGTGCCGCCCATCGTCAGGGACGTCGCGATGCACCGCGATCCGGAGCGCTGGGCGCTGCTCTACCGGCTGATCTGGCGCGTGCTCCACGGCGAGCGGCGGCTGCCGGAGATCGTCGCCGACCCGCTGATGCATCGGCTTCACGTCATGCGCCGCAACATCGGCCGCGACATCCACAAGATGCACGCCTTCGTGCGCTTCCGGAAGGTCGAGGGCGCCGAGCCGGAGCGCTTCGCCGCCTGGTTCGAGCCCGACCACCACATCCTGCGCGCGGTCGGCCCCTTCTTCCGCGACCGCTTCGGCGCGATGATCTGGTCGATCCACACGCCCGACGGCTCGATCCACTGGGATCGCGAGCAGCTCGCCTACGGTCCGCCGGGCCGGCCGGAGGACGCGCCGGCGCAGGACGGCTTCGAGGAGGGCTGGCGGGACTATTACGGCGCGATCTTCAACCCCGCGCGGCTCAACCCCACCGCGATGCGCGCGGAGATGCCGAAGAAATACTGGAAGAACCTGCCCGAGGCCAAGATCATTCCCGATCTCGTCCGAGGCGCGGCCTCGCGCGTTGGGACCATGATGGACAGGGAGCCCACCATGCCCGCGAAGCGCGAGCCCCGCGCCGCCCTCGAGGCGCTCCACGCCCGCGAGAAGCCGCGCTCGCTCGACGAGCTGGCGCGCATGATCCGCGCCTACGTCCCGCCCGAGGGCTATTCCCCCAAGGCCGTGATCGGCGAGGGGCCGATGGAGCCGGTCTTCGCCTTCGTCGGCGAGCAGCCCGGCGACATCGAGGATCTGGAGGGGCGCCCCTTCGTCGGGCCGGCGGGCAAGATGCTGGCGAAGGCGCTGGGCGAGGTCGGCATCGACCGGGACGCCTGCTACGTGACGAATGCGGTCAAGCACTTCAAGTTCGTGGAGCGCGGCAAGCGGCGCATCCACCAGAAGCCCTCGCTCGGCGAGATCAAGCATTATCGCTGGTGGCTGATGGAGGAGCTCGAGCTGGTGCGCCCGCATCTCGTGATCGCGCTCGGCGGCACGGCGCTGACCGCGCTGACGGGCAAGGCCATGCCCCTGATGAAGTCCCGCGGCCCCGCCCGCTTCGCGGACGCGGAGCACGCGCTCCCGGGCTACGTCACGGTCCACCCCTCCTACCTGCTGCGCCTGCCCGACGCCGACGCCAAGGCGAAGGGCTACGCCGACTTCGTGCGCGACCTGAACGAAGCCAAGGCGCTCGCCGCCTGAAGACGCAGCGCGCGAGCGCGCTTCCGGCCGCGATACGCGCCCTTAACGGCCTCGGCGTAGGCTGCGCTCATCGCGTCTCCTGGGAGAGCCCACGATGCGGCGTCGCTTGCTGTTCGGGCTGGTCATGGTCCTCGGGTTCGCCGGGGCGGCGGGCGCGTTCCACTTCGCCCACGCGAGCTTCGTGCGGGCGGCGAACGAGCGCCAGCTCGAGGAGATCGTGGCGCAGGTCGTCACGCGCACCGAGGTCGCGGTCGATCTCGCGGTGATCCAGCTGGGCGAGCTGATGGCGGCGGGCCTGACGCGCTGCGACGGCGCGAGCCTCACCGCGATCCGGCGCGCCGCCTTCTCGGTCGGCAGCCTCAAGGACGTGCACGTGATCGCGCCGGACGCGCACTGCTCCGGCTTCGGCGAGGCCGCCCTGGTCGATCGCGCGCGCGTCCGCGAGGGCGTGCGCCATCCGGGGCGCAACCGCAACATCGCGCTCGCCCGAATCGTCGACCCGGATTGGCGCGGCCTCGGCGTCGCCTGGAACCTCGGCGGCTCCGAGCTCGTGGCCGTGATGACCACCGACGCGCTCCTGTTCGACATGCTGCCCGGGCCTCTGCGGGAGCATGCGGCGATCACCCTGTCGGTCGCGCCGGGCCGCGAGGTGGCGCGCTACGCGCCCATGGGCTGGGAGGCGGAGGGAGCCGGGATCGGCGCGGACGCCCTCGCCCGGTTCGACGCGCGGTCGGCGCGCTATCCGCTCTTCGTCGACGTCGCGGTCGCGCCCGCGGCCCTCGCCGCCTGGAACCGGGAGAGCCGGCCGCTCTTCACGATCGCCGGGCTCCTGTTCGCCGCCCTGTTCGGCTTCCTGCTGGCGCGAGCGATGGCGCCGCCCCGCAGCGAGGTCGACGCGCTGGACGCGGCCTTCGCCCGCGGCGCCATCATCCCGTTCGTGCAGCCGATCGTCGCGCTCGGGACCCACCGCATCGTCGGCTTCGAGATCCTGGCGCGCTGGGTGGAGCGCGACGGGACGGTGATCCCGCCCGCGCGCTTCATCCCGCTCGTCGAGTCGTCCGGGCGTTCCGACCGGCTGCTCGAGACGCTGCTGCACGGGGTCGGCGAGAGCCTCGGCCCGATCCTGCGCGCCCGGCCCGACCTCAAGGCGACGATCAACGCGGCTCCGGACCAGTTCGTCGCCGACGGCTTCCCGCAGCGGCTCGCCGCCATGCTGGAGGCCGCCGGCGTGCCGCCTTCGAGCCTCGTCGTCGAGATCACCGAGCGGCGGGAGATCGCCTCGCCCGAGGCCGCCCGCGCCACCGTCGCGGCGCTGCGGGCGGTCGGCATCGGGGTCGCGATCGACGACGCGGGGACCGGCCACAACGGGCTCGCCACGATCCAGGGGCTCGGCGCGACGATTCTCAAGGTCGACAAGCTCTTCGTCGACCGGATCGACGCCGATCACCGCACCCGCTCCCTCGTCGAGATGCTGGTCCAGGTCGCGCGCGATTTCGAGATGACCCTCGTCGCGGAGGGGATCGAGCGCCCCGAGCAGGCGGCGGCGCTCCTCGCCATCGGCGTGCGCGAGGGCCAGGGCTACCTGTTCGCCCGCCCGATGCCGGCCGGCGCCTTCCCCGCCGCGCTCGCGGCCGAGGCCCCGGAGCCGGCGCGTCCCGCTCCCGCCGCTCTTCGGCTCAGCGCCTGAGCGGTCGCGCTCGCCGGATCGTGAGGGGCGCGCGCCTCCTCTCGCCATCCTCACGCGTTATCTCCGCCCCGACCTCGCCCGCCGGAGACGCTTTTCCCGTGACCTTCCCTCGCCTCCTCGCTCTCCTCCTCGCCCTCGCCCTCCCCCTCCCCGCCCTCGCCCAGGGCGAGGCGCCGCACGGGGAGGCCGCGCCGGTCGAGGACCTTCCCGCCGAGACCGCCCACACCGAAGCCGCCGAACGCCCCGCAGCCGCCCCGCCCGCCACGGATCGCCCCCTCTCCGCCGACGGGATGCGCCTGCCCGAGCCCGTCACCACCCGCCACGAGATCGCGCTGGACGGCGAGACCCTCGCCTTCGACGCCACCGCCGGCGTTCTGACGCTGAAGAGCGGGGGCGGCGAGGAGGAGGCGGACATCGCCTATGTCTCCTACGTGCTGGAGGAGGCGGACGCGGCCTCCCGGCCGGTGACCTTCGTGGTCAACGGCGGACCCGGCGCCGCCTCGGCCTATCTGCATCTCGGCGCGCTGGGACCGTGGGTGCTCTCCTTCGGCGAGGAGACCATCGTCCCCTCGGCGACGCCGTCCCTGGTCGAGAACCCCGACACCTGGCTCGCCTTCACCGATCTCGTCTTCGTCGACCCGGTCGGGACCGGCTTCTCACGCCTCGTCGCGCCCACCGACCGCAGCCGCGATCGCTACCTGTCGGTCTCCGGCGACATCGCCGCGCTCGCCGACTTCGTCTTCCGCTGGTCGGTGGAGAACGGCCGCACGGCCTCGCCCAAGGCGGCGGTGGGCGAGAGCTACGGCGGCTTTCGCATGCCGCTCCTCGCCGACGAATTGACGAGCGAGCGCGGCATGGCGCTCTCGGCGCTGATCCTGGTCTCGCCGGTGCTCGATTTCGCCTGGCTCGGCGCCGGCCAGACGAATTTCATGGGGCAGGTCGCGCTCCTCCCCTCGCTCGCCGCCGCCGCCCTCGACAAGGCGGGCGAGACCTCCCGCGCGGACCTCGCCGAGGTCGAGGCCTACGCCACGGACGACTACGTCGCCGACCTGCTCGCCGGCCTCTCCGACGCGGCCGCCGTCGAGCGGGTGGTCTCGCGCATCGCGGCGCTCACCGGCCTGCCCGCCGATCTCGTGCGCCGGCAGGCCGGGCGGCTCGACGCACGCCTTCTCGCCCGCGAGCTCTATCGCGCGGAGGGCCGCGTCGCGAGCCTCTACGACACGGGCGTCACCACGCCCGATCCCGCCCCGGCCCGCGCCTTCCCGCGCTACCGCGATCCGGTTCTCGACGCGCTGACCGCGCCGCTCACCGCCGCGGCGCTGACGCTCTACGCCGACAAGCTCGGCTGGACGCCGGAGCGGCCATACGTGCTGCTGAATTCCGGCGTCTCCGGCGCCTGGGACTACGGCTCCGCCCGCTCCGCGCCCGAGAGCCTCTCCGAGCTGGCGACGGCGATGGCGCTCGACGAGAGCCTGCGCGTCGTCGTCGCCCACGGCCTGACCGATCTCGTCACGCCCTATTTCGCCTCGACGCTGCTGCTGCGCCAGCTGCCGGCGGCGCTCGCCGCACGGGTCGCGGAGGAGACCTATCCCGGCGGCCACATGTTCTACACCCGCCCGGCCAGCCGCGCCGCGCTCGCCGCGGCGGCGCGGGGGGCGATCGTGGGGGAGTGAGGGACCTCCGCCGGGACACGTCGATCCGCACCAACCGGTGACGTACCCATTCCCGTGGACATTCCGGCTTTTCCCGCCGGCCGTGTCGCGCGTGGCCTTGCGCGCGCACGGATCTTGCTTGACCGTGCGACCCGAGATCGAGCCGGAAAGCGCGCGCCCGTGTCCATCCTCGTCGCCCTGCACCACGTCACGCACTACAAGTACGACCGGCCCATCGGCATCGGCCCGCAGGTGATCCGGCTGCGGCCGGCGCCGCATGCGCGCACGCGCGTGCCGAGCTACGCGCTGAAGGTGCAGCCCGCCAATCATTTCATCAACTGGCAGCAGGACCCGCACGGCAACTGGCTCGCCCGCCTCGTCTTTCCCGAGAAGGCGCGCGAATTGAAGATCGAGGTCGACCTCACCGCAGACATGGCGGTGTTCAACCCGTTCGACTTCTTCGTCGAGCCCTCTGCCGAGACCTTCCCCTTCGCCTACGCGCCGGAGCTCGCCACCGAGCTGAAGCCCTATCTCGAGCCCGAGGCCGGCGGGGCGCGGCTGGAGCGCTTCCTGACGGAGCTCGATCTCGCGCCCCAGAACACGGTCACCTTCCTCGTCGGGCTCAACGCCAGCATCCGGGAGGCGGTGCGCTACATCGTGCGCATGGAGCCCGGCGTGCAGACGCCGGAGGAGACGCTCACGCTCGGCTCCGGCTCCTGCCGCGATTCGGCCTGGCTGCTCGTTGCGGTCCTGCGCCGGCTCGGCTTCGCGGCACGCTTCGTCTCCGGCTACCTCGTCCAGCTGAAGGCCGACATCGACCCGATCGAGGGGCCGATGGGGACGGACCACGACTTCACCGACCTCCACGCCTGGGCCGAGGTCTACATCCCCGGCGCCGGCTGGATCGGCATGGACGCGACGTCCGGCCTGTTCTGCGGCGAGGGCCACATCCCGCTCTGCGCGACGCCGCACTACCGCTCCGCCGCGCCGATCACCGGCGCCACCGACCCGGCCAACACCGAGTTCGGCTTCGAGATGCACGTGACGCGCATCCTCGAGGCGCCGCGGGTGACGCGGCCCTTCGACGAGGCGGCCTGGGCGGCGCTCGACGCGCTGGGGCGCCGGGTGGACCAGGATCTCGTGGCGCAGGACGTGCGCCTCACCGTGGGCGGCGAGCCGACCTTCGTGTCGATCGACGACCCCGACGGGGCGGAATGGAACATCGACGCGGTCGGCCCGACGAAGAAAGGCCGCGCCGACACGCTGATCCGCCGGCTGCGGACGCGCTTCGCGCCGGGCGGCTTCCTGCATTACGGGCAGGGCAAATGGTATCCCGGCGAGAGCCTGCCGCGCTGGGCCTTCGGCCTCTACTGGCGCCGCGACGGCGAGCCGATCTGGCGCGACGTCGACCTCATCGCCACGGAGGACGGCACGCAGCCGAAGGCGCCGCCTGCTGCGGCGAAGGCCTTCATCGAGGGGCTGGCCGAGCGCATGCGGCTCCCCGGCGGCTACGCCCAGCCGGCCTACGAGGACCCGGCGCATTGGCTGATGAAGGAGGCCGAGCTGCCGGAGGGCGTCGACCCCTCGAACCCGGCCCTGAAGGACCCCGAGGAGCGCGCGCGGATGATGCGCGTGTTCGAGCGCGGCCTGACCGAGCCCGCGGGCTTCGTGCTGCCGATCCAGCGCTGGAACGCGGCCGACGGATCGCGACGCTGGCGTTCGGAGCTCTGGCGCACGCGCCGCGGCAAGCTCTTCCTCATTCCAGGCGATTCGCCGGTGGGCCTGCGGCTGCCGCTCGCCTCGCTGCCCTTCATCGAGCCCGAGCACTACCCCCACATCCACCCGCGCGATCCGCTGGAGCCGCGCGGCGCGCTGCCGTCCTATCCCCGGCCCGGGCGCGATCCCGCGGCCAGGAGCCAGGCCGTCGCCCCGCAGAACGCGACGGGCGAGGCGGTGCGCACGGCCCTGTCGGTCGAGGTGCGCGACGGGATCACCCACGTCTTCATGCCGCCGGTGGAGCAGGTCGAGGACTATCTCGAGCTCCTCGCCGCGGTGGAGGCCACCGCGCGCGAGACCGGCCTGCCCGTGCGGATCGAAGGCTACACGCCGCCCTACGACCCGCGCGTCGAGGTGATCAAGGTCACGCCCGATCCGGGCGTCATCGAGGTGAACGTCCAGCCGGCGGCCTCCTGGGAGGAGGCGGTGGCGATCACCACGGGCGTGTACGAGGAGGCCCGGCTCGCGCGGCTCACCGCCGAGAAGTTCATGGTCGACGGCCGCCACACCGGCACCGGCGGCGGCAACCACGTGGTGCTCGGCGGCGCCAGCCCGCCGGATTCGCCCTTCCTGCGCCGGCCGGACCTCCTGAAGAGCCTCGTCCTCTACTGGCAGCGCCACCCCTCGCTGTCCTACCTGTTCTCCGGCCTGTTCATCGGCCCGACGTCGCAGGCCCCGCGCATGGACGAAGCCCGCGACGACGCGCTCTACGAGCTCGAGATCGCGCTCGCGCAGGTGCCGGACCCGGAGGTGGGGCACATCCCGCCCTGGCTCGTCGACCGGCTGTTCCGCAACCTCCTCGTCGACGTCAGCGGCAACACACACCGGGCCGAGATCTGCATCGACAAGCTCTATTCGCCCGACGGCCCGACGGGCCGGCTCGGCCTCGTCGAGTTCCGCGGCTTCGAGATGCCGCCGGACGGGCGGATGTCGCTCGCTCAAGCGCTTCTCCTGCGCGCCATCGTGGCCTGGCTCTGGCGCGAGCCGCAGGGCGGGCGGCTGGTGCGGTGGGGCACGAGCCTGCACGACCGCTTCATGCTCCCGCACATGGTCAAGGCGGACTTCCGCTCCGTCCTCGCCGACCTTCGGGAGGCGGGCTATGCCTTCGAGGAGAGCTGGTTCCAGGCGCAGTGGGAGTTCCGCTTCCCGCTCTACGGCCGGGTCGAGCACGGCGGCGTCGCGCTCGAGTTGCGCCAGGCGCTGGAGCCCTGGCACGTCATGGGCGAGGAGGGCGCGATCGGCGGCACGGTGCGCTACGTCGACAGTTCCGTCGAGCGGCTCGAGGTGCGCGCGACGGGCATCGTGCCGGGCCGACACGCCATCGCCTGCAACGGCCGGCGCCTGCCGATGACCTCCACCGGCCGCGCCGGGGAGGCGGTGGCCGGCGTGCGCTACAAGGCTTGGCAGCCGCCCTCGGGGCTGCATCCGAACATCCCGGTCCACGCCCCGCTCACCTTCGACGTGATCGACACCTGGAACCGCCGCTCGCTCGGCGGCTGCGTCTACCACGTCGCCCATCCCGGCGGGCGCAATTACGAGACCATGCCGGTCAATTCCTACGAGGCCGAGGCGCGCCGCCTCGCGCGCTTCCAGGATCACGGCCATACGCCGGGCCGCGTCATGCCGCCGCCGGAGGAGCCGCCCTCCGAGTTCCCGATGACCCTCGACCTGCGCAGGCCCCCGTCGTGACGGCGCTCACCCAGGCGGAGGCGCGCGAGCTTCTCCACGGCCTGAGCCGCTGGACGGAGGGCTACGCGCCGCTGCCCGGGGCCGCCGACGAGCTGATCGGGCCGGACGGACGTCCCCGCCCCGCCTGGGAACGCCTCGCCGCCGCGCTCGGGCCGATGAGCCCGACGGACCTCGCCCGCGGCTTCGGCTCGGCCGAGCGGCACGTGCGCGAGGCGGGGATCTCCTACCGCGTCCACGGCGAGGCGGCGGACCGGCCCTGGCCGGTGGCGCATCTGCCGATCGTGATCGCCGCCTCCGAATGGGCCGCGCTCGCCGCCGGGGTCGAGCAGCGCGCGCGGCTGATGGAGGCGCTCCTCGCCGAGATCTACGAGGGCGACGGCGCCGAAGAGGGCGCGCCGCCGCCGGCGGCGATCGTGGGCAGCCCGAACTACCTGCGCCCCCTCGCCGGCATCGCCCCGCCCGGCGGGCGACATCTCTCGCTCTACGCCGTCGATCTCGGCCGCGGGCCGGACGGGCGCTGGTGGGTGCTCTCCGACCGCACCCAGGCGCCCTCCGGCGCGGGCTACGCGCTCGAGAACCGCATCGTGCTCTCGCGGGTCTACCCGGCCCTGATGGAGCGGTTGCGGGTGGAGCGCCTCGCGCCGTTCTTCTCCGCCTTCCGCGACGGGCTCGCGGCCTCGGCCGCGCGCGCCCAGCCGCGCATCGGGCTGCTCACGCCCGGGCCGTTCTCGGAGACCTATTTCGAGCAGGCGACGCTCGCGCGCTATCTCGGCCTCCCGCTGGTCGAGGGCGACGATCTCGTGGCGCGGGACGGGTCGGTCTACGTGCGCACGATCTCGGGCCTCAAGCGCATCGACGTGCTCTGGCGGCGCGTCGACGGCGATTATTGCGATCCGCTCGCGCTCTCCGCCGCCTCGCGGCTCGGCGTGCCGGGCCTCGTCGCGGCCCTGCGCGCCGGCGGCGTCGCCATGGCGAACATGCCGGGCTCGGGCGCCGTCGAGAGCCGGGCGCTGATGGGCTTCATGGCCGCGCAATGCCGGCGGCTCCTCGACGAGGAGCTGGCGCTGCCCAACATCGCGACCTGGTGGTGCGGCGAGCCGAGGGCGCGCGCGGAGGCGCTCGCGCGCATCGACGAGCTCGCCGTCGGCGACGCCTTCACCGGCGCGCCGCTGCGCCTCGGCGCGGAGCTCGACGCCGACGCCCGCGCGGCGCTCGCGGCGCGGATCGCGGCCCGTGGCGTCGACGTCGTCGCGCAGGACGTGGTGCGGCTGTCGACGACGCCGGTCTGGCGGGGCGGACGCCTCGAGCCGCGGCCCTTCGTGCTGCGCGTCTACGCCGCCGCGACGCCGGACGGCTGGACGGTGATGCCAGGCGGCTTCGCCCGCATCGCCGAGCGCCCGGACGCGCGGGCGATCTCCATGGGCGAGGGCACGCTCTCCGCCGACGTCTGGGTGCTCGCCGACCGCCCGGTGGCGCCGGTCTCGCTCGTCCCCGAGCCGCGGGTGCGCCGGCTCTTCGGCCACCTGCCGAGCCGCGCGGCGGACGACCTGTTCTGGCTCGGCCGCTATCTCGAGCGCGCGGAGGCGACGGCGCGGCTCGTCGCGGCCCTGGCCGGCGCGCGGCTCGACGGGCGCGGCGGCGGGCCCGGCGCGGCGACGCAGACGCGGCTGGAGGCGCTGGTCCTGGCGCTCGGCGCGGTGGAGGAGCCGGAGGACGGCGTCGTCGAGGCGGACATCGCCCGCGCCGCCCTCGACGGCCTCGGCGCGTCGGCCTCGGTCGCGGCCTCCATCGCCTTCGCCCGGCGCGCGGCGGCGCATCTGCGCGACCGGCTCGCGCCGGAGGCCTCCCGCCTCGTCGCGGAACTCGGCGACGTCGCGCGCCCCGCCGCGGGCGAGGACGCCTCGCCCCGCGCCGACGCCCTCGACCGGGCGCAGGCCCTGCTCACCGCCTTCGCCGCGATCGCGGGGCTCAGCCACGAGAACATGACCCGCTCCGACGGCTGGCGCATGCTCGACATGGGCCGGCGGATCGAGCGCGCCATCGCCACCTGCCGCTTCGCCGGGGCGCTCGCCGGCGCGGACGCGACGAGCGCCGATCTCGACGCCCTGCTCGACCTCGTCGACTGTCAGATCACCTACCGCACCCGCTACCTGATCGGCCCCGCCCTCGCGCCGGTGCGCGACCTCGCGCTGCTCGACCCGTCGAACCCGCGCTCCCTCGCCTTCCAGGTCGAGCGCCTGCGCGAGCACGTCGACGCGCTGCCCGTCCTGCGCGAGGACGGCCTGCCGGAGCCGCCGCAGCGCCGGGCTCGCGCGCTGGCGAGCGCGCTCGCGACGGCGGAGGCGGAGAGCCTCGACGCCGCCGCCATCGCGGGCTTCGAGCAGGACCTGCTCGCGCTCGCCGACGCGATCGGCACGCGCTACTTCCCCCACGGCGCCGCAGCCGAGCGGCCCGAGAAGCTCACGGGCCTGTCGTGATCTACCGCATCCGCCACGTCACGACCTACGCCTACGAGGCCCCCGTCGCCACGGCCCGCTGCGTCCTGCGGCTCACGCCCAGGACGGCGCCGGGCCAGGAGCGCCTCGCCTCGCGGGTGCGGATCGCGCCGGAGGCCCGGCTCTCCGAGGAGACCTGCTTCTTCGGCGCGACCCTCACCCACGCCGCCATCGACGCGCCCCATCGCGCGCTCGTCATCGAGGCGACGGCGCGCGTCCACGTCACCCGCGCCGTTCCCGCGGCGCCTGCGGACGATCCGCCGGTCGCGGCGGTGCGCGCCGCCGCCGCCGGGAGCCGCGCGCGCGGGGCGGACGCGCCGGTGCACGGCCTGTTCCCGAGCCAGGCGGTGCCGATCGCCGACGAGATCACGGAGTGGGCCGCCGCGTGCCTCCCCGAGGACGGCGGGGTCTTCGCCGGCGCGGCGGCGCTCATGGCGCGCATCCGCGACGGCTTCTCCTACGCCCCGGGCGAGACCGACGTCGCCACGCCGACGCTCGATGCCTTCCGCGCCCGCGCCGGGGTCTGCCAGGATTTCGCCCACGTGATGATCGCCGGCCTGCGGGGGCTCGGGCTCCCCGCCCGCTACGTCTCGGGCTACCTGCGCACGATCCCGCCCGAGGGCGAGGAGCGGCTCGTCGGCGCGGACGCGACCCACGCCTGGGTCGACGTCTGGTGCGGCGCGGATCTCGGCTGGATCGGCTTCGACCCGACCAACGCCCTCCTCGTCGGCCCCGACCACATCGTGCTCGCCTTCGGCCGCGACTACGCCGACGTCTCGCCGGTCGACGGCGTCGTCGTCTCCAGCGGCGGCCAGAGCCTCACGGTGAGCGTCGACGTCGCGCCGGAGGGGTGAGACTTCGCACCGAAACGCCCCGCAAGCCCCGCGCAAGCTCGCCCGCCCACTCTCGCAGCCATGACGGACGGAGCCGAACCCGAGCGCTCCGAGGCATGACGCCGCTCCGTCATCCCGGTGAAAGCCCGGGATGTCCCTGCACTTCTCATCATGAAAGGGACATGACCATGTCGAGCCTTCTGACCAACTCCGCCGCGATGACGGCGCTGCAGACGCTGACCGCCACCAACAAGAAGATGGAGGTCACGCAGAACCGCATCTCCACCGGCCAGCGGGTCTCCACCGCTGCCGACAACGCGGCGTACTGGTCCATCGCGACCACGATGCGCTCGGACAACAAGGCGCTCAGCGCCGTTCAGGACGCCCTCGGCCTCGGCGCCGCCACCGTGGACGTCATGTACACCGCGCTGAACTCCACGGTCGACATCGTCTCCGAGATCAAGGCCAAGGTCACCGCCGCGGCGCAGCCGGGCGTGGATCGCGGCAAGATCCAGAGCGAGATCGCCGAGCTCCAGAACCAGCTGACCACGATCTCGAACTCCTCGGTGTTCAACGGCGAGAACTGGCTCGCCTTCGACTCCACCGACGCGGCCGCGGCCGCGAACCGCGAGGTCGTGAGCTCGTTCACCCGCACGGCCACGGGCGCGGTGAGCCTGGAGACCACGACGGTCCAGATCACGAACACCCTGCTGATCGACTCCGGCGCCGACACGGGCATCCTCGACGAGGATCGCTCCGGCACCTACGCCCTCGCGGGCGCGTCGGTCACCGGCGTCAGCGTCATGACGGTCAACGTCAACGCCGCCGCCGCCGACGCCAACACGGCGGCGGACATGCAGCAGCTCGTGGGCCTGGTCGACGCGGCCCTGTCCGACATCACGGACGCGGCCACCAACCTCGGCGCGATCAAGAACCGCATCGGGCTCCAGCAGGACTTCGTGAAGGGCCTCAAGGACTCGATCGATCGCGGCGTGGGCCAGCTGGTGGACGCCGACATGAACGCGGAGTCGACCCGCCTCCAGGCGCTCCAGGTGCAGCAGCAGCTGGGCATCCAGGCGCTCTCGATCGCCAACTCGAACAGCCAGAACATCCTCTCGCTGTTCCGCTGATCGAGCGACCCCGCCCGTTCGGGAAAGACGAACCCCCGCTCCTTCGGGAGCGGGGGTTTTTTCGTTCAACGCTATCGGGCGAAAGGAGGAAGCCTCACCCCGCCAGCGCTTCCTTCTGCTTCTCCGCGCGCTTGCGGTCGTTCGGGTCGAGGATCGCCTTGCGCAGGCGGATCGACTTCGGCGTCACCTCGACGAGCTCGTCGTCCTGGATCCAGGCGAGGGAGCGCTCGAGGGTCATGCGCACCGGCGGCGTGAGGCGCACCGCCTCGTCCTTGCCGGTGGAGCGCACGTTCGAGAGCTTCTTGCCCTTGAGGACGTTGACCTCGAGGTCGTTGTCGCGGGTGTGGATGCCGATGATCATGCCCTGGTAGACCCTGGCGCCGGGCTCGATCACCATCGGGCCGCGATCCTCCAGGTTCCACATGGCGTAGGCCACGGCCTCGCCCATCTCGTTCGAGATCAGGACGCCGTTGGTGCGCCCGGCCATCTCGCCCTTGTAGGGCTCGTAGGCCTTGAACAGGCGGTTCATGATCGCGGTGCCGCGGGTGTCGGTGAGCAGCTCCGACTGGTAGCCGATCAGGCCGCGCGTCGGCGCGTGGAAGACGAGGCGCAGGCGCCCGCCGCCCGACGGCTTCATCTCGACCATGTCGCCCTTGCGCTCGGACATCTTCTGGACGACGATTCCGGAATGCTCCTCGTCGACGTCGATGACGACCTCCTCGACGGGCTCCAGCGTGTCGCCCGTCTCCTCGTCCTTCTTGAACACCACGCGCGGGCGCGAGACGGCGAGCTCGAAGCCCTCGCGGCGCATGGTTTCGATCAGGATGGCGAGCTGGAGCTCGCCGCGGCCGGAGACGTAGAACGAATCCTTGTCGGCGCTCTCCTCGATCTTGAGCGTGACGTTGCCCTCGGCCTCCTTCATCAGGCGGTCGCGGATCATGCGGCTCGTGACCTTGTCGCCCTCGGTGCCGGCGAGCGGCGAGTCGTTGACGATGAAGGACATCGTCACGGTCGGCGGATCGATCGGCTGGGCCTGGATCGGCGTCTCGACGGAGAGATCGCAGAACGTGTCGGCCACCGAGCCCTTGGACAGGCCGGCGATGGAGACGATGTCGCCCGCCTCGCCCAGATCGATCGGCTGGCGCTCGATGCCGCGGAAGGCGAGGATCTTCGAGACGCGGCCCTGCTCGACCACGTTCCCCTTGCGGTCGAGGACCTTGATCGTCTGGTTCGGCTTGACGGTGCCGGACGCGATGCGCCCCGTGACGATGCGCCCCAGGAAGGGGTTCGCCTCGAGCAGCGTGCCGAGCATGCGGAACGGGCCGGGATCGACCTCGGCCGGCGGCACGTGGTCGAGCACGAGGTCGAAGAGCGGGGCGAGGCCCTGGTCCTGCGGACCCTCGGGGGCGGCCGCCATCCAGCCGTCGCGGCCCGAGCCGTAGAGGATCGGGAAGTCGAGCTGCTCGTCGGTGGCGTCCAGCGCGGCGAAGAGGTCGAAGACCTCGTTGATCACCTCGACGTGACGCGCGTCCGGCCGGTCGATCTTGTTGATGGCGACGATGGGCTTGAGCCCGATCTTCAGCGCCTTCGAGACCACGAACTTCGTCTGCGGCATCGGCCCCTCGGCGGCGTCGACGAGCACGATCGCGCCGTCCACCATGGAGAGGATGCGCTCGACCTCGCCGCCGAAATCGGCGTGGCCGGGCGTGTCGACGATGTTGATGCGCACGTCCTTCCAGACGACCGAGGTCGCCTTGGCGAGGATGGTGATCCCGCGCTCCTTCTCGAGGTCGTTGGAATCCATCACGCGCTCGGCGACGCGCTGGTTCTCGCGAAACGCCCCCGACTGCGAGAGGAGCTTGTCGACGAGGGTCGTCTTGCCGTGGTCGACGTGGGCGATGATCGCGATGTTGCGCAGCTGCATGGTCTCTTCCGCAAAGGGGCCGCCCCTCCGGGCGCGCCTGTTTGCCGGCGCGACCATGACCGCGTGATGACGCTCGCGATGGGCGGGAATGTCCGCTCGCACATAGTGGGAATGATGCTGCGATGCAAGGGAGGGCGTGCCCGCACTGGCCCGAGCCTGGGTGTGCGGAGGCGACGCGACGGCGTTCCGCGGCCGGGCGATGAGGGCCGCCGGCGGCCTCCGCTCTCCACGAGGGCAAGTCGATCTACACGTCGTCCCGCGCCGTCGAGGGCCGGAACGTGGCCTCGGAACGGCTCGGCGAGCGCACCGGCCCTTTTCCTTCCCCTACAGGGAAGGAAAGACGCGTCGCTCCTGCACACCCTGGTCCCGAAGATATATGCATCGGCCAGCCGCGAGGGAGAGGGGAGCGCCGCCATGCGCTTCATCGCGCGAGGCGATCCGGCTTACCCCTTTTCCACATACGCCTTGAACGCCTCCCCCCAGTCCGATGCCAGCGCGACAAGGCCGGCCGGTTCTCGACGATGTCGCCCGCGGCCCAGAGGATGCGCTTCTCGTCGAGGGGGCGGGTGACCTCGTTGTCGGGGCACAGGACGTAGAAGTCTCCGGCCTCGAGCCGCTCCAGCATGAAGTCCACGGTCTGCTCCGGCGTCCAGGCGCCGGCGGGCTTCTCGGTGCGGCCGCGCGCGGTCAGCCCGGTGAAGACGAAGCCGGGGATGAGGAGATGCGCCGTGATCGCGCAGGCGGGATCCTGCCGCAGCTCGTGGGCGAGCGCCTCGGTGAGCGCCTTCACGCCGGCCTTTGAGACGTTGTAGGCCGGGTCGCCGGGCGGCGTGGTGATGCCCTGCTTCGAGCCGGTATTGATCACGAGCCCCGGCCGGCCGCGCGTCTTCATCTTCGGCACGATCGCCTGCACGCCGTTGATCACGCCCCAAAGGTTCACCGCGAGGATGCGCTCCCAGGCCTCGCGCGGGCCGTAGAGCGCGCTGCCGGGCTGGACGCCCGCGTTGTTCATCAGGACGTCGACGCCGCCGAAGCGCTGCGCGACCTCGGCCTCGAGCGCCACGAAATCATCGAGCCGCGAGACGTCGCATTCCCGCGCGAGCACCGCATCCGCGCCCTTCGGCGACGCGGCGGCGAGGGTCTCGGCCGCCCCGGCGAGGCGCGCGGCGCCGAGATCGGCGATGCAGACGTTCATGCCCGCCTCGGCGAACCGGGTCGCCGCGGCGAGGCCGATGCCGGCGGCGCCGCCGGTGACGAGCGCGGTCGCGCCTTCGGTGAGGACGGGATGGGGCATGGTCGGTCTCCTCCGAGGTGTCGCGTTTCTTCGCAGGGATAACGCGCCGAGCCGCCCCGTGGCGACGGGCGATCGCGCGGAACGGACGGGCGCCGCCGCCGCCGACCGCCCTTCGCGCAGCTCACGATTTCCGAGGCGGCGACGCCACGCGCAGCGGGGCGCGGCGCGCCCTGATTTCTCCGTTTCCAGCCGTGAATTTCTTCCATCACCGCACGGTCCGAACTAACCTGCCCCTGCGGCGAAACGCCGCTTCAAAACGAGGGGGAGGATCAGATGCCGACCGTCGCCGACAACTTCTTCAAGCTCGCCGTCGTGTTCCTGATCGTGGGCATCGCCATGGGCCTGCAGATGTCGATCTCGGGCCTGCACGACGTCACCGGCGCGCACGCGCACGCCAACCTGCTCGGCTGGGCGTCCAGCGCGATCTTCGGCGTCTACTACGCGCTGAACCCGGCGAAGGCCCGCGCGCGGCTGGCGCAGGTGCACTTCTGGGTCTACGCCGCGGCCGTCGTGGTGATGATCCCCGCGCTCTACCTGATGCTCCAGGGCTACGCCGCCATGGAGATGCTGGTCGCGGTGAGCTCGCTCCTCGCCTTCGCCGCGGTTCTCGTCTTCGCCGTCGTCGTCTTCGGCAAGACGCCGGAGGCCGCGACGGAGCCCTCGGCGCTCGCCGGCTGAGCGACGCCCGCGCCTCAGGTCCCGATCTTCAGGGGCGAGACGAGCCCGCGCAGGGCGGCGATGGTGGAGAGCGCCGTGATCCGGCCGGTGCGCGGGTTCGTCTGCGTCGGCACGTTCTCGATCGTCATGGTGAAGCGCGCGCTGTCGGCGTCCACCGAGATCGTGTGCGTGTTGCGCGTCACCGTCGGGTCGGCCCAGACCTCGAGCGAGGTCCGGTCCGGCCCGATACCCGCGAGGCTGAGCGCGGCGGCGACGTTGAGGTTCGCGGGAAAGCCCGGCACGCCCTCGCGCACCGTGCCCGAGAAGATCTTCAACGGCTCCTGCAGGCCCTCCAGCGCGATGCCGTTCTCGACCACGTAGGGCGCGCCCGCGAGCCCGGCGGGCGGCTTGCGGGTGACCATGGAGACCGAGCGGATCTCGCCCTCCGCCGCGGCGCGCACGGCGTCGAGCCCCAGCAGCGCGCCCGTCGGCACGAGGATGCGCCCGCCCCGATCGGCGGCGAGGGCGACGAGGTCCCAGTTGGTCAGGAGCTGCCCGACGCTGAGCGGCATGAAGATGCGCCCCGCCTCGAGCGTCGGCACGGCGACCTCGCGGAAGAGCGCCGGCGGCAGGCCCTCGACGACGACGTCGCAGGTCTCGGCGAGCGTCGCGGGGCTGGCGAAGGCGCCCGCGTATCCGGGCAGCACCCCGCGGGCCCGCGCCTCGTCGCGCACGGCGATCGCGGTGAGCGAGAGGCCAGGCACGCCGGCGAGGAGCGCCTTCGCCACCGCCTCGCCCACCCCGCCGAGGCCGGCGAGCCCCACCTTCAGCTCCGTCGTCGTCATCGCGCCTCTCCCCATGCCTCGCGTCGCGACGAGCCTAGCCCGCGCCGCGCCTCAGCGCAGCTCCTCGGAAAGCCGCAGCCAAGCCTTGTAGAAACGCTCGGAGAGGACCCCCATCTCGAGCTCGTCGTCGTCGGACTTGGGATAGATGGCCGACATCACGCCGAGCACGACGAAGCCCTCGGCGTCGGCGACGAAGAAGGGCGAGCCGGAATCGCCGTCGATCGTATCGCATTCGTGGAAGAAGGTGCCGTCGTCGAACAGCTCGGTGACGGCGCAGCCCTCGTGCGCGGTGAGCTTGGTGGCGTGGTCGCCGCTGTAGCCGGCCTGGGTGACGGCGGCGAGCAGACCCGCGGCGAGGCGCGCGTCCATCTCCTCGCGGGTGGCCGGGTCGACGCGCATGAAGCCGGCGACGTCGCCGATCGGCTCCTCCAGCACCACGAAGGCCCAGTCCTCGCCGTCGAGCGCGCTGGTCTGAGCATGACGGCGGTTGTCGAAGCGCGGCGGCAGGATCTCCCGGACGACGGCGCTGCGCGCCACCTCGTTCGGACCGTCCCGGCCGGCGATGAAGACGCTGGCGGCCTCGCGTTCGTTGGAGGCGTCGTCCTTGAAGAAGCAGTGCGCCGCCGTGAGCACGAGGCGCGGGCCCACCAGCACGCCCGAGCAATGGCCGCTCGCCGTCTCGATCCAGCCGATGCTGCTCCAGGGCGCGCGGGTCGAATCGACGAAGACGCGGTCGTCGCGCCCCGAGAAGGCCGGGCTCCAGCGCCCGCCGCAATCGGTCGTGTCCGTGCGCCGCGGGCACGCGGCCGTGCCGATGCTCGGCTCGTCGCACGTGCCGTCCCTGGCGAAATGGCAGGCGTCGGCGGAGAGCACGCCCTCCCGGCGGCAATCCCACGAGTCGGTGCCGGCGGCGCAGACGCCGGTGCCGATGTCGGGCTCGTCGCAGGCGCCGTCGACGGCGTAGCGGCAGCTGTTGTCCTGAGCGGCGGCCGGCCATGCGGCGAGGTGGAGCGCGAGCGCCCCCGCCGCAACGATCGCCCTCGTACCGCCGACCCGCACGTCGCCCTCGCCCCCTGCCGTTTTCGCGAGAGTAGAGCCACGCGCGCCCGCGCGTCTACGGTGTCGGCGGGGTGAAGCCGTCGAGGAGCGAGACCAGCCCCGGCTCGTCGACGAGGTCGGCGGCGCGCGCCAGCGGCGCCCAGGCGCGCCGGCGCTCGCCCGCCTCGGGCCAGGTCTCGGCCAGCGCGCGCACGCGCAGCGGAAAGACACGAACCGTGAGGAGCTTGAAGGTGCGCTTGCGCCGCTTCCAGTAGACGTAGGTCCCGATCGGCTCCGGCGCGGCCTCGCCGAGGACGCCCGCCTCCTCGAAGGCCTCCTGCGCCGCCGCCTCGTGCGGCGCCTTGCCTTTCATCGGCCATCCCTTCGGGATCACCCAGCGCCGCGTCTCCCGCGAGGTGACGAGCAGCACGCGGACCTCGCCGTCCGCGGCGATCTCGTAGGGGAGCGCGCCGTACTGAACCGAGCCCTTGCCGCGCTTCTTCGCCTTCCCGCCCATCCGATCCTTTTAGATGAGTCGGCTAATATTTCAAAAACGTCTGGAGATCGCCAATCCCGATCGGCAAAACTACACATACCCCTTGTTAAACATGGGTTAGCCTCCGGTGTGCTCACCTGCGCGCGCGCAAAGGAGAGTGCACTCGTGACCTGGTTCGACGAGGATCGCAGGACCGACGAGGAAAAGCGCCGCGAGGTCCGCCGCAAGATCAAGATCCTCTGCGTGATCTACGACCCCTCGACGCGACTTCGGGTGCCGGCCGAGATCCTCAACATCTCCCAGCGTGGCGCAGGGATCCGCTGCGCCGACGCGTCCACGATCCCCGACGCGTTCGTCCTGTTCATCCGCGGCATGGAGGCCATGCGCCGCGACTGCGTCGTCGTCCGCCGCACCCCGACGGAGCTCGGCGTGCGCTTCCGCCATCGCTGAGGGCCGGTCTTCAGCCGCCCTCCCCGCCCCGCGGAACGCGCCCCGTCGACGGCGGCGCGAGGAAATCGAAGTCGCAGCCTCGGTCGGCCTGCTGGACGGTGTCGAGAAACAGCTTCTTGTAGCCGCGATCGGCGCCGTCGTGGACCGGCGGTGCGAAGCCGCCCCGACGGGCGGCGAGCGCCTCCTCGGGGACCTCGAGGGTCAGGCTGCGGGCGGGCACGTCGAGCGCGATCGTGTCGCCGGTGCGCACCAGCGCGAGCGGGCCGCCATCGGCCGATTCCGGCGTGACGTGGAGCACGATCGTGCCCGACGCCGTCCCGCTCATGCGCGCGTCGGATATGCGCACCATGTCCTTCACGCCCCTGGCGGCGAGCTTGCGCGGGATGGGCATGTAGCCCGCCTCGGGCATGCCGGGCGCGCCCTTCGGGCCGGCGTTCTGCAGGACGAGGACGTCGCCCTCCGCCACGTCGAGGTCCGGGTCGTCGATGCGTTGCGCGAGATCCGCGAGGGAGGAGAACACGACCGCGCGGCCGCGGTGGCGCATCAGGGCGGGCGAGGCGGCGGACTGCTTCACGATGGCGCCGCCCGGCGCGAGGTTGCCGCGCAGGACGGCGATGCCGCCTTCCGGGTAGAGCGGGGCGGTGATCGGCGCCACGATGTCCTGCGGAAAGCCCTTCGGCGCCGCCTCGATCTCCTCGCCCAGGGTGCGGCCGGTGACGGTCAGGCAGTCGAGATGGAGGTGATCCCTCAGCTCGCGCAGGATCGTCACGAGCCCGCCCGCGGCGTGCAGATCCTCCATGTAGTGCTTGCCCGACGGCTTCAGGTCGACGAGGACCGGCACGGAGCGCCCGATCCGGTCGAAGGCGGCGAGGTCGAGCGTGAGGCCCATGCGCCCGGCGATCGCGGCGAGATGGACGATGGCGTTGGTCGATCCGCCGGTGGCGAGGAGCACGACGAGCGCGTTCTCGAAGGCCTCGCGGGTCATGATCCGGCCGGGCGCGAGCCCCTCGCGCGCCATGCGCACGGCGAGCGCGCCGGTGGTCTCGGCGATGCGCCGACGGTCGGCGGAGACGGCGGGCGGGGTCGCGCCGCCGGGCGCCATCATGCCGAGCGCCTCGGTGACGAGCGCCATGGTCGAGGCGGTGCCCATCACGCCGCAGGTGCCCGCGCCCGGAACGAGCTGCGAATTGACCTCCGCGATCTCGTCCGCGTCGATCTCGCCCGCGCGGTAGCGCGCCCAGAAGCCCCGGCAATCGGTGCAGGCGCCGACCTTGCGGCCCTGGTGGCGCCCGGTCAGCATCGGCCCGGTCACGAGCTGGATCGCCGGCACGCCGGCGCTCGCCGCGCCCATCAGCTGCGCGGGAACGGTTTTGTCGCACCCGCCGATCAGAACGACCGCGTCCATCGGCTGGGCGCGGATCATCTCCTCGGTGTCCATCGACATCAGGTTGCGCAGGAACATCGAGGTGGGGTGGGCGAAGGATTCGTGCACCGAGATCGTCGGGAACGGCACCGGCAGCGCGCCTTCCAGCATCACCCCGCGCTTCACCGCCTCGACCAGATCCGGCACGGTGGCGTGGCAGGCGTTGTAGCCGCTGAACGTGTCGACGATGCCGACGATCGGGCGCTCGAGCGCGTCGTCGGAATAGCCCATCCCCTTGATGAAGGCCTTGCGCAGGAAGAGCGAGAACTCCGCGTCCCCGTAGCTGGTGAGGCCCTTCCTCAGCCCCCGCCCGTCGCCGTTCGCCATCGCCGCCTCCTCCCGCGAGATCCGGCGCCGCGCGCCGGTGTCGGGGGCATACGCCATCGTCGGCGCCTCCGCCATGGGCGCAGTCGCGCCGCCCGCACGGGCACCGCCGCGCCGCCACGCTTCGAACCGAAACGCGGCCGGTGGGTTGAAGGGCACACGCCGGACCCGCGTCGGCGGGTCGCATCGACATCACCGGAGGTTTCCATGCGCAGCGTTCACCGCGCCCCCACGACGTCCCAGGGCCACCCGCGGGCCCATCCGCAGGTGCAGCCGCGCGCGCGCGCCCGCGCTGCGCAGATGCCCCACCCGGACGAGGCGCCCTGCTTCAAGCGCGCCGCGGCCGGTTTCCTCGCCTCCTGCGCCGCCGTCTACGCACTCGCCCTCGCCATGGCCATGGTGGCCTGAGGCGGCGTCACCGGAACAGCATCACCGGGATCAGGCAGGAGCGGATCATCTCCGTCGTGGTCGAGCCGATGAAGAGGTTGCGCACGCGCGTGTGCCCGTAGGCGCCCATGACCAGGAGATCGACGCCGAGATCCGCCACGAGCGCGGCGATCGCTTCGTCGGGCGCGCCCGGCACGAGATGCGTCCGCGTCCGGCGACCGCCGTCGGCGAGCCGCGCCGCGGCGTCGTCGAGGGCGCGGCGCGCGGCCTCCGTCTCGGCTCCGACGGTGACGAGATGCGTCTCGACGTCCGAGAACAGCGGCGAGCGGGCGATGTGGTCCACCGCCTTCTGCGCCGCCGCCCCGCCGTCGTAGGCGATCAGCGCCCGCCGGATCGGCTTGAACGCCCGCGAGGCGACGAGGACGGGCCGGCGCGCCGCGCGCACGAGCCGCTCGAGGTTCGAGCCGAGATGCATCCGGGCGAAGTCCGCCCCCTCCCCGCGCTTGCCGACGACGATCAGGCTCGCCTTGCCCTCGCGCTCGGCGACGGCGTCGAGGAGGTCGCCCTGGCGCAGGGTGACGCCGACCTGGGCGACGCCGCCCGCCTCGACGCGGGCCTTGGCCTCGCCCATCAGCAGGCGCGCGCGCTTCTGCACGAGCTTCGCCCGCTCGGCGTCGACGGCCGCGAGCTCCTCGAGCAGATGCGCGGAGGCGTCGGCGCGCAGGCTGCCGGACAGGTCCGCCGGCGGCGGCTCCCGGCGGCCGAGCACCTGGAGGAGCTCCACGCTGGCGTTCAGCCGGGTGCCGGCCCAGGCGGCGTGATCGGCGACCGACTCGGAATAGACCGAGCCGTCGATGCAGGCGACGATATGGCTCACGCGTCCCTCCCCCTCAATGGCTCAGGAGCTTCTCGAGAGCGCCCGGCTTGTCGTGGATCGCCAGCTTGTCGACGATCGTCTCGCTCGCCTCGTTGAGGCCGACGATCTCCACCTCGGCGCCCTCGCGGCGGAACTTGAGCACCACCGCGTCCAGCGCCGAGACGCTGGAGATGTCCCAAATATGCGCCCGCGAGACGTCGACCACAACGCGCTCGAGCACCTCGCGATAATCGAAGGCGGCGGCGAAGGTCTCGGCCGAGGCGAAGAAGAGCTGGCCCTCGACGACGTAGGTGCGGGTCGCGCCGTCGGGCGAGAGATGCGAGGTGACGCGGAAGAGCTGCGCGATCTTCCAGGCGAAGAAGATGCCCGACAGGAGCACGCCGAGCAGAACGCCGATCGCGAGGTTGTGGGTGAGGACGACACCCGCGACGGTCGCGAGCATCACCACGCTCGAGGAGCGCGGATGCGTGCGCAGGTTCGCGAGCGACGACCAGGAGAAGGTGCCCACCGACACCATGATCATGATGGCGACGAGCGCCGGCATCGGGATGCCGGCGACGGCGTCGTTGAGCGCGACGATCATCACGAGCAGGAAGACGCCGGCGGAGAACGAGGACAGCCGCCCGCGCCCGCCGGACTTCACGTTGATCACCGACTGGCCGATCATGGCGCAGCCCGCCATGCCGCCCATGAAACCGGTGGCGGTGTTGGCGAGGCCCTGCGCCACGCATTCGCGCCTCTTGTCGCTCGGCGTGTCGGTGAGGTCGTCGACGATCTGCGCCGTCATCAGCGACTCGAGCAGGCCCACCGCCGCCACCGCCGCGGAGTACGGCAGGACGATCATCAGCGTCTCGAAGGTGAACGGCACGTCGGGCAGGAGGAAGACCGGCAGGGTCGAGGGCAGCTCGCCCATGTCGCCGACGGTGCGCACGTCGACGCCGAAGGCCCACACCACGCCGGTGAGGACGACGATGCACACGAGCGGCGCGGGGATCGCGGTGGTCAGGCGCGGGAAGCCGTAGAGCACGACGAGGCCGGCGGCGACGAGGACGTAGGTCATCGACGGCACGCCGATCAGCTCCGGCAGCTGCGCCATGAAGATCAGGATGGCGAGCGCGTTGACGAAGCCCGTCATCACCGAGCGCGAGACGAAGCGCATCAGGCGATGCACGCCGCCCCAGCCCGCGAGGATCTGCAGGAGGCCGGCCAGCACGGTCGCGACCAGGAGATATTGCAGGCCGTGATCCCGCACCAGCGTCACCATCAGGACCGCCGTCGCCGCCGTGGCGGCCGAGATCATGCCGGGCCGCCCGCCGGTGATCGCGGTGATCACGGCGATGGAGAAGGAGGCGTAGAGGCCCACCTTCGGATCGACGCCGGCGATGATCGAGAAGGCGATGGCCTCGGGGATCAGCGCGAGGGCGACGACGAGCCCGGCCAGCAGGTCGGCGCGGATATTGCCGAGCCGGTCCGCGCGCAGGCGGTCGAGGGAGAGGGACTTCATGGGACGGACGATCTCCGGGCCACGCGCGCGAGCGGGCACGGCTGGCAGGTCGGGGGACGAGTGCGGGGCGAAGCCTTTGCTGCAATGC
Organism: Salinarimonas sp.; assembly: GCF_040111675.1. NCBI lineage: Bacteria > Pseudomonadati > Pseudomonadota > Alphaproteobacteria > Hyphomicrobiales > Salinarimonadaceae > Salinarimonas > Salinarimonas sp. The sequence continues at coordinate 1,030,266 of NZ_CP157794.1, read as the reverse complement.
AGCACGCCGGCCTCGGTTACGCGCGGCGGCGCGCGGATGCAAGGGCGACGCGGGGGCGCGGGCCGCGACGGGAGGCTCGTATGCGCCGGGCGCATGCGCCTGATGCCGGCGCGCCGCGGCGTGTAGGCGGAACGGCGTCAGCGGGGCGAACCGGATCGAAGGCTTGAAGAGATGGTGCCCAGGGGCGGAATCGAACCACCGACACTGCGATTTTCAGTCGCATGCTCTACCAACTGAGCTACCTGGGCGCTCCGGGACGGGGGCCGTCCGTGTTGGTGGAGGGGATATAGCCAGTGCGTTCGGGGCTGGCAACCGCTTTTTCGCGCGGCGGGGCGATTTCCGAGCCGGCTGACGTCGGCTCGCCTCCCCTGCGGCGCGATCGCGGTCCGCGCCGCGGCGCAGCCGGCCCTCACCCCATGCCGACGCTCGCCCACGCCGCCACCATCGCCACGAAGACGGCGAGCGCGGCGACCTCCATGGCGGTCTCCATCGTGGCGCGAAGCGGGCGCCGGGCGCGGCGGGTGAGGGCTGCGATCGCGTGCATGACGGTCCTCCGCGTCGTGCGGCCGGTGCCATCGCCGGCCGCGTTTCGAGACCGTTCTAGTTTGTTCCATCTTCGTTCGGAACGGAAGTTCTCTTTTCGTGCTCGCTTCTGTCAAGGTTAACGCACGCCGTGACTCGATCCGTTCGTCAGGCGGCAATCACCAGATTTAAGATGTGGATTATTCCGCGACCGGAACCGCGAGCTCGATCACCCTGCCCTCGCGAATGGAGACGCAGCGGTCCATGCGCCGGGCGAGGTCGTGATTGTGGGTCGCGATCACCGCGGCGAGGCCCGATGCGCGCACCAGCGAGACCAGCGTCTGGAAGACGTGGGACGAGGTGTGCGGGTCGAGATTGCCGGTGGGCTCGTCCGCCAGGAGGACACGCGGCGCGTTGGCCACGGCCCGGGCGATGGCGACGCGCTGCTGCTCGCCGCCGGAGAGCTCGGCCGGGCGATGGTCGAGACGGTCGCCCAGGCCGAGAAAGGCGAGGAGCTCGCCCGCGCGCCCGCGCGCATCGGCCTTGGAGAGGCCGCGGATGATCTGCGGCATCACCACGTTCTCCAGAGCCGAGAATTCGGGCAGGAGATGGTGGAACTGGTAGACGAAGCCGATCTCCTCGCGCCGCAGCCGGGTGCGGCCCGTATCGTCCATGTGCGCCGTGGGCTCGCCGCCGACATAGACCTCGCCGCCGTCCGGGCGCTCGAGCAGGCCCGCGACGTGGAGGAGCGTCGACTTGCCGGTGCCCGACGGCGCGACCAGCGCCACGATCTCGCCGGGCCACACCGCGAAATCGGCGCCCTTCAGGATCTCGAGCCGCCCCTCGCGCTGCGGGTACCAGCGCTCCACCTGCGAGAGCCAGAGCGCCGGCATCTCGGCGGTCGCGTCCTGGGCGGCCGCGTCCTGGGGGGCGATCGGGTCGACGCTCTCGTCCATGCCGCTCATCCGTAGCGCAGGGCTTCGACGGGGTCGAGCCGCGCCGCCCGCCAGGACGGGTAGAGCGTGGCGATCAGCGAGAGCGCCATCGCCATGCCGAGCACGGCGCCGACCTCGGCCCAGTCGATGTCGGCGGGGATCTCGGAGAGGAAGCGCACGGTCGGGTCCCAGAGCGTCTGGTTGGTGATGCGCGCCACGAGATCCTGGATCGCCTGGATGTTGAGGGTGAACACCACGCCGAGGGCCAGGCCCGCCAGCGTGCCGACGATCCCGATCGAGGCGCCGGTGATCAGGAACACCCGCATCACCGCGCCCCGCGTCGCGCCCATCGTGCGCAGGATGGCGATGTCGGAGGACTTGTCCTTCACCAGCATGATCAAGCCGGACACGATGTTGAGCGCGGCGACGAGCACGATCAGCGTCAGGATGATGAACATGACGTTGCGCTCGACCCGCAGCGCCGAGAAGAAGCTCGAATTGCGCTGCGTCCAGTCGCTGAGGAAGATCGGCCGCTCCACCGCCGCCTCGATGGCCGCGCGGGCCTCCGCCACGGCCTCGGCGTCCTCGAGGAAGACCTCCACCACGCTCACGTCGCCGGCGCGGTTGAAATAGGCCTGCGCCTCCGCGAGCGGCATGTAGACGAAGGCGGCGTCGAACTCCGTCATGCCCACCTCGTAGAGGGCGAGCACGGGATAGGCCTTGATCCGCGGCGCGGTGCCGAAGGGCGTCGCCGCCCCCCGCGGCGAGATCAGGGTGAGCGTGTCGCCGGGCTGGAGCCCGAGCTGGCTCGCGAGCCGGGCGCCGACGACGACGCCCTCCTCCTCGCCGAAGCCTTCGAGCGAGCCGCGCACGATGTTGCCGGCGATCTGGTCGAGCCGGGTGAGGTCCTGCGCGCGCACGCCGCGCACCAGCACGCCGCCGCCCTGCACGGTGGAGGAGGCGAAGGCCTGGCCCTCGATCGTCGGCACCGCGCGGCGCACGCCGGGCAGCGCCTCCACGGTCTCGGCGACGTCGACGTAGTCGGTGAGCGGGCTGTCGATCGGGGCGATGAAGACGTGGCCGTTCATGCCGACGATCTTCGAGACGAGCTCGTTGCGAAAGCCGTTCATCACCGAGAGCACGATGATCAGCGTCGCGACGCCCAGCATGATGCCGATGAACGAGAACCCCGCGATGACGGAGACGAAGCCCTCGCGCCGGCGGGTGCGCAGATAGCGCCCGGCCAGCATCCATTCGAAGGCGGAGAAGGGCTTCGTCCCGCGCGCCTGCGCCATGCGGTCGTCTCCGTCAGCCTCTCAGGCGGGGAATCACGTCGGCGATGGCGAGGAGCTCGCGGTCGCCGGTCCGGCGGCGCTTGAGCTCGACCTTGCCCTCGGCGAGGCTCTTCGGCCCGACGATCACCTGCCAGGGCAGGCCGATCAGGTCCGCGTTGGCGAACTTCGCGCCCGGACGCTCGTCGCGGTCGTCGTAGAGCACAGAGAGGCCCGCCGCCTCGAGATCGCGGTAGAGGCCCTCGCAGGCCGCGTCGACGGCGGAATCGCCCGTCTTGAGCGAGAGCAGCGCGACGTCGAAGGGCGCGATCGGGTCCGGCCAGACGATGCCGGCCTCGTCGTGCCCCGCCTCGATCGCCGCGGCGACGACGCGCGAGGGGCCGACGCCGTAGGACCCCATGTGGACCGGGTGCTCCCGGCCGTCGGGGCCGGTCACCATGGCGCCCATCGGCTCGGAATACTTGGTGCCGAAATAGAAGATGTGGCCCACCTCGATGCCGCGCGCGGCCACCTGCCGGTCGGCGGGCACCCGCGCCCAGGCGGCCTCGTCGTGCTTCTCGTCGGTGGAGGCGTAGAGCGAGGTCCAGCGCTCGACGATGCCTTCCAGTTCCGCCGCGTTCTCGAAATCCACGTCCGCCGGCGGGATGGGGAAATCGAGATAGTCCTTGTGGCAGAACACCTCGCTCTCGCCGGTCTCGGCGAGGATGATGAACTCGTGGCTGAGGTTGCCGCCGATCGGGCCGGTATCCGCCTGCATCGGGATCGACTTCAGCCCGAGCCGGTCGAAGGTGCGCAGGTAGGCGACGAACATGCGATTGTAGGCGTGGCGCGCGCCGGCCTCGTCGAGGTCGAAGGAATAGGCGTCCTTCATCAGGAACTCGCGCGAGCGCATGGTGCCGAAGCGCGGGCGCACCTCGTCGCGGAACTTCCACTGGATGTGGTAGAGGTTCAGCGGCAGGCTCTTGTAGGAGCGCACGTAGGACCGGAAGATGTCGGTGACCATCTCCTCGTTTGTGGGCCCGAACAGCATGTCGCGCTCGTGCCGGTCCTTGATGCGCAGCATCTCCGCCCCGTAGGCGTCGTAGCGCCCGCTCTCGCGCCAGAGGTCTGCCGACTGGATCGTCGGCATCAGGATCTCGACGGCGCCGGCCCGGTTCTGCTCCTCGCGCACGATGGCGCTCACCCGGTCGAGCACGCGTTTGCCGAGCGGCAGCCAGGAGAAGATGCCCGCCGACTGCTGGCGGATCAGCCCGGCGCGCAGCATCAGGCGGTGCGAGACGATCTCCGCCTCGCGCGGCGTCTCCTTCAGGGTCGGCAGGAAATAGCGGCTCAGACGCATGTGGTCCTCGGGCGTGGTCTCTCGTGCGGCGCGGCCTCGGACGGTCGTGCGCTCGCGTCCCGCACACAATACGCGTCGCCGCGAAAAGACAAGGCGTGCGCGCGCATTTTCGCGCCCGCCGGAAACGGCGAAGGTTCCCCGCGAATATGCCGCGTATATGCCCATATGCGAAAAGCAAGGGCACACCGTGCACAAACACGTGACAACGGCGAAACGACGCGCTACAAACCCCTCCACCAAGACACGCTGTCTTCGACGCGTTCGAGGGGTGCGGCCCAAGTCTGGGAGGAAACGAGGCACAAAGTCCGAGGCGACGCCACACGGGACGCCACCGGGCACGCGGTTCGTCAGAGACCGGCCAAAATCTCGAAAACGAGAGAAATTCCAAGGCAAGGCGAAAGCCTTGCTTTTTTCTTTTCGGGGCCCGCCACCCACGTTTCCGCCTTGCATGGCCACGGTCGCGCCTCTACACCCCTGCCCTCCCTCGCACACGACAGGCGGAGCCGGGCCATGACGGGGCGCGTCGCGATCGGCGTCGACTTCGGGACGACGAACACCGTGATCGCCCTCGCCCGTGCGGGGGAGCCGGTTCGGGCCGTGCCGTTCGCGCAGCCGGACGGGCTGTCGGACGTGTTCCGCTCCGTCCTCGCCTTCGAGAACGTCACCGCGGGCGCCGGGCGCGGGGCGGTCGTCCCGCACGCCGCCGGCGCGGCGATCCAGGCCTTCCTGACCACCGCCTTCGAGCTGCGGCTGATCCAGTCCTTCAAGAGCCACGCCGCGAGCCGGATCTTCCACGACACGCGCGTCTTCACGCGACGCTGGCGCTTCGAGGACCTGCTCGGCGAGTTCCTGCGGCTCGCGCTGGAGAGCGCGGGCGAGGCGCTTCCCGCCGCGCCGGACCGGGTGATCGCCGGGCGGCCCGTGGCCTTCGTCGGCGCACAGCCGGACGACGGGCTCGCCATGCGCCGCTACGATGCCGGCTACCGGCAGGCCGGGCTCGCGCCGCCGGCCTACGTCTACGAGCCGGTGGGCGCGGCCTTCTGGTACGCGCAGCGCCTGGAGCGCGACGCGACGGTGCTCGTCGGCGATTTCGGCGGCGGCACCAGCGACTTCTCGCTGATCCGCTTCGAGCGCCGGGCGGGCGTCGTGCGCGCGACGCCGATCGGGCATGCGGGCCTCGGCCTCGCCGGCGACGCCTTCGACTACCGCATCATCGACGCGGTGATCGCGCCGGCGCTCGGCAAGGGCTCGTCCTACCGCTCGATGGACAAGATCCTGCCGATGCCGGTGCATTATTACGGCAACTTCGCCAAGTGGCACCAGCTGGCGCTGCTCAAGTCGCGCGAGACGATCGCCGAGCTGGAGGAGCTCCGGCGCGCCGCGCTCGAGCCGGAGAAGATCGCGACCTTCCTCGACATCGTGCGCAACGACCGCGGCTTTTCCCTCTATCAGGCGGTGTCGCGGGCGAAGGTGGCGCTCTCGCGGGAGGAGGCGACCGACTTCCGGCTGCGGCTGGGCGCCCTCACCCTCGACCGCACCCTGACCCGCGCCGAATTCGAGGGCTGGATCGCCGACGACCTCGCGCGCATCGACACGACCGTGACGCGGCTCCTCGCCGAGCGCGGGCTCGGCCCCGAGGAGATCGACACCGTCTTCCTCACCGGCGGCTCGTCCCAGATCCCCGCCGTGCGCCGCCTGTTCGAGGCCCGCTTCGGCGCGGACCGCATCGGCGAGGGCGACCACTTCCAGTCGGTGGCCTACGGCCTCGCGCTGGTGGGGCTGGCGGAGGATGTGGAGCCCTGGCGGGCGGGGCGGGGGTGAGGGGGGATCGACGCCTGCCGGGGCGGCGCGCACGCGATCATGCAGGGAGCGGACACCTCGTGGATTGCGCGTGGATCAACGCTGTCTTATGAGATATTCATAAGTCGGCCAGTTGACAGGCCCTCTAGGAGTAGCAGTGCGGAACCCTCGATGACGACCGAAGCCGATACGTGCCGCCGCTTCGTCGTTCCCCGGCTGCAGGCTGCCGGATGGGACGATCACCCGCATGCGATCAACGAGCAGCGCACGTTCACCGACGGGCGAATCGTCTTCGTCGGAGGCAAGGCGCGACGCGGGCGGCAGAAGCGGGCGGATTACCTGCTTCGCTATCGTGCTGATTTTCCGATCGCGGTCGTCGAGGCCAAGGCGCGCTACCGGCATGCCGCCGAAGGCGTTCAGCAGGCGCGCGACTACGCCGAGATCCTCGGCCTCAAGTTCGCCTATGCGACCAACGGCGCCGAGATCATCGAGATCGACTACATCACGGGCGTCGAGCGCGAGATCGGCGACTTTCCCTCCCCGGCGGAGCTGTGGGAGCGGCTGCGCGCCGGGGAGGCGCTCGACGCGGAGGCCGCGGGCAAGCTCCTGACGCCGACCCGCCCCGATCCCGCGCGACCGCTGCGCTACTATCAGGAGATCGCGGTCAACCGGGCGGTGCAGGGCGTCCTTCAGGGGCGACGCCGGCAATTGCTGACGTTGTGCACCGGCGCCGGCAAGACCGTCGTGGCCTTCCAGATCTCGTGGAAGTTGTGGAACGCCCGCTGGAACGCGAAATCCGCGGTCCTGCGCCCCAAGATCCTGTTCCTGGCCGATCGCAACGTCCTCGTCGACGACCCGAAGGACAAGGACTTCCAGCCGTTCGACGACGCCCGCTGGAAGATCGAGGGCGGCCGGCTCAGCCTTTCTCGGGACATGTATTTCGCCATCTATCAGGCGATCGCCGCCGACCAGAATCGTCCCGGCCTCTATCGCGACATTCCGCGCGACTTCTTCGATCTCGTCATCGTGGACGAGTGCCACCGCGGCAGCGCGCGCGACGACAGCAATTGGCGCGAGATCCTGGACTGGTTCGACGGCTCGTACCAGATCGGGATGACGGCGACGCCGCGCCGCGAGGACAACGCCGACACCTACGCCTATTTCGGCGACCCGATCTACGAATACAGCCTCGCTCAGGGGATCGACGACGGTTTCCTCGCGCCCTACCGCGTCCACCGCGTCATCACGGATTACGACGCCGCCGGCTGGCGGCCCTCGAAGGGCGAGCTGGATCGCTTCGGGCGGGAGATCCCGGACGCGCAGTACGGCACGCGCGACTTCGAGCGGGTCGTGGCGCTGAAGGCCCGCACCGAAGCGATCGCGCGCCACCTGACCGACTTCCTGAAGAAGACCGATCGCTTCGCGAAGACGATCGTCTTCTGCGTCGACCAGGAGCATGCGCTGGAGATGCGCAACGCGCTCGCGCGGCTCAACGCGGACCTCGCCACCGCCCATCCGGACTACGTCTGCCGGGTGACGTCGGATGAGGGCGACGTGGGCAGCGGCCATCGGGCCAAGTTCCAGGACGTGGACAGCCGCACGCCCGTCATCCTGACGACCTCGCAGCTGCTCACCACCGGCGTCGACGCGCCGACCTGCAAGAACGTCGTGCTCGCCCGCGTCGTCGGCTCGATGTCGGAGTTCAAGCAGATCATCGGCCGCGGCACGCGCCTGCGGCCGGACTACGGCAAGCTCGCCTTCAACATCGTCGACTACACGGGTACCGCCATCCAGAAGTTCGCCGATCCGAGCTTCGACGGCGTGCCCGTGCGCGACCGTCGGGAGGTGATCGACCCGGACGGCGAGACGGTGACCGAGGAGGATATCGTCGCCGAAACCGATGCGCCGGAGGATCCCGAGCCCGAGGGCCGGCCGGACGGCATGCGGGAGGGCGATGGCGGCCAGCCGGAGATTCTGGGCGGGGACGACGATCCGGCGCCGCGCAAGTTCTACGTCGACGGCGGCCACGTCGAGATCGCGCGTCACCTCGTCTACGAACTCGACCCGGAAGGCCATCAGCTCGCCTGCCGCAAGCTGACGGACTATACCGGCGACAAGGTCCGCACCCTCTACCCGAACGCCTCCGAGCTGCGTCACGACTGGCTCGACCCCGAGCGCCGCGCCGAAATCGTCGAGCGCCTCGCCGAGAAGGGCATCGACGTCGAGGCGCTCGCCGAGCTCTCGGGCAAGCCCGACGCGGACCCGTTCGACCTTCTCTGCCATCTCGCCTACAACGCGCCGCTGCGCACCCGGCGCGAGCGGGCGCAGCGGCTCCGGCGTGAGGAAACGGACTTCTTCGGTCGCTTCGCCCCGGAGGCGCGGGCCGTCCTCGACGCGCTGATCGAGAAATACGCCGAATACGGCGCGGCGCAGTTCGCCCTCCCCGGCGCACTCGAGACGGAGCCTTTCACCGAATGGGGCAACGTCGTAGAGATCGCCGATCGATTCGGCGGTCCGCGGCAGCTGCGCGAGGCGGTCGGCGAGCTGCAGCGCCGTCTCTACACGGCCTGACGAACAGGAGGCATCACCGGTGGCGCGATCCCCTCGCGGCGAGAAGAAGACTCAGACCACAGCGCAACGGCTCGACAGCATCATCAAGTCCGCCCGCAAGGTCATGCGCAAGGACCGGGGGCTGAGCGGCGATCTCGATCGCCTGCCGGTGCTCACCTGGGTGATGTTCCTCAAGTTCCTGGACGATTGGGAGAAGATCGAGGAGAGCCGCGCCGCGCTCGCCGGCAAGAGCTACAAGCCGCTGATCGAGCCGCCCTACCGCTGGCGCGACTGGGCCGCGCCCGCGGACGGGATCACGGGCCCCGATCTCCTGACCTTCCTCTCCGCCGAGACGGCGATCCGGCCCGACGGCAGCGAGGGCGCGGGCCTCTTCGCCTATCTGCGCAGCCTGCGCGGCGACAACGGCCGCCGCCAGCGCCGCGACGTGATCGCGACCGTCTTCGCGGGGCTCTCCAACCGGATGGCGAGCGGCTACCTGCTTAAGGACGTGATCAACCTCGTCCAGGGCATCCATTTCGATTCCTCCGAGGAGATGCACACCCTCGGCCGGCTCTACGAGACGCTGCTGCGCGAGATGCGCGACGCCGCCGGCGACTCGGGCGAGTTCTATACGCCCCGCGCCGTGGTGCGCTTCATGGTCGACGTCCTCGACCCGAAGCTCGGCGAGACGGTGCTCGACCCCGCCTGCGGCACGGGCGGCTTCCTCTCCGAAACCTACGAGCATCTCGCGCCGCGGGCGCGAAAGGTCGACGACCGCGAGACGCTGCAGCACGAGACCCTCATCGGCGTCGAGGCGAAGCCGCTGCCGTTCCTCCTCGCGCAGATGAACCTGCTGCTGCACGGGCTGGAGGCGCCGAACGTCGCCTTCGACAACGCGCTCGGCGTGCGCCTCGCCGAGATCGGCGAGAAGGACCGCGTCGACGTCATCCTCACCAACCCGCCTTTCGGCGGCGAGGAGGAGGCGGGCATCCTCAACAATTTCCCGGAGGACAAGCGCACGGCGGAGACGGCGCTCCTGTTCCTGCAATTGATCATGCGCCGGCTCAAGCGCGGCGGGCGCGGGCGTGCGGGCGTCGTCGTGCCGAACGGCACGCTGTTCGGCGACGGCCTCTCGGCCCGCATCAAGGCCGAGCTTCTGGCCGAGTTCAACCTGCACACGATCGTGCGCCTGCCGGAAGGCGTCTTCGCGCCCTACACCGACATCCCGACGAACCTGATCTTCTTCGACACGTCTGGACCGACGAAGGAGATCTGGTACTGGGAGCAGCCGCGGCCGGAGGGCCGGCGGAAGTACTCGAAGACGGCGCCGATGACCGTCGAGGATTTCGCCGCGTGCCGCGCCTGGTGGGCGAGCCGGGAGGAAGGCCCCCGCGCCTGGCGCGTCGACGCCGCGGAGCTGGTGCGCCGCGACGCGCAGGGCCGCGTCGTCGCCTGCAACCTCGACCTGAAGAACCCGCACGCGGCCGAGGAGATCGACCACCGCAGCCCGGCGGAGATCCTCGACGGCGTGATCGCGCAGGAGACGCGCATCCTGGAGATCATGCGGGAGCTGCGCGCCGCGGTGGCGGAGGGGGTGGAATGAGACGCTGGGCGAAGGTGCCGCTGGGGGAGGTGCTGCGGCTTGAGCTCAGCACTATAGATGTCCACCCAAATACGACTTATGATATTGCCGGTGTGTATGGATTCGGAAGGGGCTTGTTTGCACGTCCTCCAATAAGCGGCGCCGAAACGACCTACAAGAAGCTCCACCGCCTGGAAGCCGGATCAATTGTAATGAGCAAGCTCAAGGCCTGGGAAGGTGCAATAGCCATCGTTCCAGAAGCCCTGGCGGGCCGCTATATATCACCACATTTTCCAACCTTCAAAATATCATCTGAATTGATTGATCCTAGATATTTGGGATGGTACTTTAGTTTTGCACCAGTCTGGGCACTTTTGAAGGCCACTTCACGAGGAATGGGTGCTCGACGGGACGTGGTATCTGTCGAAGGCTTCCTGAGCTTGGAAATTCCCCTCCCGCCCCTCCCCGAGCAGCGCCGCATCGTCGCGCGGCTCGACCGGGCGGCGGCGCTCGTGGAGGAGCGGCGGCGTGCGGCCGAGGCGGCGGAGCGCGAGGCGCAGGCGCTGCTGCGCTCCGCCTTTCGCCAGGCGATCGAGGACGCGCCGCGGCGCCCGATGCGCGACGTCGCACCCCTGGTGCGCCGCCCCGTGGAGATCGATCCGGAAGCGGAGTACCCGGAGCTGGGCGTGCGCTCGTTCGGGCGCGGCACCTTCCACAAGCCGACTGTGAAAGGCGCGGATCTGAGCTGGCAGAAGCTCTTCCTCGTTCAGGAGGGAGATCTTGTCTTCAGTAACATCAAGGCATGGGAGGGCGCATTCGCCGTCGCAACTGCATCCGATCACGGCCGCGTCGGATCGCACAGGTACCTCACTTGCGTCGTCGATGCTGATGCCGCTGTGCCAAGCTTCGTCGCCTTTTACCTGCATTCTCCTACGGGCCTCGATCAAATCCAAGCCGCGTCTCCGGGCAGCGCAGATCGCAATCGAACACTGTCGCAGAAAGGCTTGGAAGCCATCGCCGTCCCCGTCCCCCCACTATCCCGACAGCTTTGGTTCGACGCGATCCAGGCGCGCGTCCGGGAGGCGGCGCGGCTGCGGGCGCAGGCCTCCGCCGACCTCGACGCCCTCCTCCCCGCTCTCCTGCACGAGATCTTCGGCGAGGCGGCGGACGAGCCCGCCGACGCGCCCCTCCCCCGCCGCGCCGCCGCCTCCTGATCCCGCCCCCAGCTTGCCCCCCGCCCCCCTTCGGCCTACATCTCCCCTGCCACGCCGGAAGGAGCCCCCGCCTTGCCCTCCCTCGCCGATCGCCTGCGCTTTCTCGTCTCGCCGCGCTTTCGCGCCGAGCATCCTCTGGTGCCGGTGGTGCGGATGTCGGGGGCGATCGGGGTGTCGACGGGGCTGCGGCAGGGCTTGAGCTTCCAGGGGGTGGCGTCGGCGCTCGAGAAGGCGTTCACGGCGCCGGGTGCGAAGGCGGTGGCGCTGCTCGTGAACTCGCCCGGCGGCTCGCCCACCCAGTCGCACCTGATCCATCGGCGCATCCGGCTCCTCGCCGAGGAGAAGAAGCTGCCGGTCTACGCCTTCTGCGAGGACGCGGCGGCGTCCGGCGGGTACATGATCGCCTGTGCGGCGGACGAGATCTTCGCCGACGACAATTCCATCGTCGGCTCGATCGGCGTCGTCTCCGGCGGCTTCGGCTTCCACGAGCTGATCGGCCGCTGGGGCGTCGAGCGGCGGCTCTACACGACGGGCGAGAACAAGGCGATCCTCGATCCGTTCAAGCCCGAGGATCCCAACGACGTCGCGCGCCTGCGCACGATCCAGGAGCGGATCTTCGCCGGCTTCAAGGATCTCGTGCGCGCGCGCCGGGGCGACAAGCTCGACCTGACGCAGGAGGCGGAATTGTTCTCCGGCGCCTTCTGGGCCGGCGCGGACGCGCAGGCCCTGGGGCTCGTCGACGGGATCGGCGAGATCCGCACGGTGATGCGCGGCAAGCTCGGCGAGAAGGTGCGGCTGCGCCTGGTGCAGCCGCCGCGGCCGGGGCTCGTCCAGCAGCTCCTGCGCCGCGGGCCGGCGCAGGAGGCGCCGCTGGGCGGCGGGATCGGCGGGCTTCTCGGCGGCGGCGGGCTCGTCGATCCGCGCGAGGCGCTGGCGGCGCTGGAGGAGCGCGCGCTCTGGGCGCGGCTCGGCCTGTGAGCGAGAGCGCGGGGGATCGCGTCAACGGGCATGTCCGGCACTGGTGGAAGGAGGCGGTGTTCTACCAGGTCTGGCCGCGCTCGTTCCGGGACACGACCGGCGACGGGATCGGCGATCTCCAGGGCGTGATCGAGAGGCTCGACCACATCGCCGGGCTCGGCGTCGACGCGATCTGGCTCTCGCCGCATTACGACAGTCCCAACGTCGACAACGGCTACGACATCCGCGACTACCTGAAGGTCGCGGCCGAATACGGCGCGATGGCCGATTTCGACGCGCTGCTCGCCGCGGTGAAGGCGCGGGGCATGCGGCTCGTCGTCGACATGGTGGTGAACCATTCGAGCGACGAACACGCCTGGTTCGTGGAGAGCCGCGCGTCGCGCGAGAGCGACAAGCGCGACTGGTATATCTGGCGCGAGGGGCGCGACGGGGGCGCGGCGCCGCCGAACGACTGGCGCTCGTTCTTCGGCGGCTCGGCCTGGGCGCGCGACGACGCGACCGGCGCGTGGTACATGCACCTCTTCCACGCAAAGCAGCCGGACCTGAACTGGGAGAGCGAGGCGGCGCGCGCGGCGATCTACGACGTGATGCGCTTCTGGCTCGACAAGGGCGTCGACGGCTTCCGGCTCGACGTCATCGCCTTCGTGTCGAAGGATCGGTCCTTTGCCGACTATCCGCCGGAGCACCGGGCGCAGCCGCAATATTTCCACGCGAACGGACCGCGGCTCCTGGAGCATCTCTCCGAGATGCGGGACGAGGTCTATCGCGGGGCGGACAAGGTCGCGATCGGCGAGGCCTTCGGGGTGACCTTCGCGCAGGCGGCGCGGCTGGTCGACGAGGAGACCGGGCCGCTCGACATGCTCATCCATTTCGACGCGGTGCGCATCGACCGCGCCGAGGGCTGGCGCTGGCGGCCCTGGACGCTGCCCGACCTCAAGCGGGTGTTCTCCGAGCAGGAGCGGCTGATGGGCCGCACGGCCTGGCGCACGCTCTGCCTGTCGAACCACGACAACCCGCGCCTCGTCTCGCATTTCGGCGACGACCGGCCGGAATGGCGGGTACGCTCCGCGATCGCGCTGGCGACGCTTCTGACGACGCTCAAGGGCACGCCCTTCGTCTATCAGGGCGACGAGATCGGGATGACGAACTACCCCTTCCGCGGGATCGAGGATTTCGACGACGTCGAGGCCAAGGGCGCCTGGGCGGACGAGGTGGAGACCGGGCGAACGTCGGCGCAAGAGGTGCTCGCCGCCCTGCTGAAGACCTCGCGCGACCACGCCCGCACGCCGATGCAGTGGGACGCCTCGCCGAACGCGGGGTTCACGACGGGGGCGCCGTGGTTCCCGGTCAACCCGAACTACCGGGAGATCAACGCGGCGGCGGCGCAGGACGACGCGGGGTCGATCTACCACGCCTATCGCCGGCTGATCCGGCTTCGCCGGGAGACGCCGCCGCTGGTCTACGGCGACTATCGCGACCGCGACCCGGAGCACGCGCGGCTGTTCGTGTTCGAGCGACGGATCGCGGACGACGCCTGCCTCGTCGCGCTCAACCTCTCGGGCGAGGCGACGCCGTTCGCGCCGCCGGAGGATTTCGCCGGGGCGAGGGCGGTGTTCGCGAGCCCGCAGGGCGGGGCGGAGGACCGGCTCGCGCCGTGGGAGGCGCGGATCCTGCGCGTCCGATCCATGGACGCGCAGTGATTGCTAGATCCGGCATGTCGATTCTGCCCTGGACAATCCTCGATGATTGAGGCTTGCTTCCGTGCCGCACATGCGATGTCGGACGGGGGAGGCGGGCATGCGAGCTGGGACCTTCAACCTCTACAATTTCGCCGAGCCGGACAAGTCGTGGTACCGCAAGAGCAACAGCTACAGCGGATCGGGCTGGACACGTAAGAAAGCCTGGATCTCTCAGCAGCTGATGCGCCTGGACGCCGATGTGGTCGGCTTCCAGGAGGTCTTCGCGGTAGAGGAGCTGAAGCAGCTCGTCGAGCAAGCCGGCTATTCACATTTCGTCACCGCGGAACAACCGGGCCTGTCGGACGTCGATCCGACGATCTACGTTCGACCGGTCGTCGCTCTGGCCTCCCGGTTCCCGATCACCCACTTCGAGCGGATCGGCGTCGATGCCGAGCTCGTGGCGTTCTTCCGCGATGCGGGCCTTCTGCCGGTCGCCGAAACGTTCGCCTTCTCGCGCGCGCCGCTGCGCGCCGTCGTCGGGACCCCCGATTTCGGAGAGATCACGGTCTATGTCGCGCATCTGAAATCGAAGCGACCGATCATGGACGATGTCGAGTACGGCGACGAGGACGTGGACGTGGCGGCTTGGCGCCTGCGCGCCGCCGACACGATGCGCCGCATTTCCCGCGGCCAGATCGCCGCCCTCCTGCAGCGGGGCGCCGAAGCGGCCGCGCTGTATGCGCGCCTTGCCGACGAGATGACCGCGGACGGCGATCGCGGCGTCCTCGTGATGGGCGACCTCAACGACAACGAGCGCTCCGTGGTCCTGGACTCGCTGCGCATGGTCGTCCACGTCTCCGAAATCGGCGAGCACAAGCGGTCGACATGGCCGCAGGGCGTCGATGCCAGCCTCTACGATTTCCGCTTCCAGGACGCCTACGATCTGGCGCCGAACCCGGGCGGCGCGACGCGGCCGGAAACGTACAGGTTCCAAGGCGAGCCGGGTGTCATCGACTACATCCTGGTCTCGAACGCCTTCGTCGAGCGCAATCCCGATCACATCGGGCGGGTCGCCCGGCACGTCGTCTTCAACGACCACATTTCCCATCTGGTCGGGCGGTGGGATCGCGCCGACAAGGAGGCGTCGGACCACGGCCAGGTGGTCGTCGACCTCTCCGCCACCCGCTGATCCCGCAGGCTCAGCCCTCCCCGCCCAACGCCAGATCGTCCCGGTGGACCATGGCGTCGCGCCCGCGGAAGCCGAGAATCGCCTCGATCTCGCCGGTCTTGCGGCCGGCGATGCGGGCGGCGTCCTCCCGATCGTAGGCGACGAGGCCGCGGCCGATCTCACGGCCGCGCTCGTCGCGGATCGAGACCGCGTCGCCGCGGGCGAAGGCGCCCTCGACGCGCACGACGCCCGCCGGCAGCAGGCTCGCGCCCGCGCGCAGGGCCTTGGCCGCGCCGGCGTCGACGAAGAGCGCGCCCCTGGGCTCCAGCGCGCCGGCGATCCAGGTCTTGCGGGCGCGCTCGGGCGAGGATTGCGGCGCGAACCAGGTGCAGCGCGCGCCGGCCTCCACGGCCCGCAGCGGGTTCTTCGGCCCGCCATGAGCGATCAGCATGGTCGCGCCCGCGCCGGTGGCGATCTTCGCCGCCTCGATCTTGGTGCGCATGCCCCCGCGGGAGAGCTCGGAGCCGGCGCCGCCGGCCATCGCCTCGATCTCGGCGGTGATCTTCGGCACGTGGGGGATGTGCGCCGCGCCCGGGTCGCTCGCCGGCGGGGCGGTGTAGAGGCCGTCGATGTCGGAGAACAGCACCAGAAGGTCCGCGCCGATCATGGCCGCGACGCGCGCGGCGAGGCGGTCGTTGTCGCCGTAGCGGATCTCGGTGGTCGCCACCGTGTCGTTCTCGTTGACGACGGGCACGGCGCGCATCTCGAGGAGCTTCTTCAAGGTGGCGCGGGCGTTGAGGTACCGCCGCCGCTCCTCGGTGTCGCCGAGCGTCACCAGGATCTGGCCCGCACCGATGCCGTGATGGCCGAGCACCTCGGCCCAGACCCGCGCGAGCGCGATCTGCCCGACGGCCGCGGCCGCCTGGCTCTCCTCGAGCCGCAGCGGGCCGGCGGGAAGCGGCAGCACGGAGCGGCCCATGGCGATGGCGCCCGAGGAGACGACGAGCACGTCCGCCCCGCGCGCGTGCAGATCGGCGATGTCCTCCGCGAGGGCGGCGAGCCAGGCGGCCTTGAGCCGCCCGCGGGCGCGATCGACCAGCAGCGCCGAGCCGACCTTGATGACGACGCGGCGGAACTGCGAGAGGGCGGGGGTCTCGGCGGGTGTGGCGGAGGGGGCGGTCACGGGATCTGTCCTGGCGCGAAGGCCAGGTCGGTGTGCCCGAAATCGGTCCCCTTGTACAGGAGGGCCGCTCCGGCGCGCCGCGCGACGGCGTAGGCGAGGCAATAGCCGAAATTCAGCCGCGCCGGGTGGTCGCGCCCCTTGCCGAAGCGCCGGAACGCGTCGGCGGCGAGGCGGTAGTGGTCGACGTCGAAGGGCACGACGGTGACGTTGGGCTGGGAGAGGAGCGTCCTGATCGCGGCGAGCGCCTCCTCGTCACCCCGGCGCGTGGAGACCACCTGGTAGAGTTCGAGGAGGCTCGGAGCGCCGATCAGACAGGCCGCGCGCTCGAGCCACGGCTGAAAACGAGCGCGGTCGGGCTCGTCGAGGAGAATCGCCGCCAGGGCCGACGTGTCGACGGCGACCTGCGGCCCGTCGCTCATTGGTGCACCTTCGGGCTGGCGGATGCGGAGCCGCGGAGCGGCGTAGTATTCGCCAGCCCGAGCGCCTGCCGCGACGGCCGGCGTCGCTTGCCCTTCGAGGGCCCGTATGAGACCCGCCGCGCGGCAGGTGCCGGGAGGACCGGACGGACCACGGGGTGTAGCGCCTGAGCCTGCCAGCCGGAGCGCCTTCCAATGAGCGATCCGCACGACCTCCCGGCTCGGGTGAGGGTACACCGAACCGGGAGACGTCGCCTATGCCTTTCACTGTTGGTTTCGACTGGGGCGGCGCGGGCCATGCGGCCTGCGTCCTCGACGAGACGGGTGCGGTCCGCGCACGCCTCGACGTCCCGCACACCGCCGCCGGCCTCGCCAAGCTCGTGGCCGCGCTCGCGCGCATCGCGCCCGTCGGCGAGATGCCGGTGGCGATCGAGCGCCCGTCCGGCCTCGTCGTCGACACGCTCGTCGCCGCCGGCCATCCGGTCGTGCCGATCCACCCGAACGTCGTGAAGGCCTGCCGTCCGCGCTATCGCGCCGCCGGCGGCAAGTCCGATACGGGTGACGCCTACATGCTCGCCGATATCCTGCGCACCGACGGGCATCGCTTCGCCCCGCTGCGCCAGGCCTCCGACGCGGTCAAGGCGCTGCGCGCCCTCGTGCGCGGGCGCGACGACCTCGTCGCCACGCGCGTCGGCCTCGCAAACCAGCTGCGCAGCCTGCTCGAAAGCTTCTGGCCGGGCGCCGCCGCGATCTTCGCCGACGTCGACAGCCCCGTCGCCCTCGCCTTCCTCGCCCGCTACCCCACGCCCGAGAGCGCCGCACGACTCGGCGAGAAGCGCATGGCCGCCTTCATGGCCCAGGCCCGCTACAGCGGCCGCCGCAGCGCCGCCGAGCTCCTCGCCCGCCTGCGCGCCGCGCCGATCGGCCTCGCCGGCCGGGACGAGAGCGAGGCCAAGGGCGAGATCGTGCGCGCCCTCGTCGTCGCCCTCGAGCGCATCGTCGCCGCGATCCGCGACCTCACCGCCCGCATCGAGCACGACGTCGCCGAGCTGCCCGACGGCCGCATCGTCATGTCCTTCCCGCGCGCCGGCCGCATCAACGCCGCCCAGATCCTCGCCGAGATCGGCGACGACCGCGCGCGCTTCCAGACCGCAGACCAGCTCGCCGCGGAGGCCGGCGTCTGCCCCGTCACCCACGCCTCCGGAAAAAGCAGGGGCGTCGTCTTCCGATGGGCCTGCAATCACCGTCTGCGCGCCGCCCTCACCTGCTTCGCCGACAACTCCCGCCATGCCTCCCCCTGGGCCGCCGACGTCTACATGCGGGCCAGGCAGCGCGGATGCAGTCACCCCCACGCCGTCCGTATCCTGGCACGCGCCTGGATCCGCATCCTCTGGCATGCCTGGCGAGATCGAGCCGAATACGAACCCGCACGCCATCTCGCCGCGCAAAAATGCGCCGCGTAGAAAAACAGAGGTGGACACGGGGTGTCTCATATGGGCAGACCGTTCTCGTCGTACATGTCGGAATGGTCATAGCTGCCTCCGGGCGGATGGTTGCGGTTGATCCAGGCGATCACCGCGTCGAGCTCGGCGCGCCTGCGGGCGATCGCCTCCTCGGAGAAGACGTCCTGGTCGGAGGCGGCCGCGGGGCGCGCCGCGAGGTCCCGCAAGGCGACCTCAACAACCGCATCGACGCTCTGGCCCGTCTCCTCGGCGAGCCTGTGCGCCGCGTCGTAGGCCGCGTCGCTGTGGACCTTCAGCTCCTTGCCCATCGCGCCCTCCTCTGAGCGTCCCGAGGATACGCATTTGCAACCGGAGCGCCAAGCCGCCGCGCCGTACCGCTCTCCCCTCACGGCCGCCATTCCGCCGCCGGCGCCGCCTGCGCCTTCTCCTCCTCGTCGGCCGTCCCGATCTCGGCGAGCAGCCCCCGCAAGGCCGCCTCCATGCCCTGGCCGGAGACCGCCGAGAGCACGAGCGGGGTCTTCCCGCAGGCGCGGCGCAGGCGCTCCTTCTGGCTCTTCAGCGTGTCCGGGTCGAGGGCGTCGGCCTTGGAGAGGGCCACGATCTCGGGCTTGTCCTCGAGGCCGTGGCCGTAGGCCTCGAGCTCGCCGCGCACGGTCTTGTACGCCTTGCCGGCGTGCTCGCTCGTGCCCTCGACGAGGTGGAGCAGCACCCGGCAGCGCTCGACATGGCCGAGGAAGCGGTCGCCGATGCCCACGCCCTCGTGCGCGCCCTCGATCAGGCCGGGAATGTCGGCGAGGACGAACTCGCGCCCGTCGGCCCGCACGACGCCGAGCCCCGGATGCAGCGTGGTGAAGGGATAGTCCGCGATCTTCGGCTTCGCCGCGGTGGTGGCGGCGAGGAAGGTGGACTTGCCGGCGTTGGGCAGGCCCACGAGGCCGGCGTCGGCGATGAGCTTGAGCCGCAGCCAGATCCAGCGCTCCTCGCCCTCGAGCCCGGGATTGGCCCGGCGCGGGGCGCGATTCGTCGAGGTGGTGAAATGCGCGTTGCCGAAGCCGCCGTTGCCGCCCTTGCACAGCAGCACGCGCTCGCCGATCGCGGTGAGGTCGGCGATGAGCGTCTCACCGTCCTCGTCGAGGATCTGCGTGCCGACGGGCACCTTCAGCACGACGTCCTCGCCGGAGGCGCCGGTGCGGTTGCGGCCCATGCCGTGCACGCCCTTCTGCGCCTTGAAGTGCTGCTGGTAGCGGTAGTCGATGAGCGTGTTGAGGCCGTCGACGCATTCCACCCAGACGTCGCCGCCGCGCCCGCCGTCGCCGCCGTCGGGCCCGCCGAACTCGATGAACTTCTCGCGGCGGAAGGAGACGGCGCCGGCGCCGCCGTCACCCGCCTTCACGTAGATCTTGGCCTGGTCGAGAAATTTCATCGTGGTCTTCGTCTCGGGTCGCGGTGGCCCCGCGGCGGATCATTCCGCCGCGAGGAAGAGGGGCCGTCCCGCGGCGGTCGCCGCCGCGGATCCGGATGCGCGCGGGCGCGCGGCGTCGGGCTCGATCTCCTCGACGAGGAGCTCGGGCGTCTGCGGGCGCGGGGCCCAGCCGTCGCGGCTCCAGGACTTGAGGCTCGCCCAGTCGCGACGGCTCAGCCGGAAGGTGTCCACGGGCATGCGCCCGCGCAAGGGCGAATCCCGGAAGCCCGGCCCGTCGGAAACGAAGCCGCACTTCTCGAGCACCCGCCGCGAGGCGGGGTTGCCGACCCGCGCGGAGGAGCCGAGCGCCTCGCCCTCGGTGAAGGCGAAGAAGGCGTCGATCAGCGCCCGCGCCGCTTCCGTCGCGAGGCCCTGGCCCCAGACGGGCCGGCCCAGCCAGTACCCGAGCTCGGCTTCCCCGTTCGCGTCCGGCTCGATGCCGATCATGCCGATCAGCCGGGTGGGCTGGGCCTTCGGCGCGAGCGCGAGGCGCAGGCTCTCGCCCCGCATGGCGCTGGCGCGGCTCTCGAGCACGAAGGCGTCGGCGAGATCGCGCGGATACGGGTGCGGGATGCGGCCGGTCGTCTCGGCGACCTCGGGGTCGCCGGCTAGAGCAGATCGCTTCCTGATGGAATCGCGCGGGGGATTCCCTTCGAGGCCAGTTCGTGATTCACGGTAGAGGCTGGCGGAGGAGGCCAGCCGCCATGACGAAGCCCCTCTCGATGGATCTGAGGCAGCGCGTCCTCGCTGCGGTCGATGCCGGCATGAGCCGCCGGGCCGCGGCGGACCGCTTCGGGATCGCGCCGTCCGCGGCGGTGAAGTGGTTCAACCTTCGGCGCGAGACGGGCTCGGTCGCGCCGCGGGCGCAAGGCGGCGACACGCGGTCCGGGCGGATCGAGGCGCTCGGCCCGGTCATCCTCGCGATGGTGGAGGAGGCGCCGGATCTCACCCTCGTCGAGATCGCCGAGCGGCTCGAGCGCGAGCACGGCGAGCGCTTCGCGCCCTCGACGGTGCACCGCTTCTTCGGCCGCCACGGCCTGACGTTCAAAAAAAGTCCGGCCACGCCAGCGAGCAGGACCGCGCCGACGTCGCCGCGGCCCGCGAGGCCTGGTTCGAGGAGCAGCCCGAGCTCGACCCGCAGCGGCTGATCTTCATCGACGAGACCTGGCTCAACACCAAGATGGCGCGGTTGCGGGGCCGCGCCCCCGAAGGCGAGCGCCTGCGCGCCGGCATCCCTCACGGCCATTGGCGCACCACGACCTTCGTGGCCGGGCTCAGGATCGGCGGGATCGACGCGCCGATGCTGATCGACGGCGCGATCAACGCGGCGAGCTTCCTCGCCTACGTCCAGCAGGTCCTGGTTCCGACGCTGAGCCCCGGCGACGTGGTGATCATGGACAACCTCGCCAGCCACAAGACCCCCGCCGTGCGCGAGGCCATCGAGGCGGCCGGAGCCGAGCTGCGCTTCCTGCCGCCCTACAGCCCGGACTTCAACCCCATCGAGAACGCCTTCGCCAAGCTGAAGGCCCTGCTCAGGAAGGTCGCCGCCCGGACGCGCGACGCCCTCTGGAGCGCCGTCGCCGACGCCATCGAAGCCTTCCCGCCAGAGGAATGCGCGAACTTCTTCACCGCAGCAGGATATGAACCCGAGTGGTGAGAATCTGCTCTAGGGTGGCGATGGCTGCGGCGTCGGCGTGGCGCGGCCAGCGCAGCCACAGCCGCCGGGTCTCCAGCCGGAAGACGTCGTCGCGGGTCAGGTCGGGGAACATGTCTTGGCTCCGGGTCCTGGCGGCGGCCCCTCGGGGCGCGCCGTGGGAAAACGACGAAGGGGAGGTGGCGCCCCACCTCCCCTCGTCGGTCTCCCCGAGAGCCGATCCGGACGGACCGGGTGTCTCTCTCGAAGCGCTCGCCTGGGTCTGGTGGGACCGGCGGGAGCTTCGGGATCAACGCTCGCTCTCGCCGCTTACTCGGCCGCCTCTTGGGCGGGAATCACGGATACGAAGGATTTGCCGGCTCGCTTGCCGAACGTCACGCGCCCGTCCACGAGGGCGAAGAGCGTATGGTCCTTGCCGCAGCCGACGTTGCGGCCCGGATTCACGCGCGTGCCGCGCTGGCGCACGATGATGTTGCCGGCGACGACAGCCTCGTTGCCGAACTTCTTCACGCCGAGGCGCCTGCCTTCGGAGTCGCGGCCGTTGCGCGACGAACCGCCAGCCTTCTTGTGAGCCATGGGTCTCTCCCGGTCTCGTCTGTCTGTCCTGCGGCCGTGTCAGGGCCGCGAAAATTCCGTTGCGTCGAGGCCTGCGCCGATCAATCGGCGGCGGGCTTCGGGGCGTCCTGGGCCTGCGGGTTCGCCGGCAGCTCCTTGATCGGCTCCTCGGCCTTCGCCTCGGCCTTGGCGGTCTCGACCTTCTTCTTCGTCGAGGCCTTCGCCTTGGCGCCGCCTGCGCCGGCGATCTCGACGATGCGCACCGTCATCAGGTCCTGACGGTGGCCGCGCTTGCGCTTCGAGTTCTGGCGGCGGCGCTTCTTGAAGGCGATGACCTTCGGGCCGCGGGTGAGCTCGACCACCTCGGCGGTCACGCTCGCGCCGTCCACCGTGGGGGCGCCGACCTTCACGTCTTCGCCCTCGCCCACCATCAGCACGTCGAAGCTGACGGTCTGGCCCGGCTCGGCGGCGAGCCTCTCGATCGTAATCACGTCCTGCGCGGCAACGCGGTACTGCTTGCCGCCGGTCTTGATCACTGCGAACATCGTTCTCGTCCTCGTGTTCGATCCGGCTCTCCGCCCGGCCCTCGCTCAGGAGGAACCGACGGGGCCGGCTTCTTGGCAGTTTCCGGCTTGCCCGCAGGGTCACGGAGGACACGCTGCGGGAAGCGAGCGACGTAATCGCAAACGCCCCGCATGTCAACGCGAGAGGCGGCTCGTCCGCCGGCTTCGTTCGCTTTTTCCCCTTGCCGCCCCCCGCCGCGCATGCTATCGCACCGCCCGCCGCTCGAGAGGGCCGTCGCGAAACGGCCCGACCTCGGTTCGGAGAGGTGGCAGAGTGGTTGAATGCACCGCACTCGAAATGCGGCATACGGGCAACCGTATCGGGGGTTCGAATCCCCCCCTCTCCGCCACCCCGCGCGCCTAAGCTCTTGAGAGCTTTTAACATTCGCGCTCGACAGGATCGCTGGCCCCAGCCGCGGCCCCAGCGGAACTTTCCCGGCGAGCCAAAGCCCGGCGTTGGGACGTTGCGGCGGAGGGTTCCCGACCGGGCTCCGCTGGGTGGAGCCCGGCGGCTCCTTGGACCTATAGCTAACGTCACGGTGCGCTGCCTCGCTCGAATGAGCCGGATCATCTGCTGACGGAGGCAAAGCTGTGGAGATCAATGCACATTGGCCGCCGGCCTCCCGCGCGAACCTCGAAGCTTTGAGACGGTCTCGTGCGAAAGTAGAAAATCAAGGATCGAGAACCGAGATGGAATCTGGTTCGACCGTCAGTCGGTACGTTGTGATCTCCGTCCAGGGCGATTCAGTTTCAGCGTGATTGAGCCTTTCGAGCACGCGCACTTCTGCACTGCTTTGGTTATTCTCCGCTCTCACCGACGAAATGACGAGGTGTACCGCATCGCCAAGGCTCGGGCTTTCTACGACGCGCAAGACTTCCGACGCGCCGTGCGCGTCAACGCGGCCCCATCTGAATGCCTGCATGGATAGCATGGCAAGCATGCGCGTGCGAGAGGGCGACCTCAGACCGGTCAAGTAGCGCCGCAGCTGTAAGCCGATCAGTGACAGGGGCGTAGCGTCACGCGCATGAAAGCCGACGAGATCGCGGACGTTGACTGCCAGCTCGCCTTTTCTTGTGAGACGATCGAAAACGGCGCCCGCCGATGCTACGCAGGTCACGACGACGCGGTCGAGTTCGCGTAGGTTGACTTCACGCGGGTCCTGCCCGAGCGAGGCTCCGGTGCTCACCATTGCGGCGTCTGCGAACCCCAGCGCGATGCGCGCACGTGCGCCGAGTATCGAATGCTCTGAACCCATTGAGCTGAAGCCACTGTCGCCGATCTGCCAACCTTGCCGCTCCAGGAGCGTCATCACCGAACCGCGGTGCTGCGGAACGTCGTCTTCCGAGCGCCGGGTCGCATCGACCAGCAGTGCGGCGGTTGCGCGCGTTTCCTCCATGACCTGGTTGACGAGGTCGCCCGAAAGAAAGCGGGCCTTCTGAAACAGTACGTTTGTGAGCCAGTCGGCATCGCCCGACAAGTTCATCGAGCCACGGATGAGTAGCGATTTCCATGGGGCTAGGCCAAATGCCCATGCCCGATCGTACAGCGCGGCCCAAGCGTCTGAGACAGGGTCCGGCGAGAGCCCGCGCAAGCGGAGCAGCAGCGCATTTTGGGGAAGCCAGGTGATATCGGCCGCTTGCCGGTCGAGCTCGGCGGCGATCGCCAGCCGCACGCCTGCCGCCACCCCGCGCTCGGCCTGCGAGCCGCCGCCACGTATTCCCGCGCCAGGAATGTGCGTTGCCCTCCAGTGTTGGCCATCCTCTGGAAGCGAAAGTCGCTTGGCCGCATCAACACCAATTCCATGCATTTCGCGGACAGTCCAGTCGCCGGTGGACTTGCGCATTTGCTCGGGCTCGGCCGAGTCAAACGCTACGAAGAGGGGCGTGCGTGACTCCTCGACGACTCGGGTAAACTCAATTCCGCCGTGGGTGAAGACCTGGATGTCGGGCGGTGAAGGCCACGGGCCAAGCGATCCGCGGTGCAGCATGCGAGGAGACGCAATCAGCAAGGCGGCTTTGCGTTCTTGGACTTTCACGCGCTCACGTCGGTGTCGAAGCTGCACCTTCCAGCCTCTGGCCGGCACTGGGTAGAGAGGTGCGAGGGTGCTCAACGCCGCGGTGACCGCGCTTTCGAGAATTTGGCGTTGGCTCCCGCCGGCCGTGGCGGCGGCGCCCGAGATCTCCACGACCGCCTCCGACACGCGCGCGACCACCGTCCCCGCAAGACTCCTGGCCAGACGCTCCGGGCGGCGCGCAAGCTCACGGCGCAGCTCTGTGGTGAGCACGCTGAGATCCCGCCAATGGTTCGCCGTCTCTGGCGATACATTGCGCATCTCCGCGTGCGCGCGCACGGCGAACTGGCAGCGTCGATCCGAGAGATTGAGGAAGTCAGCCAGTTCCATCGCCAGCAGCGGCCGCTTGGCGAGTGCTGGGTCGTCTAGGCGATGGGCCAGCACCTCCATATCGTCGCCCGTTGCGATCGCGATGTCTCCGATCCCGAACGCGAAGGCGTGGACGGCTTGCTCACCGATGGTCCTCCTGATCGGTGGCGCTGCCAGGAGTGGCGCGTCGGGTGCGCCATAATGCTCGAATTCCGCGATCTTCCCGCTTTGATCGAGGTGTTGCACGAATGGTGCGTTAGAGTGCTCGCTTGCGAACAGCGGCACGAGGAACCCGAGCGACATGCCGCTTGGGTCGACCAGGCCGACAAGCGTGTATGTGCCGGTCCCACTCATGCCATAACTCCTTCCGAGACAAGGAACCTGGCGACGTGATCATATAGAGATCCTACGTAAGCGCTCGGTTGCTGCCGTCCGTAAGTGTTGTAGGTAATGCGCCGGACCTCTGGCATCAGATCGAGTACGCTCGCTACTTCTTCATCGGAGAGCAAAACGGGCGGCGCGACCACCGCCTTGAGCGCCCTGGCGAGCGGGACGGCGCGCGTAATCTGGATCTCGATTGTGGAGCGGCGGTCGTCGTCGTCCGCGAGCGCGGTATCCCGCGCGAGCCGCGCAAAGGCGCGAGCCGCCCGATGACGTAGCGGTATCGATGTCTCTTCCGCTGTAGGCGTCTGATGATAGTAGTTTCGGTTGGTTTCGAAAAACGCTCGGACGAGGCGCATCGGAACCTCACGGCCCGGCCCGAGTTCGAAATCCGGGCGCAAAAGATCTGCTCCGATGTGAGCAGAGTATCGGCTGTAGCCGCCGCTGTCGAAGGGCAGAATACGGATAGCGTCGTTGAGCAGCGAGGGATCGAGGATGAGGCACATCGGAAGGTGCTCATCGATGCCGCTCGGGAGAAGGCCGGGCAAAGGCTTGAAGGCGGGTCGGCCGTAGAAAAGGTAGAGAAGATCTTCGCCGACGTACTCGGTGCATGGGCGTGTTCGCAGCTCACCCGCAACGAGGATGGCGGCCCCCGTAGCGACCGAGGTCGAGTGCATCAGGTGCATCGTCCCTTCCGCTGGAGAAAATCCGTTAAGGTAGTTCGAAAAGCTCATATCACGTAGCTTGATAGCGCGAAGTGGCGTCGGCCGGCAACATAACTGTCTCCTGTAATCGGTCAGCTTCGTGGCTTCACGCTGGTCCGCGGGCGCTCACCCCACCCATGCCGCCGACAACGCTTCGGCCTGCCGCAGAACCGTCTGAACCGCCGCGTCCTGCAGGTCCGGCGGGTAGCCGTGCTTGCGCAAAATGCGCTTGACGAGCACCCGCATCTTGGCCCGGGCGCTGTCGCGGTGGGCCCAGTCGACGCTCACGCCGTTCTTGAGGCCCTCGAGAAGCTCGTGGGCGATCACCTTCAGGTGGTCGTTGCCCATCACGTCCACTGCGCTCTCGTTCTCGGCGAGCGCGTCGTAGAAGGCGATCTCCTCGGCCGAGAAGCCCTCGGCCTCGCCGCGGCGCTTGGCGTCGCTGATGTCCTTCGCGAGGTCGATCAGCGCCTGCAGCACCTCCACCGTGCTCAGCGCGTTGGTGTGGTAGCGCGCGATCGCCGCATCCAGCCTCTCGGAGAAGCGCTTCGTCTCGACGACGTTCGTGCGCGTGCGCGAGCGGATCTCGTCGTCGATCAGTCGGCGCAGTGCCTCGAGTGCGAGGTTCTTCTTCTCCATCGCCTGCACTTCGGCGAGGAATTCGTCGGAGAGGATGGAGATGTCCGGCGTCTTCAGGCCGGCGGCCTTCAAGATGTCGACGATCTCGGTCGAGGCCACCGCCCGGTCGATGATCTGGCGCACCGCGAGTTCGCGCTGCGCGGCCGAGCGACCGCCGCCGTCGCTCGACTTGGCGAGCGCCGCGCGCACCGTCTGAAAGAATCCCACCGCGTCACGGATCTCGCGGGCGGCGTCGCTCGCGGCGGCGAGCGCATAGGCCTTGGTCAGGGCGAGCACCGCGTCCTGAAAACGGCGATGCGCCGCCTTCTTCGCCTCGTCGGTCGTCTCCTTCTCCGCCGCCTCGTGCTGGCGCGCGAGGATGAAGTCGATCGCCGCAGCGACCGTCGCGAGGCGTTCCTGCGGCGTGCCGCACAGGCCGGTCTCGTAGTCGAAGCCGTGGAACATCGCCGCCACGATCTCGAACTTCTCGAGCATGACGGCGACCGCCTCGGCCTCGTCGATGCCCGCCTGGCGGCGATCGGTGTCGGAATACTGGCCGAGCGCCGCCTTCAGGTTCTGTGCGACGCCGATGTAATCGACCACGAGCCCGGCGGGCTTGTTGCGGAAGACGCGGTTCACGCGGGCGATCGCCTGCATCAGCCCGTGCCCGCGCATCGGCTTGTCGATGTACATCGTGTGCATGGAGGGCGCGTCGAAGCCGGTGAGCCACATGTCGCGCACGATCACGAGCTTGAGCGGGTCCTCGGGGTCCTTCGCGCGCTTGGCGAGGAGGTCGCGCCGGGCCTTGCCGCCGATATGCGGCCGGTAGGCCTCGGGGTCGGAGGCCGCGCCGGTCATGACGATCTTGATCGCGCCCGCCGCGTCGTCGTCGTCGTGCCACTCCGGGCGCAGCCGCACGATCTCGTCGTAGAGCGTGACGCAGATGCGCCGGCTCATGCACACCACCATGCCCTTGCCGTCCATGGCGGCGAGGCGATCCTCGAAATGCCGGACCAGGTCCTCGGCGACCATGGAGAGGCGCTTCCGCGAGCCGACCAGCGCCTCGACGGTCGACCATTTCTGCTTGAGCTTCTCCGCCGCGCTCAGCGCCTCGTCCTCGGTCAGCTCGGCGATCTCCTCGTCGATCCGCGGGCGCTCCTCCGCGGGCAGCTCGATGCGCGCGAGCCGGCTTTCGTAGTAGATCGGCACCGTCGCCCCGTCCTCGACGGCGCGGCTGATGTCGTAGATGTCGATGTAGTCGCCGAAGACCGCCGGCGTGTTGACGTCGTCGGTTTCGATCGGCGTGCCTGTGAAGCCGATGAAGGAGGCGTTCGGAAGCGCGTCGCGCAGGTGCTTGGCGAGGCCGTAGGCGATCTCGCCGGTCTCGCGGGAGACGCGGGCCTTGAAGCCGTACTGGGTGCGATGCGCCTCGTCGGCGATGACGACGACATTGCGGCGGTCGGTCAACTCCGGGAGGACGTCCTCGTCCTCGCCGGGTCGGAACTTCTGCATCGTCGTGAAGATCACGCCGCCGGCGTCGCGGGAGAGAAGCTCGCGCAGCCGCCGGCGGCTGTCGGCCTGGACCGGCGTCTGGCGGATCAGGTCGCGGCACATGGCGAAGGTGCCGAACAGCTGGTCGTCCAGGTCGTGGCGGTCGGTGACGACGACGAGAGTCGGGTTCGCGAGCGCCGGCGAGTCGATCAGCCGGCCGGCGTAGAAGGCCATGAGCAGGCTCTTGCCCGAGCCCTGCGTGTGCCAGATCACGCCGACGCGCTTGTCGCCCCGCGGATGCTCCTTCGCATCCGGCAGGCCGTAGGCGGCGGGGTCCTCGCGCAGGCCGGGGCCGTATTCGCGAGGGCCGCCAGCGGGCGGCGCGGGCATCGCCCGCAGGGTCGCCGCGACGGCGCGCTTCACGGCGTGGACCTGATGGTAGCCCGCGATGATCTTGACGAGCCCCGCCCCGGTATCGCCGAAGACGGTGAAGAAGCGGATCAGCTCGAGCAGACGCGCCTTCTCGAACACGCCCTCCAGCAGCACGTCGAGCTCCGGCGCGCCTTTCGGCGCGATCGACGCGCCGTCGGTGGTGCGCCAGGGCATGAAGCGTTCCTCGTCCGCGGTCAGCGAGCCGAGGCGCGCCTGGAGGCCGTCGGAGGTGACGAGGACGGCGTTGGCGCGGAAGAGGGAGGGGATCTCGGCCTTGTAGGTCTGGATCTGGTTGTACGCTCCGCTCAGCGTCGCCGCCTCGGAGCCGGGGTTCTTCAATTCGACCACGCCGAGCGGCAGGCCGTTGACGAAGACGACGACGTCCGGCCGGCGCGACCGCGTGCCCTCGACCACGGTCATTTGCGACAGCGCGAGCCAGTCGTTCCCGCCCGGGTCGTCGAAGTCGATCAGCCTGGCGAAATCGCCCCGGATCGTGCCGTCCACGTCGTAGTACTCGACCCGCACGCCCTCCACCATGGCGCGGTGGAGCCGCCGGTTCTCCTCGACGAGCGCGGGAGAGACCTGCGCGAGAACGGCTTTCAGCGCGTCCGCCCGCGCCTCCTCGGGCATGTGCGGGTTGAGCCGCGCGATCGCCTCGTCCAGCCGGCCGGCGAGGATTACGTCCGAATAGGCCTCGCGCGCGGGCGCCTTCCCGTCCGGCCCGATCTCCGAGTCCCGGGCGCAGTGATAGCCCAAGGCCGCGAAGCGCTCGAGGCAGAGCCGCTCGATGTCGGCCTCGGAGAGGAAGGGCATCAGGCGGGCTCCTTCATGCACCCGGTAAGGTATTGAATTCTCTCCAGCTTTCGCTGAGCATTAGTTCGACTTCCTGCCAAATTCCCTTGACAGGAGACACCCGACGCCTTATATCGCTTGACAGTCTCACCTGCCAATGCAGGAGGAGCATCCGAAGCCCTGCGGCAGCGATGTCGTGGGGCTTCAGCCTTTCTGCGACGCTTTGAAGGCATGACGTTCCCTTTCAAAGTTTGTTCGCTGATGCGGCTTGATCGGCGCGTAGGCGGTTTTCAGAACGAAGTAGTCCCGACGCTTCGCGAGCACGACGGCGAAGTCGTCGTTTTCGGCCCAGATCACGACGCGCAAATCGCCCTTCCGCTCGTTTTCCCACCAGTGGATGCCGGGCTCCCCTCGATCTGCGCCCTCGATCGCCCACGCGATCCAACGGATCCGCTCGCATCGGCGAAAGTCCGGAATGCGTTCGGCTTCGTTCTTGTTGCGCGGGTCGGGCGCCTGGGAAATCACGTGCCAGAAGCTGGCATGCATGCCGAGTTCTTCCGGGCGACGCGGTGCCGTCACGGCGAGCCCGCAGAAAGAAACGCGGCGGCGAACGAGCGTTTCGAGGAAGGCGTCGAAAACGCGGTCTCGATACGCCTCCCAATCCCCCTCGAAAAAGATTAGCGGCGGCGGCGTAGTCATGGTCACCTCTGCGGCCGCCACACGAAAACGTTCACCTTCCGCGCCGAGGGTGGCGTGGAGGAGATCAGCGAAAGTCGGCTGGATCTCTTGATGCGGTCGATCACCTGCAGCTTGGCTTCACTCTCTCGAAGCCCACGGTGAACATGCGAAATCGCTCCGATCATGAGGTCGGCGAGCTGCATCACTGGAACGTCCTGGGAGTGTACGCTCTCGACACTCAGAATGCGCGCTCGATCAAAGTCGTAATGTGTGTGGGTGAGGACCTCGTGCAGACGGCGCAGCTTGGTTGCTCCGCGCGTATCCTTTATGT
This sequence comes from Salinarimonas sp., assembly GCF_040111675.1. Classification (NCBI taxonomy): domain Bacteria; kingdom Pseudomonadati; phylum Pseudomonadota; class Alphaproteobacteria; order Hyphomicrobiales; family Salinarimonadaceae; genus Salinarimonas; species Salinarimonas sp. The sequence goes on along the minus strand of NZ_CP157794.1, from coordinate 1,000,103 downwards.
CGATGAAAACCCTGAAGCGATGCTCATCGTCAATCAATCGCGTCAGCAGTTGCCACCACATCTTGTAGTAAAATTCGTCATGGCTCTGGCCGAAGCGTTGATGGTCGAGTTTTTCCTTGTCGGGTACGACGACGGCACGAAAGCCGAGATCGGTGCGGTCGAAAAAAAGGTCCACGAGGCTCAGATAGAAACCGACCTTCGCAGGTGAGACCTGCGTCCACTTTATCTCGCGCTCGGCGGGTATACCATGCTCGGCGCGCAGGCGCTTGATCTCGCGGCCGACGGCACGCCGCGTCGCCGCGGGACAGGTGATCGCGCCGAGCACCATGGAGCGCTGATGATCTCGCTCGAGGTGGCAACTTTCGTCGCAATAGATGTGCGTCACGTCATCGTCGTTCATGCCAATCTCAGCGGTAGCATCGCCACGGGCCTCGGTCAGCCGTCGTGGCGATTCGAGACCGATAGGATGAGCCAAAGGAATGCATAGGAGAAGCGCCTCACAGCACTGCCTCGACGTCGCGGACGCGAATCTCGCCGGACATCAGCTTGGGGAGGAGGAGGTCGCGGGTTTCGGCGAGGGTGCGGGATGCCACAGAGTTCTGGGCAACCAACGCGAAGATCGGATCGACGAGCTCGGAGAAGCCGCTCCAAATCGCGGCATCGTCGGGAATCGACAACGGAAACTGCGCAATCGCCTGCGCATCCGCGCGCTGACGTCCAGAGGTCCCGGTCATGCTACGGATAGCGTGTTCACGAAACCTTTCATAGCGCGCCAAGAGATATGAGAACGGTCGCGGCACGGGAGGTAGTGCGCGCATCACTATGAACTCGGTCGAGCCCCACCCTACCTCGTTGGCCTGGAGATCCGTCACGAAGGCCGTCTTGCCGTTTTCGAGGCACGGGGTGATCCGGGCGAGCAGAGCGTCCCCGTTCCGGAACTTGCTACCGGAGGCGAACGGCCGCCGAACCGGGACTTGAGCGATGGCGCTCCCCGTCGGCAGCGCAGCCATGTCGAGATACGGGGTCTCCAAGCCCTTGGGTAGCGCCTCTCGTGGATTGAACACTATCAAATCACTGGCGTGACCGCCTCGCCACCCCTCCGGCTTCCCCTCCTCGTCCAGCCGCTCCGGGAACAGCGCCCAGGTGTCCGCATCGAGATAGGGCGCGCGGCCCTCCATCTTGGCGCGGGTCGGGCCGAAATCGACGAACCAGTCCCGAAACAGCGCCCGCGCCATCGCCTCGAGCGTCTCGTTGGTGCGGCGGTTGAGGTCGATCTTGTCGTCGAGCGCGGTCCTATATCGCGCCACCAGCCTCTGTTGCGAAATCGGCGGCAAGGAAATGCTTAGCCGCCCCTGGTCACGAAGGCTCAGGTAGGGTGCCATGTCTGTAGAGTAAGCGAGACCGGGGAGCTGTTCTGAAAAGCCGACCGAAAGCGCCCAGGCCTGGAGATATCCCTGATCTAGCCGGTTGTGATCTCGTGACCGCCAGTAAGACAGGTGGGGTGAGTAAATCGCGCCCACCTGCGGCTCACGTATAATGCCGATGCGCCCTGTAGAATTTCCCTTTGTCGTGATCACTACGTCGCCGAGCTGGGCGACCTTCGGTCCAAAGAATGCAAAGTCTGTGCGCTGGAAGCGCTCGGGCATGTTCCGGACAAACCCGCTATCCTGAAGGTAGGCGGCGCGGAGGAAGACCGGGCCATTTCCTCCCAGTTCCTCGTTCTTGGCGCGGTAGCCGTCACCGATCTCGAGTACGCCGTCTCGGATCAGCTCTGCAAAGGTGAACACCTCGGTCACGACACGACGCTCCGCACTAGGCGTCGGATCTCGGCCGCCAGCCGCTCCCCCTCCTCGAACTCCCCCTCCAGCTTCGCCTTCAGCGCCGCGAACCGTTCCTCGAACGGCGTTTCGTCCTCCTCCGCCGCCTCGGCCCCGACATACCGCCCCGGCGTCAGCACGTGCGCCTGCGCGCGCACCTCCTCCAGGCTCGCCGCCTTGCAGAAGCCGGGCAGGTCCGCATAGTCCCGCCCCTCGCGCCAGCGGTGATAGGTCTCCGCGATCTTCGCCACGTCCTCATCGGAGAAGGCCTTGCGGGTGCGGTCGACCATGTGGCCGAGCTTGCGGGCGTCGATGAAGAGGATCTCGCCGGCGCGGTTGCGGAAGCGGCCGTTGGTCTTGTTCCGGGCGAGGAACCAGAGGCAGGCGGGGATCTGGGTCGAGTAGAACAGCTGGCCCGGCAGCGCCACCATGCAGTCGACGACGTCGCGCTCCACCATCGCCTTGCGGATCTCGCCCTCGCCCGATTGCGTCGAGGACATCGAGCCGTTGGCGAGCACCACGCCGGCGGTGCCGGCGGGCTTGAGGTGGAAGAGGATGTGCTGCAGCCAGGCGAAGTTGGCGTTGCCGACGGGCGGCGCGCCGAAGAGCCAGCGCGCGTCCTCGCGCAGCCGCTCGCCGCCCCAGTCCGAGACGTTGAAGGGCGGGTTCGCCAGGATGAAGTCGAACTTCATGTCATGGAGCTCGTTCTTGTGGAACGAGCCCTCGGCGTTCCAGCGGATATCGGCGTCGATGCCGCGCACCGCGAGGTTCATCTTGGCGAGCCGCCAGGTGGTGTAGTTCGATTCCTGGCCGTAGATCGCGATGTCGTCCAGGCGCCCGCCATGGGCGGCGACGAACTTTTCCGACTGCACGAACATGCCGCCGGAGCCGCAGCAGGGGTCGTAGACGCGGCCCTTGTAGGGCTCGAGCATCTCGACCATCACCCGCACCACCGAGCGCGGCGTGTAGAATTCGCCGCCGCGCTTGCCCTCCGAGCCGGCGAACTGGCCGAGGAAATATTCGTAGACCCGCCCGAGGAGGTCGTGGGCCTCGTCCTCGCCGTGGCCGAAGGTCATGTTGGAGATGAGGTCGATCAGCTCGCCGAGCATGACGGCCGAGAGCGCCGGGCGGGCGTAGTCCTTCGGCAGCACGCCCTTGAGGCTCGGGTTCTGCTTCTCGATGGCGAGCATCGCCTCGTCGATGAGCCGGCCGATCTGCGGCTGCTTGGCGTTGGCCTTCAGGTGCGACCAGCGGGCGCTCTCGGGCACCCAGAAGACGTTCTCGGCGCGGTACTCGTCGGGGTCCTCCGCGCCGTCGGGATACTCCGCGAAGAGGGTCTCGCGCAGGCGCTCGAACGCGTCCGAGATGTGCTTGAGGAAGATCAGCCCGAGCGCGACGTGCTTGTAGTCCGACGGCTCCATGTTGCCGCGCAGCTTGTCGGCGGCCTTGAACAGCTCGGCCTCCACGCCGAGCTCGCCGCCGTTGCCGTTGGGCTTCGTAGCCGCTTCCGCCTTGACGCGAAGCTTGCCGCCCGTTTCGACCGCGGGCTCGGGCTCGGGCTCGTCGACGACCGGGCCGGGCGCCGCGCCCTCCAGCGCGACGGAGCCGCCCCGCCCACGCCCGTTGCGCACCGCGCCTTCGTCCAGAAGGGCCTGCTTCACTGTGGAATAGGTGTCGTCATCCCAGCCGAGCGCCTCTCGCAGCCTGCCGTTCCCGGCCGAGCCGCCCATCGCCTCGAGCGCATTCACGAACGCCTTGCGCCGAGCGTCGTCGCTCATGATCGAAAGCCCCCCATCTACCGTTCTTGCTTGGCTGGTGAGTCGCCCAGCGGGATTGTTCATAGCTCAACCGCAACCGCAATCCCCGGTCAAGCCCGGACGTGTGGCGCAGCGGGAGGGCCTTCGGCTGGCGCTGAATCGCCCCAATCGCGCGCTCGGTCTCAGGGCCTTCAACAGCCTCCAAACCGCCTACGCTTGACGAAGCGCGGCGAGATCGTGGGCGCTGGCTGCGGGGTGGAGGCATCTTCCGGCTCTGGCCCTTGTTCGTAGAAGCGCGCATAGCCGGCCGTTGCTGGCCCAGGCCGAAATCTCCTGGTCGGGATCGGAACGAAATGGAACTTGGTGGCACCCACAGCTTCACTCTCGGTCGCCACCCGATCCCCATTGCCGGTGCCCGCGTGACGTCGTTTCTCGAGAACCCGATCCTCAACTCCCCTCAGGAGGAGCCCGCCCGGCACCACGCCCTCGACGAGAGCGGCCAGTCGAGCCCCCCCCCCCGCAGCCGGGCCGGCGCCCCTCGAAGTTCCTCACCCCGGTCCCGCCCTCGCGCGAGCAGACGACCCGCGGCAAGCAGGCGGAGGTCTCGCTCGGCGAGGCGGAGGGGGTCTCCGAGGAGGGGCAGAGCTCCTTGTCGACGGTCGCCGAGGCTGTTGCCGGCCCCTGCATGTCAGGGCACCGGAGGGCGCGACTTCGGCACCGGCGGGGAGGCAACGGGATTGCCACCGGACGGTTCGCGGCGACGACACCCGTCCCTCAGCCGAACAGCAGGTTCGGCAGGAACAGCACCAGACCCGGCAGGAACACGAGCGCGAGCGCGACGGCTGCGACGGCCGCGAGGAGGCCGATCGACTCGCGCGTGTAGGCGCCGATCGAGCACTTCAAGATCGTGCAGACCGCGTACATCGCCGCCCCGACGGGTGGCGTGAAGTTGCCGATGGTCGCCGCGACGATGAAGACGATGCCGAAATGCACCGGGTCGCCTCCGAGCGCACGGATCGTCGGCAACAGGATCGGCGTGAGTATGATGATCAGCACCGTCGCGTCCACGAAGAAGCCGATGGCGATGACGCACAGGACGATGAGGATCATCGCCGTCTCGAGATTCGCGGCGAGGCTCGCGACGGCGGACGAAACGGCGGCGGGGATCTGCTCGAGCACGATGCCGTAGGAGAAGATCGCCGAGAGCGCGATCAGCAGCATGACCGCGCCGACGTCGGACAGGCTCGTCTCCAGCGCGTCGACGAAGCCGCGCACGCGCAACTCGCGATAGATCGCAACGCCCACGACGATGGCGTAGAGCACGGCGAAGGCGCCGATCTCGGAGGGCGTGAACACGCCCATCCTCAGGCCGAGCAGCAGGAAGACCGGGAAGAGCAGCGCCCAGATCCCCGCCCTGAGCGCGATCCCCGCCTCCCGCAGCGTCGGGCGCGTCGCGCGCTGGGGCGGATAGCCGCGCGCCGTCGCGGTCGCCCAGACGGCGAGGCTGAGCGCGACCCAGAGCAGGATCGCCGGCACGATCCCCGCCGCGAACAGCCGTCCGATCGAGACGTTGCCGATCGTGCCGTAGAGGATCATGCCGATGCCCGGCGGCACGATCGGGGTGAGGATCGCGCTGAAGGAGAGCACGCCCGCCGCGAAGCCCCGGCTCATGCCGCGGCTCGTCATCTCGGGGCCGAGCATGCGCGCCTGCATCGCCGCGTCCGCGATCGCCGATCCGGAGACGCCGCCCATCAGGGCCGACAGCGTCACCGAGATCTGCGCGAGACCGCCGCGCATGCGCCCCGTCAGCACGGAGGCGAGGTCCACGAGCCGGCTCGTCAGCCCCGAGCGATTGAGAAAATTGCCGGCCAGGATGAAGAGCGGCACGGCGAGCAGCGCGAAGTTCTGCGTCTGCGATACCGTCACCTGGACGGGAATGGTGAAGGGCAGCTCGGGGTGCTGGACGAAGAACAAGGCGCCCGAGATGCCGATCGCGAAGGCGACGGGCATGCCCATGACGAGCAGGACGAGAAAGGCGATGACGACGAGGAGCATCGCCTCAAGCCTCCCGGGCCGGCGCGGCCGCGTGCGGCCCCGCGCGCAGGTGGCGCCGGAGCTTCACGAGCGTCGTCGCCAGAAGCAGCACCCCCCCGACGACGAGGCTCATCGTCACCCAGGAATAGCTCACCCAGGGGATGCCCTGGAACGAGCGCGCCCGGCTCAGCCAGGAGAGCCAGGCGCCGGCATAGACGACGTAGGCGAGGAAGACGCCGATGATCGCGTAGTTGACCGTCGTGAGCAGGTGACGCCCGCGCGGCGGAAGACGCTGCCCGAGGAGATCGACCGACATCAGCTTGTCGTTGCGCCAGGCGATGTCCGCGCACAGGAACGCCGCCCAGGCGAAGAAGCAGGTGGCGAGGTCGATCGTCCAGTTCAGGGGGTTGCGCATCATCCGCGCCACCCCGCCCGTGAAGATCAGCCCAACCATGCCCATCAGGAGGAGGCCGGCGACGATCGCCTCGGCCTTCGCGAGTGCCGGCACTATCCGTTTCATGACGCCTCCGCCGGCCTCCTCCGCACCCGAGCGGGCTTCGTCACCCGCCGATCTCGGCCTGGAGCGCGGCCTTCTCCTCCGAGAGCCCCAGCGCTTCGTACGCCGCATCGCCCGCCGCGCGGAAGGCCTCCATGTCGACGTCCTCGACGATCGTCATGCCCGCCTCGACGAGGCTCTGCTTGGCGGCCTCGGCGGCGTCGGCGATCTCGGCGGAAGTCGCCTGGCCAGCGGCGCGACACTCCTCCTTGAGCGCCGCCTGGTACTCGGCGGGGAGCCCGTCGAACCATTGCGAGGAAACGATCTGGAAGTTGACGAGGAGGATGTGCTGCGTCTCGTTGGCGACCTCTAGAACCTCGTTCAGGTTGCCCGCCGTGATGTTCGGGTAGGTCAGCTCGGCGCCGTCGATGGCGCGCTGCTGGAGGCCGGGGTAGACGTCGCCGAAGGCCATGGCGGTCGGCTCGGCGCCGAGCGCGCGGATCGATTCCTGCCAGATCGGCGCGGGTGGCGTGCGGATGCGCAGGCCCTCGAGGTCGGCGGGCGTGCGGATCTCCTCGCTGGTGAAGAAGTTGCGGAAACCCTGCACCCAGTCGAAGCAGACGACCTCGATGCCGTGCTGGTCGGAGAGCTCCTCGAGCCAGCCCTGCATGGTCGGCGCGTCGGCCAGCGAGAAGGCCTCCTCGGCGGAGGAGACGAAGTAGGGGCCGTTCACGACGGCGATGCCGGGCACGTAGTTGCCGAGGCGCGCCGCGTCGGTGTTCTGGCCAATGTTCGCGCCCTGCCGGATCTGCTCGATGATGTCCTCCTCGACGCCGAGCTGCGCGGAGTGGAAGACCTGGATCTCGAGCCCGCCGTCGGTTCGCTCGGCGACGCGCTCGGCCCAGGCGGTGAAGCCGCGGTGAAAGGGCTCGTTGGGCCCGAGCACGTGGTTGAAGCGCAGCGTGTGCTCCTGCGCCTGCGCCGCGCCGGCGCCGAGCGAGAGCGCGATCGCGGCGCCGCAGGCGGCGGCGAGCGGCCGGATGGTCGTCTTCGTGATCATGGTCGTTCCTCCCTCTGGTGCGAGACGGCTCATGCGTTGGAGCCGGTGTCGCCCCCCTCCGGCGCGAGCGCAGAGAGGGGCACGTCGTAGGCCGCCGCCAGCCGGCGGAAGGCCTCGAGCGAATGCGGGTCGACGGGGATGCCGGTGCGGGCGCGCAGCTCGGCCTGCGCCCATTCCCGGTCGCCGGGCGCGAGCACGCGGGCGCCCTCGGCGGGCAGCGATCCGCGCAAGCCGGCGAGGTAGCGGCGCATGCCCGCCTCGAACTCGGCGCGACCGACGAAGGCGTCCGGGTCGAGCGCGAGCACGAAGGCGCCGAGCCCCCGCGGCGTCGCGAAGTCCGGGCCCGTCATCGGCAGGAGTTCCGCGCTCGTCGCCATGCCGGTGAGGAGCGCGGAGAGGATCTCGACGAGCCCGGCGAGCCCCGCGCCCTTGTAGCCGAAGGCGCCGCCCAGCGGCGCGAGCATGGCGGCGAGGTTCGGGTCGTGCGTGTCGGCCCCCTCCTCGGTGGAGGCGACACCGTCGGGCAGCGGCTTCTCCAGGCTGCGGTGGAGCACGATACGGTTGAAGGGGATGGCGCTCGTCGCCATGTCGAGGAGCCAGGGCCGCCCCTCGCCGCAGGGCGCGGCCGCGGCGATCGGGTTCGTGCCGTGGAAGCGCTCGGCGCCGCCGTGCAGGCGCACGAAGCTGTCGGAATTGCACACGGCGATGCCCACGAGCCCCTCCTCCGCCGCCGCGAGCGCGTAGGCGCCGGCGGCGCCGAAATGCGAGGAGTTGCGGATGCCCACCGCCCCGATCCCGAAGCGCCTCGCGGCGGCGCAGGCGCGCGCCATCGCCGCGTAGGTCGCGCGCGCGCCATGGGCGTGGTCCGCGTCGAGCATCGACACCGGCCGGTCGGAGCGATCGAAGGCGAGCTGCGGCGCGCCGTTCACCCGACCGCCGGCGAGCGCGCGGACGTAGTGGTCGAGCAGGCGCACGCCGTGGCTGTCGACGCCGTGGCGGGAGGCGTGCAGCATCGCGCGCGTCGCCGCGTCGGCGCTCTCGAGATCGGCGCCCGCGCCGGCGAGGACCGCACGGCAGAAGGAGGCGAGCTCAGCCTCGGGGATGCGCGCCGCGTACGCGGCCTCGGGGGCGTCGCCGGCGTCGCTCACAGGGTCTGCCCTCCGTCGACGACCATCACCGTACCGCTGACGAAGGCCGCCTCGTCGCTCGCGAGGTACACCGCGGCCGCGGCCATTTCCTCGACGGTGCCGAGCCGGCCCATAGGCTGGCGGGCGACGAACCGGCGGCGCGCCTCTTCCGGGTCTCCGTTTGCTGCGATCCGCGCCTCGAGGGAAGGGGAGCTCGTGGTGCCCGGACAGATCGCGTTGCAGCGCACGCCCTGGCCGATATGGTCGCGGGCCACCGCCTTGGTGAGCCCGATCATCGCGGCCTTGCTCGCTCCGTACGCGGCGCGCTCCGCGACTCCGGTCACGGTGGAGGCGACAGAGGCGACGTTGACGATCGCCCCGCCGCCTTGCGCGATCATGGCGGGCAGCGTCGCCCTCACGACGAGGAAGGCGGACGTCGCGTTCTGCTCCAGGCTCGCGCGCCAGTCGGCGAGGGAGCAGTCGAGCACTGTGCCTTGATGCACCCAGCCGGCCGCGTTGACCACGATGTCGAAGGCCGGCCGGCCGCCGAGGACGTCCTCGACGGCAAGCGCGTCCGTGACGTCGAGCTGGACGGGCCTGATGGCGGCGTGCACCTGCGCGAGATCCTGCATCTTGGCGAGAGTGCGGCTCGCAGCGAGCACATCCGCCCCCTCCCCCGCAAAGGCCAGCGCGACGGCGCGCCCGATTCCCTGTCCCGCGCCCGTGACCAGCGCGCGCTTGCCCGAGAGCCGCCCGCTCATGCTCTCTCCTCCCCCGACGCCGCGGCCTTGGCCGGCGTCCCTTGTAACGTCTACTGTGTGCATTGTACGTTTTATGGAGCGCGGCGCAAGAGCGAAGGTCGGACGAGGCGCAGCGCAAGCGCGGGAGAACAGCATGGACATGTTTTCGTTGGAGAACCGCCTGGCCGTGATCATCGGCGGGACCGGCGGCATCGGCGGAGAGATCGCCGGCGCCTATCGGCAGGCGGGGGCGCGGGTCGTCATCGCCGGGCGGCGCGCCACCCCCGATACCGCAGGCCCGGCCGTGACCGCCGCCTACGCCCTGGACGCCCGGCGGCCGGAGGAGCTGCAAGATCTCGCCGGGCGGGTGCGCGCCGAGCACGGGCCGGTCGACGTGCTGGTGAACTGCCAGGGCACGACCGAGATCAAGCCGGCGCTCGACGTCACGGAGGAGGAGTACGATCGCGTTTTGGACACCAACCTGAAATCCGTCTTCTTCGCATGTGCGGCATTCGCGCCCGGGATGATCGAGGCCGAGGGCGGGGCGATGATCAACATCGCCTCGCTCGCCGCGCATACGGGCTGGGCGCGCGCGGCGGCCTACAGCGCCAGCAAGTGGGGCGTGGTCGGCCTCACCCAGACGTTCGCGGCGGAATGGGGCGCGTCCGGCGTGCGGGTGAACGCGATCGCGCCCGGCTTCTTTCTCACTGACCTGAACCGCGAACGGATGCCGCAGGAGCGAAAGGAGGAAGCGGCGCGCCGTTGCGCGATGGGCCGCATGGGTCGATTGCAGGAGCTGGTCGGGGCCGCTATCTTCCTGGCGAGCGACGCCGCCGCCTTCGTGAACGGGGCGACACTGCGCGTGGATGGCGGATATCTGGCGTCGGGGATCTGAGCCTGCCGATGCGTCCTGCGCGCGGCAGGGGGGTGGGTGTCGTGCCGGTCTCGAACCCGACTGAGGAGACGACCGCCGTCGGCCCGGTGCCGCGGCTCAACGAGCGGGTCTACGCTATCCTGGCGGAAGAGATCGCACGGGGGCGCCTGCCGGCGGGCGAGCGCCTCACCGAGACCGGGGTCGCCAGCCGCTTCGGAGTCAGTCGCCCGCCAGCGCGGCATGCGCTGGCGCGGCTTGTCGAGGCCGGGCTCGTGCGCAAGGCCGAAGGACGTGGCTACCGTGTCGCGGCGGTCGTCGGCGCGGACGGACGGCACGATGCGACGGGCGAGGCGGCGGTGGAGCAGCGCCTGCGCGCTGTGGCCAGCTGGGAGCGGATCTACGACGAGGTCGAGACCGAGATCGTGTCGCGGACGCTCGTCGCCGGCTGGCGTGTCGTCGAGAGCGAGCTCGCCCGACACTACGGCGTCAGCCGCACGGTCGCGCGCGACGTGGTCGGACGTCTTCAGCAGGCGGGCATCGTGAGGAAGGGCGACGGCGCGCGTTGGATCGCGCCCGCCCTGACCTCAACCTATGTGGGTGAGCTCTACGAGGTACGCTGGATCCTGGAGCCGGAGGCGCTGGAGAAGGCGGCGGCGCAGGCGCCCGCCGCGCTGGTCGCACGAATGGAGGCGAACCTCATGGCCGGCCTCGCCGCGCCCGAGCGCCTCGTCGGCGCCGATCTCGACGCGCTGGAGGACGAGATGCACGTGCAGCTCCTCGCGCACTGCGGAAACGAGGCGCTTCTGCAGGCCATCCGGCTGCACCAATCCCTGCTGATCGCCCACCGCTTCCTGTACCGACGCACCCTGGCCATGTTCGAGGTGGAACCGTTTCTTCCGGAGCATTTGGAGGTCGTCAGACGGCTGCGCGCCGGACACGCCCACCAGGCGCGGGAGAGGCTGCGCGCACATCTGATGGTCTCGCGAGAGCGCGCCATGGCCCGCATCGAGCGTATCCGCCACGCATTCGACCCCGTCGACCTGCCGTACCTGGAGCGCCTTCCCCCGGCAGCAGCGACGGCAGGTTCCTGAGGCGTCCGTCACCCCGAAAGGGTCCCGCCGTGACGCCGAGCGAGAACCAGACGCGGGGATCGTCACTGCCGTTGGGGCTCGAACACGACGCGACAGGGGGAATTCCGCGGCCGAGCCCGAGGCATTTTGTCCCGACCTCGCAAATCCAGCACTCTCTGCGGCGCGGGGCCGGGACGACGGTACCGGGCGGGCGCGGAGGCGTCGGATGCCGCTCTCGCGGCGCCCGCGCGGACGTCGGCGAAGATCATCGCCGCGAGGCGAGGCCCGCAGACCGGGGCCTTGATCGCGCTCGAGAATCGACTCGACAAATCTAGGAAAGTGGTTATTTTATCCCGCATGAACGTAACGGACGCCGCTTCCGCGCTCTCGGCCCTCGGACACGAGGCGCGTCTCGAGATCTTCCGGCTCCTCGTCCGCGCGGAGCCGGACGGCCTGAACATCGGCGAGATCGGCCGCCTGCTCGGCGCGCCGCCCTCGACGCTCGCGCACCATCTCGGCGCCCTGGTCCGCGCCGGTCTGGTGTCCCAGGAGAAGGTGGGGCGCGAGGTGATCAACCATGCGCGGACCGAGGCGATGCGCCGGGTCTTCGCCTACGTGGAAGAGGAATGCTGCCGCGGCGTGTCCAAGGCGCGCGGCGATGCCGCCTGAGTTTGCTTGGCCTGAAGCACCTACGATTCTAGGAGAATCGACATGTCTCAAATCGCTGTCGGCCTGCGCCGGATGGGGGGCGTGGCGGCCTCCGTGGACCGGGTCCTGGTCGCCATTCTCGTCATCCTGGCCGCGCTCGCCCTTCTCGCCCCCGAGCAGGCCGGCCGGAGCGTCGTCTTCACGGCGCAGGCGCTGCTCGGCGTGGCGCCGTGGCTGGCGCTGTCGGTCGCGATCGCCGCCTACGCCGCGGCGAGCGGGGCCGACCACCTGATCGCCAAGGCGTTCCAGGGCCGGCTCGCGGGCATGGTCGTGCTGGCGGCGATCCTCGGCGCCTTCTCGCCGTTCTGCTCGTGCGGCGTCATCCCGCTGATCGCGGCGCTCCTCGCCATGGGCGTGCCGCTCGCGCCCGTCATGGCCTTCTGGCTCGCCTCGCCGCTGATGGACCCGGCGATGTTCGCGCTCACCACGGGCGCGCTCGGCTTCGAGTTCGCGGTCGCGAAGACGATGGCCGCGGTCGGCATCGGCCTCTTCGGCGGCTTCGCGACCGCCGCCCTGGCGCGCACCGGCATCCTCGACGGCGCGCTGCGCGAAGGCGTCGGGAACGGCGGCTGCGGCGGGGCGCGCGTGCGCAATCCCAAGCCGCCGGTCTGGGCGGTCTGGCGCGAGGAGGCCCGGCGCGAGAAGCTCGGTCGCGAAGCGATGAAGGCCGCGCTCTTCCTCGGCAAGTGGCTGACCCTCGCCTTCGTGCTGGAGAGCCTGATGCTCGCCTGGGTTCCGGCCGAGAGCATCGCCGGGCTGCTCGGGGGCGAGGGTCTCGCGCCGATAATCGTCGCGACGCTCGTCGGCGTGCCGGCTTATCTCAACGGCTATGCGGCGCTCCCGCTCGTGTCCGGTCTCGTCGAGCAGGGCATGGCGCCGGGCGCGGGGCTCGCGTTCCTGATCGCCGGCGGCGTCTCCTCCATCCCGGCGGCGATCGCGGTGTTCGCGTTGGTGAAGAAGCCCGTCTTCGCGCTCTACCTCGCCTACGCCCTCGTCGGCTCGCTGACGACCGGCCTGCTGTTCCAGGCCTGGGCCTGATCGGCGACCATGCGAGCCGTGCACGCGCGCGGCTCGCCCCGTCGCGGGCCGAGGTGCGACCCCGTGGAGTGGGGCCGCCTGCTTCTCACGAATGGGGGAAGCGCGCGGGCCGGGCGAGCCGGCCCGCGCGAGGGCGTCAGGCCCGGTATTCCTTCGACTTGAAGGAGAGATGCGCCACGGCGCGGGGCGCGTCGGCGATCTTGCGGATGTCGCCCCAGGTCTGCTTGTAGTTCGGGATCACGAGCTCGTTCACGCCCGCGTTGACGACGTTGCCCTGCACGCCGGTGGGATAGGCGAAGAGCATGAAGGTCTCGCCGGGCCGGGCGGTGGGCGTCGGGTAGACCATGGCCTGCGTCGAGCCCGTGTCGTTGAACACCTCGACGAGGTCCCCCTCGCCCACCCCGATCCCCGCCATGTCGTCGGGGTGCATCTCGATGTAGGGATAGGGCCAGCGGTCCATGACGAACTCGTCCTGCCGGTCGAGATAGGCCGATTGCCAGACGACGTTCGCACGCCCGTTGTTGATCAGGAACGGGTAGGCCGCCCTCTGCTCCTCCTTGCCGGGCGCGCGCAGCCCGCCCCATTCGGCGACGAGGAAGCGCGCCTTGCCGTCGCTCGTGCCGAACACGCCGTCGGCATAGAGCCGCGTCGTTCCCACGATCTTACCGTCCTCGAAGCCCTGCGCCGGCTCCTGGAAGCCGTTCGTGCCCGTGGCCCGCAGCCGGTCGTAGGTGACGTGCTCGCCCCCGCCGGCGTTGCGGTGGTAGCCGTCCATGAAGACGTCCTCGTTGGTCTGCCAGTCGTAGCCGGTGAACTTCTCCGCCGTCTCGGCGTCGCCCTTCTCGCGGAAGACCCGCTCGAGGTGGTTGGCGAGCCGCGCGGCGATGAGGCCGTCGGCCATGGCCTGGCCGGGCGGGTCCATGTAGCGCTCGGTGAGGCGCATGCGCCGCTCGCCGTTCATCGACGTGAGGTCCACCTCGCCGGAGGTCGCGGCAGGGAGCACGACGTGACAGGCCTCGCCGATCTCGGTGGGCACGATGTCGACGTCGACCGCAAACAGCCCGCCGTCGCGCACCGCCTCCATGATCGCCGCGACCATGGCGTCGCGATCGCCCCAGGGCACACGGCTCATGGCGGCCTTCACCTTGTCGGTGCGCTCCTTGTAGACGCGCTTGAACTCGTGGGCGTTGAGGGTCGTCTTGTAATGGTCGCAGGCCCAGACGTGATGGACGCCGCCGTTCCCCTCGATCAGAAGCCGGTCGACGTAGGGCGCGGGGCGACCGATGAAGCCGTCCGGCGGACGCACGTAGCCCTCCTGGTGGCCGCCGAGGCGCACGCAGCCGCCGCCGGGCCGGCCGACGTTTCCGGTCGCGAGCGCCAGGTTCACGAGCGCGCCGTTGGTGCGGTAATTGTCGTTGCCCCAGATCAGGCCCTTCTCGTAGGCGAACATCGTACGCCGGCGCGCCCCGCCCTCCTTGGGCTGGGCGATCCACTCGGCCGCCTTCATCATGTCCTCGACCGAGAGCCCGGTGATCTCCGCCGCGTCCTCGAGGCTGGTGCGGTTCGCCGCGAGCGCGGTCTCGAAGTCGGTGAGGAGCTGCGCGTTGACGCCGCCGCTCTCGGGCTTGCGCGGCAGGAGCTGGGCGCGGGTCCCCTCCCCTTCCGCCGGCGCCCCGGTCGAGGCGGCGATGAAGTCGCGGTCGATCCAGCCCTGGTCGGCGATGTAGGTGAGGAGCGCGTTCATCAGCACCATGTCGGTGCCCGAGTTCACCGCGAGATGCAGCACGTTGTCCGCGCCCGCCTCGACCTCGCAGGCGTTGACCGACACCGTCCGGCGCGGGTCGACAAAAACGATGCGCGCGGGCGCGTGCGGCTCGTCGGGAAGCTCGGCTTGCTTTTTCCCGAGCGAGGTCCCGCGCAGGTTGGGGATCCAGTGGTTGAGGAAGTAGTTCGTCTGGGCTTCCAGCGGATTGGCGCCGACGACGAAGATCGTGTCCGCGAGCTGGGCGTCCTCGTAGGCGTTGTTGAGCTCGCCCACGCCCATGTCGCGGCTGGCGTGGACCTCGGAATTGTAGGCCGGGCGATTGTGGATGCGGATGTTCCGGATCTTCATCGACTCGAGGTAGAGCTTGCCCGTACCCCAGGTGAACTCGTAGCCGCCGCCGGCGCCGCCGTGGTCGGCGGCCGAGACGAACAGCCCGTCCTCGCCGTATTCCTCGATCACCGCAGCGGTGACGCGGGCGACGAGGTCGAGGCTGTCCTCCCAGGAGGTCGGCTGCATCTGCCCGTAGCGCCACACCAGCGGGTCGGTGAGGCGCTGCTGCTGGGTGCCGTTCGCCTCGGAATAGCTCATCTCGGCGATGCGCCCGCCGCGGGGCGAGGCGAGGCCGGAATTCACCACGCAGCCGTAGTCGGGCTTCACCACGAGATGCACGTCGCGCCCGTCCTGCTTGACGACGTTGTACATCGACGGCGAGATCCAGGCCTCGCTCTCGGCCCCCTGCTGTCGGGCGAGGTCGACGCCGAACTTGTTCTGCGAGGGGTCCGTGCCGCCCTGCTTGTTGATCGGCCAGGTATAGGCTTTGTAGCCGCAGCCGACGATGCAGTAATGGCACACGACGTTGTGCTCCGTGGCGTCCGCCGGGACGATGGGGAGACGGTCGATCTGACGCTTGAAGGCCATTGGTCCATCCTCCCTCAGAGCACGTTCGAGACGCGGCCGTAGAGCAGCTCGTCGAGCCCCTGGGCATAGACGTCGCCGGCATCGTCGACCCGCAGCGCGTATTGCGCCAGGTTCTGGCTCGCCTGGCCCCAGGTCTGCTGGCCGCCGCGCTCGCAGTCGAAGCGCGAATAATGGCCGGGACAGTTCAGCGTCTTGTCGTCCGCGTTGTAGGACAGCGGGTAGCCCTTGTGCGGGCACACGGTCGAGAAGCCGACCACGTCGCCGTCCGGCCCGGCGCCGCCCGGCACCGCCTGGCCGAGCTTGATCAGAACGCCCGGCGCGTCGGCGTCGGGATAGGCGACCGAGAGCGGCTCGTTCACGGCGAGCTCGGAGAGGTTGGCGAGGCGGCTCTCGGGATAGGAGACGCGCGCGAGCGGCGCCTGCGCTTTCGCCGGCGTCGCGGCGACGGTCGCGACCGCGGCCCCCGCCGCGGCGCCGCCGGCGCCCTGCAGGAAGCGACGCCGTCCGGCATCGACGAGGAGATCGCAGCGTTTCATCGGGGCTTCCTCCGTCTTGTTCTAGGGTGGAGGACGGGGAGCATGCCGCGTGCCAGCCGAGAAACAGCATTCGCTGCGGCGCACCATCAACGACGTCAATGACTTGGCCCGCCCGGCCCATTCGGATCTCCGCACACCCGCCCGACGTGTTCGGATTTCCGGACATGGCGCGACGCACGCCTGGGCCCTCAGCTTGCGCCCGGGGCCGCGATCTGCAGGCGACGCATCTTTTCCCACATCGTCGTCCGCGAGATGCCGAGCGCGCTCGCCGCCGGCCCGACGCCGCCGGCGACCTCGAGGGCGCGGATGATCTGCCGGCGCTCGGCGTCCTCGCGGACGATGTCGAGGGGCGCGATCAGCGCCTCGCCGGTCTCGCCGCGCGCCCACTTGCGTTCCGGGAACAGGTCCCCGGGGGTGATCCAGGGTCCGGAGGCCAGCGCCACGGCGCGCTCGACCCGGTTTCTGAGCTCGCGCACGTTGCCGGGCCAGTCGTGCGCGGCGAGCGCCTCCAGCGCGAGCGGATGCAGGCCTTCGAGACGCGTCGCGCGCGCGTCGTCATGCGTGGCGCTATCGGCGACGAAGCGGTCGAAGAAGGCTCGAGCCAGCCACGGCACATCCTCGCGTCGGCGGCGCAGCGGCGGGATCTCGAGGGTGACGACGTTGATGCGATAGTAGAGATCCTCGCGAAAGCGACCATCGCGCACGCGCGCACCCAGATCGACGTTCGTGGCGCAGACGAGCCGCGCCGCGAAGGGAAGCGTCGCCTCCCCGCCGACCCGCTGGAACGTCTTTTCCTCGACGAGCCGCAGCAGCTTCGCCTGCAGCCGCAGATCGAGATCCCCGATCTCGTCCAGGAAGAGCACGCCGTCCTTCGCGCGCTCGGCATAGCCGTGGTGTCGTGCGGCCGCGCCGGTGAAGGCCCCCTTCTCGTGGCCGAAGAGTTCGCTCTCCATCAGGTCGGCCGGGATCGCCGCGCAGTTCACCGCCATGAAGGGCCGCTTCGCGGCGCGGCCGCGCTCGTGCAAGGTGCGCGCGCAGACCTCCTTTCCGACGCCCGTCTCGCCGACGAGCAGCGCCGGCATCGGCAGGCCGGCGACGCGCCGGAGCAGCGTCTCGAGCCGGCGCATCTCGGGCGAGACCCCGAGCGTCGCTTCGCCGGGCTCGAGCAGCGGCGGCAGGGCCTGGCCGAGGCGTGCCAGGAGATCGGGCAGCGCGAAGGGCTTCGTCACGTAGTCGAGCGCGCCCCGACGCATCAGGCGGACCGCCTGGTCGATGTCGGCATGAGCGGTGATGAAGAGGAACGGCGGCGCGGCGCCCGTCTCCGCGACGGTCTCGAAGACATCCTCGCCGAGCCCGTCGGGGAGGCGGATGTCGCACAGGACGACGTCGGCTCCGCAACCCGGCAGGCGCGCGAACGCCTCCGCGACCGAGCGCATCCAGACCACCCGCGCCCCTTCGAGGACCAGGCGTTCGACGAGGCTCTCTCCCATGATCGCGTCGTCCTCGACGAGCGCGACGGTGCGGTGCTCAAGCGACATGGCGCAGCTCCTGCCCGCGGGTCGACGGCATCGGCAGGCGCACACGCACGCGGGCGCCCGAGGCCGTGTTCTCGACGGCGAAGCGCCCGCCGGCCTCGCCGGCGAGGCGACGCACGATCCCCAGCCCGATCCCAATTCGCACTCCGCCGTCGGCTTCGTCGGGCCGTCCGTCGAGGAGCGCGTCGACCGCCGCCTGCGGCATGCCGGCGCCGCCGTCCGCGACGACGAGCTCCAGCATGCCCTCGTCCATGACGGCTTCGAAGGTCAGGCGGCCCCCGGGCGGGGTGGCGGCGCAGGCGTTGAGCAGGAGGTTCAGCGCGATCTGCCGGATCGGTCCGGCGAGGCCGGGGATGTCGCGGTCGAGGCGATTGTGCCAGACGAGCCCGAGCGTCTTGCGGCGAACCTCCGGATCGACGAGCAGCCGGAGATCGTCGAGGTCGGTGGGGCGCAGGTCGCGCGCCTCGCGGTCGGGGCGATAGGTCGCGAGTGTCGATCGCACGACGTCGCGGATGCCGTGCAGCCCGCGGCGGATCAGCCCGAGCGAACGGTCGCGGACGTCCGCGGCGTCGCCGTGGGCCTCCAGGGTGTCGACCGCATTGAGGAGGCCGCCGAGCGGGTTGTTGATCTCGTGCGCCATGGAGGAGGCGAGCCGTCCGAGGCTCGCGAGCCGCTCCTCCTCGGCGAGCTTGCGCGCGAGCGCCTCGCGCTCTCGGACCGCCGCCGCGAGCGCGTTGAAGCGTCGGAACACGCCGGCGACCTCCCCGCGCGCGGACGCCAACGCGGCGGCCGGGATCGGCGCCACCTCGCCCTCCGCGCCCGCCTGCAGGGTCTCCGCGAGAATCTGCATGGGACGCATCATCCGGCGCACGACGGCCCAGGCCAGAAGCGAGAGCGACAGGGTCACGGCCCCATTCGTCACCACCAGCGTCCAGAGCACGCTGCGCCGCTCCTCGAGAAAGGGGGTGACATCGAACCGGGTGTGGATCGATCCCAGCCGCACGCCCCCCGACGTCACCTCGCGCTGCGCCAGTGCCTGCGCCTCGTCGCCCTCGGTGGTCAGGCTCCAGCCGGCGGAGCCGGCGGCCCCGGCGAGGTCCTCCGGTATCGGCTCGAAGGCGGGCACGGCGCGTGGATCCGAGGCGGCGAGCACGCTGCCGTCGGCACGCGCCACCACGGTGAGGGTGGGCTTCAGGCCCGCATGGCTCTCGTGGGCGCGCGCGATCAGCGCGAAGGCCTCCCAGACGTCGTCCCGTACCAGCGGCTCGACGAGCGCGGACGAGAGCGTGTCGAGATGGACGAGGGCGAGATCCTCCAGGTGGCGCGTCTGCGCCTCCGCGAGCCGGGTGAGCACGCGCTCCGAGGCGATCGCGGCGACGGCGCCCATGAAGATCATCACGACGAGCGGCAGCTTCACCGAGACGGGAAGGCGATCGAGCCTTACGTCCAGGCGGAGCCGGCGCATCGTCCTACTCCTCGCCCCGCCGCACGACGGCGACCTTCTCGGCGATCGGCTCGTAGAGCGACGCCGGCGCGGTTCGGAAACCGTCGAGACGCAACGTCTCGAGGACGGCGCGTCCCACCTCGTCCTCGGCCATTGCAAGCAGCGCTGAGCGCAGCGCCCCGACCCGCGCGCCGCCGGACGCGGCTCCGTTGCAGGCGACCGGCGGAAACCCGAGCGGTTCGGAGGCCGTGAGGACGCGGGTTCGCGCGAGGAGTTCCGGGTCCGTCTCGCGCATCACCTCGTAGACGTAGCCGTCGACGCTGCCGCTCTGGGCGAGGCCCGCGCCGACAGCGCGGATCACGTTGCGGTGCCCCCAGGTGAAGATGCGCTGCGCGAAGTGACGCTCGGGCGTCGTTCCCGACGTCGCCAGGGCGGCCGCCGTGACCAGCCAGCCGGAATTGCTGTCGGGATCGGAGAAGGCATGGACGTCGCCGGCGAGATCCGCCAGCGCCTCGGCCTCGCGCCGCGCGTCGACGATGAGGTAGGAGCGGTAGAGCGGCGCGCCCCGCCAGATCGGGGTGGCGACCAGCTCCAGCTGGTCGCGATAGGCCACGAACGGATAGCCGCAGATCCAGGCCGCATCGAGCTGGCCGGAGACGAGAAGCGCCGTGACCTCCTGGTAGGTCCGTCGCGTCACGAGGCGCACCGATCGGCCCGTCGCGCGTTCCAGATAGGCTCGCAGCCTATCGAGGAGGACGAGGTCCGACGACAGGAAGACCGGGGTCAGCCCGAACGCGAGCGGCACCTCCGCCTCGGCGCGTGCGACGCTCCGCCCGGCTCCCGCCCACGCCGCCGTCGCAAGTCCCGCCAGGGCGGTCCGACGGGTGATCTCGCCCACGCGCGCCTCCTCACCCCCCTTCGCCACCGTCGGCTTCGAGCCGATCTGCGAGCAGCCTAATGCCGAAGGTCGCGCCGTAACAAGCATCCCGTAGCGTCGCAGCGCCAAACGAGCGCCGGTCCTTCTGCAGGCGTGCTCGCCCTCCGTCGACCATCGAGCGACGTGCGCCGCGAACGGGGCCCGGCTTCGAACAGGGCATCTGGATGGTGCGCCTCAGCCCCCGAGGCCGGGAGCGTGAAGAACGGCCATGATCGCGATGCGCCGCTTCATCCGCGCCTCGTCCGGCCGTCGCCAGCCACCGCCCGTAAGCTCCTCGCCGCCCTCGACGCCGTCATCCGGGACAGAACCCCATGGCGACTGCGAAACGCTCGACGCGAAAGACAGTCGCTCAGATTTCCGGCTTGCCCGCGATCACCGTGAGCATCCGCCCGTCGCCGAGCATGCGGGCCCCGGCGCGGCGGACGTCGTCGGGGGTGACGGCCGAGACCAGCGCGTTGCGGCGGGCGACGTAGTCGACGCCGAGATCGTTGAAGGCGATCTGGACGAGCTGGTTGGCGATCTTGGTCGAGGTATCGAAGCCGAGCGCATAGGAGCCCGTGAGATAGGCCTTGGCCTTCTCCAGCTCCTCCGCCGAGGGCCCCTCCTCGCGCAGCCGGTCGATCTCCCCGGTGATGACGGAGAGCGCCTCGGCGACGCGCTCGTTCTTGGTGGCGGTGAAGCCCCACGTCATCGCCGTGCGGCGGAAGGTGGCGAGCGACGTGCCGACCGAATAGGCGAGCCCGCGCGTCTCGCGAACCTCCTGGAACAGGCGCGAGGTGAAGGCGCCGCCGCCGAGCACGTGGTTGAGAACGTAGGCCGGCACGAAATCCGGGTCCGTCCAGGAGAGCCCGTTCATGGCGAAGCGGATGACCGATTGCGGCACGTCGACCTCGACGACGTGGCGATCCCCGAGCCCCGAGAGGCTCACGGCCGGGACCTCGGCGAGATCCGGCGTCGCGGGCAGGCCGGCGAAGGCCCCGTCCACCCGGCGCGCCACCTCGTCGGCGCCGATGGCGCCGACGACGACGACCTTCAGCCGCTCCCGCGCGGCCTGGCGGCGATGCGCGGCGACGAGGTCCTCGCGCCCGATCCCGGGCAGGCTCTCGAGCGTGCCCGAGGTCGGCGTGCCGTAGGGGTGGCCCGGGAAGGCCTCGGCGAAGAAGCGCTTCGTCGCCCGCGAGCCCGGATCCTTCATCTGGTAGCGCAGGCTCGCCATGGTCTGAGCGCGCACGCGCTCGACGTCCGCCTCGTCGAAGCGCGGCTCGGCCAGCGCCAGGCGCAGCAGCTCGAAGGCCTCGTCGGCGTTGCGGGTCAGCGTCTTCAGCGAGCCGCCGAGCGTGTCCGGCCCCGCGGAGAACGACAGCTCGATGGCGCGGTCGGCCAGCCGCTCGTGGAAGGCCGCGGACGGATACGGCCCCGCGCCCTCGTCGAGGAGGCGGGCCATCAGCTGCGCGACGCCGGCCTTGCCCGCCGGGTCCTGCGCGGCGCCGCCCTCGAACAGGAAGGCGAGCGCGACGAGGGGCACGACGTGCGATTCGACGTGCCAGACCTCGATCCCGGCGGGGGTGATGACGCGCCCGACCTGGGCCGGCGGGGCGGTGACGGGCGTGACGGCGACGGTCATGAGAGATCCTTCCTCGGCGCGCCGGACGTCAGCTCGCCTTGCGCAGCTGGCCGGTGACGGAGCGGTGCGGGGCGAGGACGCGCTTCGCCGCCTCGGCGAGGTCCTCGCGGGTGACGGCCTCGACGTCGGCGGGCCAGCGCTTCACGTCGGCGATCGTCTCGCCGATGGCGAGCGCCGAGCCGAAGATGCGCGCGAGCGAGGTCTGGCTGTCGGCGGCATAGACCGTCTCGGCGACGAGCCGGGTCTTGGCGCGGGTGAGCGCGGCCTCCTCCAGCGCCGTGTCCGGAATCGCGGCGATGGCGGCGTCGAGCGCCTCCTCGGCGGCCTCCAGGCTCACGCCGTGGGCGGGGACGAGGTAGACGGCGAAGCGCGTCTCGTCGATGGCCGAGGCCATGTACCAGGCGCCGGCATTCACCGCGACGGCCTTGTCGAGGACGAGCGTGCGGTAGAAGTACGAGGTCGGGCCGCCGCCGAGGAGCTCGGCGAGGACCTCGAGCGCCACGCTCTCGCGGGTCGTGCCCGTGATGACGGAGGGCGCGAGATAGAGCCGCTGCAGGGTCGGCTGCTCCACCCGCGGATCGGCCACAGCGACGCGGCGCATGGCGCGGGGCTCCGGCTCGCGCGGGCGCACCCGCACCGGCCGCGCGCCGCGAGGCGCGACCCGGCCGTAGGTGGCGTCCGCCTGCCGCAGGACCTCGTCCGGCGTCACGTCGCCGGCGACGACCAGGATCGCGTTCTCCGGCGTGTAGAAACGGCCGTAATAGTCGAGCGCGTGGGTGCGATCGAGCTGCTCGATCTCGTGCATCCAGCCGATGATCGGGATGCCGTAGGGGTGATGCACGAAGAGCGAGGCGGCCATGGCCTCGGAGAGCTGGGCCGCCGGATCGGTCTCGACCCGCATGCGGCGCTCCTCGAGCACCACGTCGCGCTCGGGCGCCACGACCTCGTCGGAGAGGCGCAGGTTCGCCATGCGGTCGGCCTCGAAGCCCATCATGGTGGGCAGGTGCTCCTTGGCGACGCGCTGGAAATAGGCCGTGTAGTCGAACGAGGTGAAGGCGTTCTCCTGCCCGCCGAGCCGGGAGACGACCTTGGAGAACTCGCCCGCCGGATGCTTCTCGGTGCCCTTGAACATCAGGTGCTCGAGGAAATGCGCGATGCCCGAGACGCCGATCGGGTCGTCGGCGGAGCCGTTGCGATACCAGACCATGTGGGTCGCGACCGGAACCCGGGTATCCGGGACGACGACGACGTCCATCCCGTTGTCGAGCGTATGGGAATGAATCTGCGGACCGTCCGCGGAGAAGTCCGGACGGGCGCCCGCGCCGGGAGCCGTGATCAGGTGCGGAGCGGCGGGCGGCGTGCGGGACATGCTTCAGACCTCGTGACGCTTGCGGGAGGAGGCCGCGCGAGGGAGGCGGCCTGAACGAGACGAACCCGAATATAGAGACGCCGCGCGCCCGGAGAAAGGACGCGCGGCGTTCGGAAGCAGCGGATCGACGGCGCGCGCGATCAGCGGCGCGCACCCTGCTCGCGGATGAACTCGGTGGGCGACTGCGGCTCGGGGCGCGGTCCCGTGAAGGTCTGGACACGCTCGGGCATGGGCGCGCTCGGATCCGGCACGAGATAGGCCTGCGGCGGATCGGTGAGGAAGCGGCGCTCGAGACGCGTCTCCGCCGCCTGCTCGCGCGCCCGCTGGTCGAGCTCGCGCAGCGTCTGCGGCGGGATCCAGGCCGGGTTCGCGTTGGCGCCGCCCAGGCCCCGCTCGACCGGCGCCCATTCCGTCCGCGACGGGTCTCCGCCGAGCCCCGCGCCGGCGACGCGGCCGCGGCGCAGCTCTTCGGGGGTCATGGTCCGGCCGATCTGCTCGAAGGAGTCGGCGCGCTCCGGCGCGGGCGTGCGCGCCTCGATGGCGCGGGCGCGCGCGGCGGCGACATCCGGATCGTTCGGCCATTGCGGGTTCGCGTCGGCGACGTCGCCCGGCGCGGGCGGCGGGAGGTTCTGCAGGTTCGGCGGCACGACGAGCGGCGGGCGCTCGCGGTAGTCGATGTCGGGACGCTCGGGATCGACGAGGCCGATGGCGCCGAGCACGCCGCGGAAGAAGTCGCCCTCCTGCGCCGACGCGGGCGCGGCGGCGAGGAGCGCGAGGACGACGCCGGCGCAGGCGGCGCGTGCGATCCCGGAACGGTTCATAGCGTCTCGACCCTCTCGTTCGTCGATCTCGGGCGCGGCCTCGGCGCCCGCCCTCGTCGCGCCCCTGTCACCCCTCATCGCGGCTTTCCTGTGACGGCGCGCGTCTGCGGGCCCGGCGCGGCTCGAGGACGAGCGAGTCATAGAGGAGACCGACGACGCCCGCAACGATGGCCGCGTCGGCCACGTTGAAGACGTACCAGGAGAAGCGCCCCCAGTAGAGGTGCACGAAGTCGAAGACCGCGCCGTAGACGGTGCGGTCGACGGCGTTGCCGAGCGCGCCGCCGACGATCAGCGCCAGCGACAGCGCCAGGAAGCGCACGTTGGTGCGCAGCATCCACACGCCCAGTGCGAGGCTCGCGACGACGGAGCCGACGACGAGGATCCAGCGCCCGAGCTCGGTCTCCTGCTGGAACAGGCCGTAGGAGATGCCCCGGTTCCAGACGACGACGAGCTCGGCGAAGGGTGCGAGCGTGAGCGGCTGATGGATGCGCAGGTCGTAGCCGTGGAGGAACCAGAGCTTCGTCGCCTGGTCGAGGACGAAGATCGCCAGCACGAGCGCGATCGCGAGGCCGCGGGGGGAGCGGGTTTCGGGCGACGCGTGGGCGGCTTGCATGCGGGGCGGCTCGGGGCTGGCTCGGGTTCAGGCGGGGTTCAGGCGCGGCCTGCGAAGAGAGGCGCGAGGCCCCTCCTAGCACCCCGCGCCGCCCGGCGGAACCGGCGCGCGCGAAACCTCCCCGGGGAAGCGCGGCCGGGAACCATACCGCCGCCCCGGGGCTTCGCAGCCTCGACAGAACGCCGCAACACACGGAACACGCCATGACACGCATCGCTGCGCTTCTCGCCTCGACCGCGCTGCCGCTCGCCCTGATGACGGGCGCCGGCGCCGCCGAGCGCGCCCCCGCGCCGACTCTTCTCGCCCAGTCGGAGACGACCGCCGAGGGCGATCCGCTGAAGCTCACCCTCCCCGGTGAGGAAGCCGAGGGCGAGACCGCGCCGGCCGAGGGCGAGGCGCCGCCCGCGGAGGAGCCCGCTCCGGCCGAGGAGCCTGCGCCGGCCGAGGAGCCCGCCCCCGCCGAGGAGCCCGCGCCGGCAGAGGAGCCCGCCCCCGCCGAGGAGCCCGCGCCGGCAGAGGAGCCCGCCCCCGCCGAGGAGCCCGCCCCCGCCGAGGAGCCCGCTCCGGCCGAAGAGCCCGCTCCGGCCGAAGAGCCCGCTCCGGCCGAAGAGCCCGCGCCGGCCGAGGAGCCTGCGCCGGCCGAGGAGCCCGCGCCGGCCGAGGAGCCCGCCCCCGCCGAGGAGCCCGCGCCGGCCGAGGAGCCCGCCCCCGCCGAGGAGCCCGCGCCCGCCGAGGAGCCCGCGCCCGCCGAGGAGCCCGCCCCCGCCGAGGAGCCCGCGCCGGCCGAGGAGCCCGCGCCGGTCGAGGAACCTGTTTCCGAGCCGCTGCCGGAGGCGACGGTCACGGAGGAGACCGCGCCGACTGAGGCGACTGAAGAACCCGCTGCGGCCGAGGAGCCCGCTACGCCGGAAGAACCCGCTGCCGAGGCGGAGCCCGCCGAGGAGACGTCCATCGGGGAGCCGGTCTCCGAGCCGCTCCCGGAGGCCACGGCCACCGAGGAGCCGGCCGCGGAGGAGCCCGTCGCGGAGGAGCCCGTCGCGGAAGAGCCCGTCGCGGAAGAGCCCGCCCCCGAGCAGCCCGTGGCGGAAGAGCCCGCCGTGATGCAGGACCCCACGGCCACGCAGGAGGCCGCGCCCACCCTCGCTCCCGCGCCGGACACGGCGCCCGCCGCCGCGGCTGCGCCGCAGGGCGCCGTCGCGCCCCAGCCGCCGGCCTTCCTCGCCGAGCCGCCCGCCCCGCCGCGCGGTGGGCTCGAGGCGCTCTTCGGCGTGCTCGAGCAGGGCGCGCGCACCCTCCAGGAGGTCCAGCGCCAGCGCACAGAGCGCGTGATCGACGGTCGCACCGTCATCCTCGAGCCGGGCGACCGCACCATCGTCCGCGAGGGCGACCGCTACGTCATCATCAACGACGAGCAGGAGCGTCTGCGCCGCTACTACGACGACGTCCGCGTCATCGAGCGCGACGGAGAGACCGTACTGATCGCCGACCGCCCCGGCGGCTACCAGGTGATCACCGTCGTCGACGAGTACGGGGACCTGATCAGCCGCGTGCGCGTCGCCCCCGACGGCACCCGCACGGTGCTGATCGACAACCGGCCCGAGACGTACGTCTCCGACCGCTTCACCCGCGACCGTCGGCCCCTGCGCGGCGAGCGCCGGATCTTCGAGGACTGGTCGCTCGCCCTGCCGCCGCCGCGCATCGAGATCCCCTACGACGAGTACGTGGTCTCGCTCGAGGAGGTGGACGCCGGGCTCGCCACGCCGCCGCCTCGGGTGATCGAGGCCTTCACCGCGCCCCCGGTGGCCCCGCCGCCCCGGGCCTTCAGCCTCGACGAGGTGCGCTACAACGAGAACCTGCGCGACTACATGCGCCGGGTCGACCTCGACGTGGTGACCTTCGACACCGGCGAGTGGCGCCTGTCCGAGCGCCAGGTCGCGGCGCTCGCGCCGGTGGCGAGCGCGATGCGCGACGTGCTGCGCAACGACCAGACCGAGATCTTCCTGGTCGAGGGCCACACCGACGCGGTCGGCCGCGAGATTGACAACCTGTCCCTCTCCGACCGCCGCGCCGAGACCGTCGCCTACGTCCTCTCCGAGCGCTACGGCCTCCCGCCGGAGAACCTCGTCACCCAGGGCTACGGCGAGGAGCACCTCAAGGTCCCCACCGAATCCGCCGAGCGCCGCAACCGCCGGGTGACGCTCCGCCGCATCACGCCGCTGATCGAGCAGGCGCAGAGGTGAGGTGACGAGGGGGGCGGGGGCCGAGGCTCCCGCCCTTCAGGTCTTGACAACACAAGGGGTTGCATCCTGGTCTCGGACACGCTAGGAACTCAACATCTGTTAAGTGTTCCTACGTTCGTTCGACATGCCGATCTCCCACCCGGTCGCCAGGCCGCCGAATCAATCGCGAGAGGTTCCTCTCGCCTGGTTCGGGAAGACCCTCTGGCGCTATGCGCCGCTCTACGCCGAGCTGATCGCGATCGCGATCTGCCTTCGCTTGCTCGGCCTCGTCGAGCCCTTCGTCTTCCAGGTCATCATCGATCGGGTGCTGCCCTTCCAACGCGAAGCGACGCTCGTCGTCGTCGTCGCGATCTTCGCCGCCGTCAGCCTCTACCAGGTCGCGTTCCAGGCGCTCTCGGGGTACCTCGGCCTCTCCACCGCGAACAGCGTCACGCGAGAGCTGGCGAAGCGCATCTTCGGCCACCTCTTTCGCCTGCCGCTCGATCATTTCCGCCGCTGGAACGTCGGCGAAACCCTCGCGCGCGTTTCCGAGACCGATACGATCCGCGCCTTCCTTGTCGGCGCGACGACCGGCGTCCTGCTCGATCTCCTTTTCGTGGCCGTCACCCTCGTCGTCCTCTTCACCATCTCGTCGACGCTGGCGTGGCTCGTCGTCGCCGCGCTCCCGGCGCAGGCCCTGATCTACCTGGTTTTCGGCCCTTTCCTGCGCCGGCGGTTGCGCGTTCAGTTCGATCGCGGCGCTCGTCATCAGGCGCAGGTCGTCGAGAGCCTCACGGGCGCGGTCTCGGTCAAGGCGCTCGCCGCGGAGCGCGTCGTGCTCGCCCGGCTGGAGGCGACGCTCGCCAGCTCGCTCGACGCGGCGTTCCGGGTCGGCGTGCTCAACGTGGCGAACGGACAGGCGATCTTCCTGATCGATCGGGCGCTCACGATCGCCGTCGTCTTCGTCGGCGCGACGCTCGTTTTCGCGAACGAGATCACGCTGGGCCAGCTGGTCGCATTCCACCTCCTCGTCGGTCGCGTGGTCGGGCCCATCGGCAACTTCGCGAGCCTCTGGGAGAGCTGGCAGAACGTGAAGATCGCACGCCAGCGGCTCGGGGACATCCTGTGCGAGGAGCCGGAGGGCTTCGGCGCGAAGCCGCGTCTCCCGGCGGGACTCGCGCCGCGCTTGCAGTTCGAGAAGGTCACGTTCGGCTACGGCGAGGGAAGGCACGTGCTTCACGGCTTCTGCTGCGATCTTCAGCGGGGCACGCTGACGCTCGTCGTGGGTCCCTCCGGGATCGGCAAGTCGACGTTCGGACGCCTCGCGGCCGGAATCGAGCGGCCGCAGGCCGGGCGCGTGCTCCTCGGCGGCGAGGATCTCGCCGCATACGATCCAGCCGACGTCCGCGTCACGGTCGCCTACGTGCCGCAGGAGCCCTTTCTCTTCACCGGCACCATCCGCGACAATCTCGCCATGCATGACGGCGGCGCGCTGGACGAAGGCCACATGCGCGAGGCGTTGCGCCGTGCCTCGGCCGACGATCTCGTCGCGCGCCTGCCGCAGGGCCTCGACACCTTCGTCGGCGAGCGCGGGACCGCGCTCTCCGGCGGGCAGCGGCAGCGCATCGCCATCGCGCGCTCGCTGGCGCTGCGGCCGAAGGTGCTGATTTTCGACGAGCCGACGAGCGCCCTCGACGCCGCGGCCCAGGCGACCATGGCCCGCGAGATCCGGGCGCTGACCCCGGAGACGACGGTCGTCGTCATCACCCATCGCCCCGATGTCTTCCCCGAGCCCGACCACGTCATCGACTTCGAGGCCCTGCGATGAGCCCGCGCCCCGATGGCCGCGTCGTCTCGCCGACGCTTCACCTGACCGTCCTCGCACTGATCGCGATCTTCGTCACCACGCTGGTGCTCTCGATCGTCCTGGAGATCGAGATCGTGGCGCGCGGAGAGGGCCGCGTCGTCCCGCTCTCGCGCGTCCAGGTGATCCAGCCCGAGTTCGACGGGCGCATCGCCGCGATCCGCGCGGAGAACGGCCGGAGCGTCGCGGCGGGGGAGGTCCTCGTCGCGCTCGACCCGACCGATGCGCGCGCCGAGCTGGCCCGGCGCGAGGCGGAGGACCTGCGCCTGCGCATCGAGCGCGCGCGCATCGACGTTTTCCTCGAAGCACTCGGCGGCGATCCTGCCGACCCGCGCTTCGTCCTCGATGCGCTCTCCCGCTTCGCGCCTCCGGGGGGCGACCCCGGATACGCGGAGGAGCAGCGGCGGCTGCTCGCCGCGGAGCTGGAGGAGCTCGCGAGCGCGGTCGCGCGCACGGATGCGCGGCTCGGCGCGAACGCCCGCGCCAGGGCCGTGCTGGAGGCGAACGTGGCCCGGGTCGAGGCCGCCCTCGAGACGCAGGACGAGCGGCTCGCCGCGTCCCAGGAGCTGCTGGAGCGCGGCACGACCAGCCGCCTCGCCCATCTCGACGTGCTCGACGAGAGCACGCGGCTCGCCGCGGAGCGGCGCGTGCTGGAGCGGGAGGGTGAACGCATCGCCGCCACGGCGGCGGAGCTCGCCGCCGAGCGCGTCTCCCTCGTCGCCGCGGCGCGCTCGCGCCTCAGCGCCCGGCGCGCCGAGATCGAGGCGCGGCTCGCCGCGCTGGCGGAGGAGCTCGTCCAGTCCCGCCGCAGGCTCGCGGCGATGACGCTGACCGCGCCCCTCGACGGCGTGGTCGACCAGCTGCGGGTCTTCACGGTCGGCGGCGTGGCGAAGGCCGGCGAGGAGCTGATGCGCGTCGTCCCCTCGGCGGACGCGCCCGAGCTGGAAGCCGCGTTCCCGAACATCGACGCCGGCTTCCTGGAGCCGGGGCAGCGCGCGATCATCCGCCTCGACGCCTACCCGGCGGAGCGTTTCGGCTACGTGCCCGGCGAGGTGCGCACCGTCTCCGCGGACGCCGTCGAGATCGACGGCGATTTCGTCTTCGTCACCCGCATCGCGCCGGACACGCCCTACCTCGAAGCCCCGCTCGGCGACTACCCGCTGCGCCCCGGCATGACGGCGACGGTGGACGTCGTCACGGGCGAGAGGAGGTTGATCAGCTATTTCTTCGCGCCGATCGTGGAGACGGTGCAGATGAGCCTGGGGGAGCGGTGACGGGCGAGGCGCCGTTCTATGAAGCGCCCAGGCGCCGGAGCGCCCCGTCCTCCAGGCGGAGGACCCAGGCCGGCGCCGGCATCAGATGCTCCTTCGTGAGAATGCGTCCATCATGTCCGCTCCTCGCCGAGGGCGACGGCGGCGCCCTCAGGTCGCCTCCCCTCGCCCAGCGGAAGGCGCGGACGGCGTTCCCGGCTCCTCGCGATCGCGAACGAGCCAGGCCAGGGCCGCGAAAGCCGCGATGTTCGCGAACAGCGCGGTGAGAAAGAGGATGGGGTCGGCCACGACCGCGAAGACGAACGCCGTATTCAGTGCGGCCATGCCGATGCAGGCGACGACGCGATCGAAGCGGATTCGCGGCAGTCGCGCGTCCTCGCGCCGACGGTCCTCGTCCCTTTCCGGCGCGGCGACCCGCTCGACGACGTAGCCGACGAGTGCGAACCCGCAGAGGATGGCGGCGACGACGAGCAAGCGTTCCCGTTCGTCCGTCGCCAAGCCCGTCGATACCCACGAGGCGAAGCCCGCTGCTGCGCCGTAGTAGAGCGCTCGAATAACGACTCTGTTCATTTATAACTCCAAGAGGCCGGCCGGAGGTCGCATCGAGCGATGCTCCGCTCAGGCGCTTGTTCGAGGGAGGCGGGGCGGCAATGTCCCGCCCGCCCGATGCCTCGCGGCGGCGCCGGCGACGAGCGCGCCACGGAGGGCGTCGGCCCAGTCGGCTCGGTTCATCGCGTTCTCACCGTCGCCTAGGCACACGCGGCCTCCGCAAGAGGCTGCCGTCGACTCACCGCCCGCCTCGCCCACCCATGCAGCAGAAGCGCGATTCCAGCGGCGGCCACACCCGACGCGACGACGCCGATGATCGCGGTCGTGAGGATCGCCACCGCGTTCGCCACCATGTGCAGAAGGAGCACGAGCGGGAGGACCGCCCAACGCCTGTCTATCAGCGCGAGGACGACGAGCGTCGAGAACGCCGCGTGCCAAGCGACCACCGCCACCCAGCCGAGCGCGAGCGACAGGCTCTGCAGCGGGTCCCCAGCCGTATGGGCGACGGCCGCGTCGGCGGCGCCGACGGAGAGGCCCGGGTGGACCAGCGCCGCAACCCTGACCAGAAGCTCGGCGAGCCCCCAGCCGATCCCGAAGCCGGCCCCGAGCCTGACCCCGGCGCCGAGCGCGAGCCGCGGGCCGATGCCTACGGCGATCGCGAGGGCCGCGAAGCGGCACGCCTCCTCGACCAGCGGCCCGAGGACCACCATCGCGAGGAGCGTGCCGCCGACGGAATCCGGTGAGAGCTCCAGGCCGCGGAGCAGCGGGACGAGCGCCGTCCCCGCAACGAAGCCGCCCACCGCCATCGCGAGCACGCTGCTGGCCAGCCCGACCCCGACGGCGCGGATCGGCGCTCCGAACGCGCGGCGGATCGCCAAGGCGACGCCAAAGGCCGTAACGAGCGTCGCGAGCCCGAGCAGCGGCGTCGCCTGCGGCGCGAGGCTCACGACGCCTAGAGAAAGGGCGAGCCCGCCCGCGAACAGGCCCTCTGGAAGCCAAGGCTCGCCGTCGAGCGCCGCGGAGAAGGCGCGCCAAGCGACATACGATGCGGCGCCCAGGAGGGCGATCGCGCCGACCGTCGCCTCCATTCCGCGATCGGCGTCGAGAGTGACGACGAAGACCGCGATGATCGCATAGGCGCTGGCGACCAGCGCCGCGATGCTCCTTCGTGAGAATGCGTCCATCATGTCCGCTCCTCGCCGAGGGCGACAGCGGCGCGAGGCCGCCGTCGCTCGAGCCACGAGGTTACTTGCCTCTCTCTCCCGGCGCATTGTACGCGTCGTGGACGCTATTCATCTGGTCGCGTGCATGGGCCTGGGCGAGCGTCCCGACGATTCCGCCCGTTGCGCCCCCCACCGCCGCTCCGATCGGTCCGCCGAAGAGACCGCCAACGACACCCCATCCAAGGGTCCCCATGATCGTCCCGTAATTGTCCACGATCTGTCTCGACGCCTGATCGAGATGGCTGCTTCCGCCGCTGTCGCCCCCACCGCCGTAGCTCACCGGCGAGGCGATCTCGGCCAGAATCGTATCGATGTCCTTCATCGTTTTACGCTCTTCTCATTCGGAGCCATGCGAGGCATGATCTCCGTGCTGCGTGTTGCCCGGCATCCGCCGGGCGGCTCGTTCGGCCGGGGGGCGTGCCAGCGCCTCCCGGCCTCCATACGCCTCGGATCGCGAGGCGTATTCCGTCGACGGCCTCAGGCCGGCGAATTCCGTCGTCGCACCATCCGCCTTGAACCAGCGCTTGATCGCGCGCACGCGTCCGTCCGGCGCGCGGGCGAGGCTGGTCGCGGTGCGGTGCCGGAAGACGTTCTCCTTGAGATCGCGGATGAAGGCCCGCGCGCCGCCATAGGGCGCGACGAAGTCGTTGAAGAAGAGCCGCTCCCCGCAGGCCCACTCGTCCGGCCGCAGGGCGCGGCCAGAGGCGTGCAGCTCGGCCTCGACCGCGGGCGTGATACAGGCGAAGGTGAGGAACGCCGTCGGCGCGCCGCTCTCGTCGAACCAGATCCGCGCCTGTCCCAGCCGGAGCGGCGGCAGGATCTCGACGGCGAGGTACCGCCGCAGCGGCTGGCCGCGATGATAGGGGGAGCGCGCCATCAGCGCGATCATGGCGCCGAGGCTGGCGTAGAGGTCGAGGCGACTCACGGGGCGCTCCCCGCTGCGGGCGCGGCCTCGAGCCGGCGCGCGGCGAGCGCTTCCATGGCCGCCGGGTCGCCGAAGGGCGCCGCCAGCCTCGCGGCCTGTGGACGACCCTCGCCGTCGCGGCCTGCGACCGCCCAGCCGAAGGGCCTCGCCTCCTCGTCGAGGCCGATCGCCAGCCGGGATTCGCGCAGGCCGTCGAGGAGGGCCTCGTAGAAGGCCTCGACCGTCTCCGGCTCGCTCTCCTCCCCACGGGCGGTCTCGAGCGCGGCGGCGACACCGATTTGCCGGTAAGCGACGAGCGGTCCGGGCTCGTCGCGCGCGAGAACGGGCGGGAGCGGGTTCTGCGCCGCGAGCGCAGCATGGATCAGCGGGCGCAGGCGCGCCGGGGCGTCAGGGCCGCTGGAGAGCAGCGCCGCGGCCTCGCCGGGATCGGAGAGCTCCCGCGCGCGCCGGGCGAGCCAGCGGGCGACCGGATAGTTCCAGCGGTAATCGTAGCCGGCTTGCGGATCTGCGAAGGCGGCGCCCAGCGTGGCGGCGTCCTCGCCGAGATAGACGCCGTCCTCCGCCACGTGCGCGGTGCGCAGCGCACAACCCTCGGAGCGATCCCGCAGGTGCGCGAGGAGCGCCCGCTCGCCGAGGAAGGCGCAGACCTCGCGCGCAACGGGCGGCATCGCCGCGCCGGGCGTTCGCGCATGCGAGGCGATGATCTGAACGGCGTGGGCGAGCTCGTGCGCGAGTGCGAGCGCGTCGCGCGCATCGCCGCGCCGCCACGGAACTTTGATCGTCGGCGCCGCGTCCGGACCGTGATCGTGGATCTGCGGGCGTGCGCCGGGGCCGTCGTCGAGCACCACCGCGACGTCGGCGCAGGTTCGCCGCACCGTCTCGGAAAGCGCCGGCCACGCCGCACCGAACGCCTCGGCGCACCATCGCCGCACGAGGGCGGGCGAGAGCGGCGCAGGTTCGGGCTCATCGGCGGCACGGCCAGGCTGCGCGAGAGGCACGGCGGTCGCGAGAACGGCGCGCACGAGGTCGGCGTCGAGCCCGTTGGCGGCGAGCCAAAGCGCGAGAGCGCTGTCCGGCGGAACGGGAAGCGAGGTCGGCATGGCGGCGGGCAAATGACGATACGGAGAGGTTAATTCCTGTTAAGTATGATCTCCCATTGCGCTGGAGGTTGTCAACCCCGGATCGCGCAGCTCCCGCCACACGCCTCGAGCCCCCCGCGCCACCACCCCGTCGTACGCCCCCAGCGCCAGCACCCCGCCCTCGCGGATCTCCCCGCCGAACCCGGGCCCGTCCACCACCGCCCACCCCTCGCGGTCGTCCTCCGGCAGGCGCCAGGTGAAGGGCGCGTCGGAGAGGTTGAAGGCGCAGAGCAGGCGGGCGCCGTTCGCCTCGCGGACATAGGCGAGGAGGGGCGCGGGGGCGTCCTCGATCAGGCGCTGCGTGCCGCCGCGCAGGGCCGGCTCGCCGCGGCGCCAGGCGAGGATGCGGCGGTAGGCGTTCAGCACGCTGTCGGGGTCGGCCTCCTGGCGGTCGACGGCGAGCGGGCGGTGGGCCTCGGCGAGGGGGAGCCAGGGCTGCGCGTCGCCGAAGCCGCCATGGGGCGCGTCGGCCTCCCAGGGCATGGGCGTGCGGCAGCCGTCGCGGCCCTTGAAGTCCGGGTAGAGGTGCAGGCCCCAGGGGTCGCGCAGGTCGTCGTACCCGATGTCGGCCTCGGTCAGGCCGAGCTCCTCGCCCTGGAAGACGAGCGCCCCGCCCTTCTGCGTCGCCATGATCGCGCACATCAGCGCGGCGAAGGCGCGGCCGTAGCCCTGCTCGGTCGGGCGCAGGCCCCAATTGCTCATGAGCCTCGTCGAATCCTGGTTGCCGGCCACCGTCATGATCGCGGCGTTCGGGCGCTCCGCGGTGGCGCGGATCTGCCGGCGCAGGACGCCGACGTCGAGATCGGAATTGATCAGGT
This sequence comes from Salinarimonas sp., assembly GCF_040111675.1. Classification (NCBI taxonomy): domain Bacteria; kingdom Pseudomonadati; phylum Pseudomonadota; class Alphaproteobacteria; order Hyphomicrobiales; family Salinarimonadaceae; genus Salinarimonas; species Salinarimonas sp. The sequence continues at coordinate 965,812 of NZ_CP157794.1, read as the reverse complement.
CGAAATGATAGGCCGCGTGCAGCCGCCCGGGCGCCGTCGCCTCGGCGCAGAAGGGGATCGAATCGACGTCGGAGGCCTCGCCGAGCAGGAAGCGGTCGGCGCCGTAGCGGTCCGTCAGCGCGCGCATGCGCTCGAACAGAGCCATCGAGCCCGGCAGGCCGCGGTCGAAATAGTGCTCCTGCTGGCGGAAGGGGTTGTTCGGCCCGCCACCGACGAGGATGGAGGGGCCGGTCGAGGCGATGGGCGGGTTGTCGCGCAGGTCCGGGTCGCTGAGCAGGCACTGCACCGCGTCGAGGCGGATACCGTCGACGCCGCGGTCGAGCCAGAACGCCATCTCGCCGAGCACGGCGTCGACGACCTCGGGGTCGTGGAGGTTGAGGTTCGGCTGGCATTCGAGGAAGGCGTGGTAGCGGTACTGGCTGCGCCGCGGCTCCCATTCCCAGGCGCTGCCGCCGAAGGAGGAGAGCCAGTTCGTCGGCGGCGCCCCGTCGCGCCGGGCGTCGGCCCAGACGTACCAGTCCGCCTTCGGGTTGTCGCGGGAGGAGCGGCTCTCGCGGAACCAGGGGTGCTGCTTCGAGGTGTGGCAGGGGGTGAAGTCGACGATGGTGCGCAGGCCGCGCTCGCGGGCGCCGAGCACGAGCCGGTCGAAATCCTCGATCGTGCCGAACGTGGGGTCGACCGCACGGAAGTCGCAGATGTCGTAGCCGAAATCCTGCATCGGCGACTTGTAGAACGGCGACAGCCAGAGTGCGTCGACGCCGAGCGCGGCGATGTAGTCGAGCTTCTCGGTCACGCCGTTCAGGTCGCCGACCCCGTCGCCGTTCGTGTCGCGGAAGCTGCGCAGGTAGATCTGGTAGATCACGGCGCTCGCCCACCAGGGGGCGCCGTCGGGGTTTCGCGTCTGCGTATCGGTCATCGCTCGCTTTCGTCCGGGCGGGTGCTCCGGACGAGAACGGGGCGGGAGGCGCTGCGGTTTCGCGAGGGGCCGCCGTGGCCGCCCGCCGCCTCAGGCGAGCCGGGTCAGCGCGTATCCCGCGGCGGCGATGTGCGCGAGGGTGACGGCTACCGAGAGCCCGTGCAGCCGGGCGAACCGGGCCTTCGCGCCGCTGTCGGTCGCGGCGTTGATGGCGGGCATCAGCACCTGCCGGGTCGGGACCGTCGTGGCCGCGACGACGGCCATCAAGGCCGCCGCGAGGGGATCGAGCGGCCACAGCAGCAGCGCCGCGACGGCGGCGGTGGCGATCACGAAGAGATAGAAAAGCGGGAAGGCCTTTCGGATCGTGGGGCCGGCCGTCTCCGGCGGCAGGGCCGTGAACAGGAAGGCGGCGAAGCCGAAGGAATACAGAACCATGCCTCCGAACAGGAGCGCGAGGGTGAGGAGAGCGAGGGTCGCGAGCATGATCGGTCCGGGCGCGGGCGGCGTCGCGGACGAGATGGCGCGCGCGCCCCGCGCGTCAACGCGGTGCGCCGTCCCGTCGCGCACCGATGCGCTCGAGCGGATGGTTCTGCGGCTGCCGGACAATGCTGGGCGCGACAGGGATCGAACCCGCGCCCCGACGACGCTGACGATCTCGGGGTGAGGAGTGCCGAATCGCGGATCCGGACGCGAGCATGAGCCAGGAACAGATCGATGCTCTCGCGAGAGCTCGCGCGAGAGGATGGGTCGGGTCACCTCACCGGTAACGAAACGTCACACCGAGATCCCTGCCCGAGCGCCTCGCCACGACGCAGTAGCGCCGCATCGCTTCGCTGCCGCGAATGAGGAGGATGAACTCGTCTGGAATTTCGGTCACGTCATCACATCGGATCAGCGCACCCCGGTGCGACAGGTCGCAGAGCTGGACCGGTATCTTGAGCCGGGACCGTGGATCGTAGGCGATGCACAGGATGCGGATCTTGCGCCGGATCTCACGGCGCTGGTCCAGGTTCGGGGTGCGATCATCGTCTAGCCAGGACATTGCGGCTCCGGTCGAGGGTTCCTCTCCGTCGCGGATGCCGGTTTTACGAACACGACGGCGTAGAATATTGTCCTACCCAAGCCCGTCGTGCTTGGACAAGAGGTCCAACGAGCGGCACCGACGGCGATCTGTGGTCGAAGGCCGGTTTGGAAGCCCCTGGAGAAGCGTTCGACGGCCCGGCCGGAACGAAGCCTCTTTGCCTCCCGAACGCTCGTTGCAACGGGAGGGAGTGCACGCCGGCCCGCGGGTCGGGCTGTGGCCGTCGCGTCATTCGAGCGGAGCCGTTCATGGCCTCGCATGACGTTTTCGGGCGAGAAGCGGGGAACCGCGCGGCCGAGCTACGGCTTCGCACCTGGCACCGCGGACCGGACTCGTCCGATCGCAGGCACGCGCAAATAGCCCTCGAAGAGGACGGATACGCTCGTCAGAGGCGAAGCGTAGCCGTTCCAGAGCGGAGCGGATCGTCGAAATTTTCTTCGAATTGGAGGCGATTTCGCGGCGTTTGCAGATCCCGGAGCCGGAACGTCGTCTCGCGAGGACGGCGAAGAGCGCCCGCGCATGCGCGAACCGCGCGGCCGCTGTCGGCGTCCCCGCGGCGGGGCGCACGAGCGCGACGGCGGCGCCGAGCGCCAGCCGCCGACCTCAAGCCACGAGCCCCCCCTGTGCGCCAAGTCGTGCAAGAACTCTGTCGGCGGGCTCGGGCCGTCCGATCAAGAACCCTTGGACCTGCGAGCAGCCAGCAGCGCGTACCGCCTCGAGCTGCGCCGGTGTCTCGACGCCCTCGGCCGTGATCTCGCAACGCCAACGGCGTCCGAGATCCACGACGGCACGGACGATGGCTGCGGTGTTCTCGTCGCCGATCCGGTCGATGAAGCTGCGATCGATCTTGATCTTGTCGAAGGTGAAGCGATGCAGGTGGCTGAGCGACGAGTAGCCGGTTCCGAAATCGTCCAGAGCGATCCTGAGGCCGAGTGCACGCAGCTGCTCGAGCACCTGAGACGTCGCGTCGGTGTCGCCGATCAGAGCCGTCTCGGTGATCTCGAGCTCCAATCGGCTCGGCTCGAGGCCGCTGCTCGACAGCGCAGCGACGACCGCGGTCACGAAATTCCGGCTACCGAGCTGGACCGGCGACACGTTGACGGCCAGGTGAATGGCTTGCGGCCACCCCGCAGCCTGCGAACAGGCCTCGCGCAGCAGCCATGCGCCGATGGTGTTGATCCCCCCGGTCTGCTCTGCAATCGGGATGAACAGGGCGGGAGAGACGAGGCCCTGCGTCGGATGACGCCAGCGTATCAATGCCTCGTACCCGCGTGTTTCGCCGGTGCGCGAACAGGCGATCGGCTGGTAGTGGAGCTCGAGCTCGTTTCGATCGAGCGCCCGTCGCAGGTCCACCTCCAGACGATTGCGTTCCTCGACGCACTTGTCCATGGCCGGCTCGTAGAAGCGAAACGCGTTTCGCTCCTGCGTCTTCGCTCGGTAGAGAGCGAGATCGGCCTTGGACAACAGAGTTCTGGCGTCGTCCGCATCCGTCGGAGCGAGAGCGATCCCGATGCTGGTGCCGACCGTCACGTCGTGATCCCCGACGAGCAAAGGGGCGCTCAGCACCGCGATCACCCGTTCGGCAAGCGCCTGCGCCCCGTCGGGCTGCGGCGCCCCGACCTGGACGATCGCGAACTCGTCGCCGCCGATGCGCGCGACCGTATCTCCAGAGCGAACTGCGCTTCGCAGCCGGTTCGCGATTTGCTCGAGCAGCAGGTCTCCCGTGTGGTGGCCGAGCGTGTCGTTGACGAGCTTGAAGCGGTCGAGATCGAGCGACAGAACAGCCACCGGATCGGCTGCTCGCAGCGCCGCGCCGAGGCGCTCCTCGAGAAGGCGCCGATTGCCGAGCTCGGTCAGCGGATCGTGCCGCGCCATGTGCTCGGCTCGCTGCTCAGCCTCCTTCCGGGCCGAGATGTCGGCCTGGACCCCGATGATGCGCCGCGCCGCTCCAGTCTCGGAATCGTGTTCGACGCAGCGCGCGCGGGTGCTCACCCAAACCCAGCGGCCATCTCCGTGCCTCGCGCGATACTCGATCTCGAGCAGATCCGTTTCGCCGCGCACATGAGAGTCGTAGCGCTGACGCACGAGCGCCAGATCATCGGGGTGGACGAGGGAAACCCAGGATGCGAGGTCCGGGCCGAAAGCGTCTCGATCGAGACCGAGCATTCGATACCAGCTCTCGCTCTTCCACAGCGCCCCGGAGCCCACGTCGTGGTCGAGCAGGCCGATGCCTGCCGCATCCAGCGCGAGCTGAAGCCGATCGCCGACCAGCCGAAGCTCCTCCTCGGCTTCCTTGCGGGCGGAAATGTCCGTGTGTGTGCCTATGGCGCGAAGAGCACGCCCGCTCTCGTCCCTGGCGACGACCCTGCCTCGATCCAGGATCCAAAGCCAACGGTCTCGAGCCTTGATGCGATACTCGCAGACGTAGCCTGCAGAGGCACCTTCGAGGTGGGCGTTCAGCGCACGCAGCACCTGCTCGCGATCGTCGGGATGAACCATCGCGATCCAACCCGCCAGTCCGCCGGAGGCGTCGCCTCGCGCGAGGTCGAGCATCCTGAGCCATTCGTCGCTCACCCAACCTTCGCCCGTTCGCAGGTCGAGATCCCAGACTCCGTCTCCGGTCGCTTCCAGAGCCGCGGCGAGCCGTTGCTCGGTCTGGCGCAACCTCTTCTCGCTTTCTTTCAGAGCCCGTTCCGAGCTGCGACGATCCGTGATGTCGGTGATCGTTCGGACAGCGCCGCCGCCCGGCAGCGGCCTGCTCCTCACCTCGATGACGGCCCCGTTGACCCGTCTGCGCTCGTATCTCCGCTCCTCCCCGTCCAGGCCGCCGGTGACGACCGTCTCGAGGATCGGCTGCGTGTCGCCGACGAATTCTCCCGATGCGACCTGCCAGTCCCGGAGATCTGCCACGGACGGACGCTGGGCGAGGAATTCACCGGGAACTCCGAGGAGCGCGGCGGCTCTCGCGTTGCTCACCTGGATCACGCCCTCTGCGTCGATCATGAGCAGTCCCTGGTCCATGTGCTCGAGCGTCGTCCGCAGACGAGCCTTGCGGGCGCGAAGCTCATCCGCCATCGCGGCCATGGCGCGTTCCTGGCGTCGGCTCCGGGTTTCGCGAAGCTGCCGATCCGAAAGCTCGGCCTCCAGCTGGCGCCGAGAGATGTGGAGGCGTACGAGCCCGACCGTGACGGCAGCCAGTCCCGCGAGAAGCTCCTGCTCGGGGATGGCGATCGTACGCGGCTCGAAGTCCAGGATGGAGAGCGTGCCGATCCGGACGCCCGGCTCCAGCTCCAGCGGTGCACCTGCATAGAAGCGGTACGGGCCGGAGCTCAGCTCGGTCCTCGCGAATCGCGGATCGCACCTCGCGTCCTCGACCACCAGGATATCGCCACCGAGGATCGCCCGGCTGCGAAACGCCGCGGAGCGTGACATTTCGACCGGCTCGATGCCACACCGCGCCTTGAACCAGACGCGCGTCTCGTCGACGAGCGATACGAGGGCGACCGGGGCTGAGAACGCCGTCTGAGCCGTACGGCAGATCGCGTCGAATTCGCCTTCGGGCGCCGTGTCGAGCAGGGCGCAGGCCCGCAGTGCTTCGAGACGGCTCGCCTCGTCCTGCGTGATGAACTTGGACATGGGTAGAACTCGGCGCGATCTAGAGGTCGTCATTCGGGACCGTCGCTGCGGCAGTCGGCGTCGCGGATCGCCTCCGACTGATGCTCGACGAGGAACGAGGCCTCCCGCCGAGCATCAGCACGCTTCTACGAAGGCTCGCAAGCGCCTCGGCGAGCATCGATTACGTAAGGTGAACAGAGTGACAATCCGCAACCGAGGTGTCGCCCATCGCGGCCTCGGTCGGAGCCCGCAGCCCGACCCCTCGCAGCACGCGCCCGCTTCGGTCGAGCGCGCGAGCAGAGCATCGGCGTGCGCCCGCCACGGGCCGCGAACGTGCACGGTCTCGTCGGTGCGGAGGGCGGCCTCCTGCGCCTTCAGCGCGATCCTGGACAATTGCGCCGCCTCTGCCGCGATGTCCCGATCTCGGGGAAAATGGTGGGCGCGACAGGGATTGAACCTGTGACCCCTACGATGTCAACGTAGAACGCGACCAGAACACTTGCACGTCGACACAATATGTTGTGTCTTCCGACCTGTCTGGACACATTATATTGTGCAAAAATCTGCAAATGGTACCCTGCATATACTCTGCAAATGAGCATGCCTTCGACAACTCTACGACGCCTTCCGTTTCAGCTTCGGTGCATTTGCAGCTGCTTCGATGGCTGCATCCATCTCACCCGTCTCAACGGCAGCGACGATCGCTTGCAGAGTGGGAACCACGTCTGCCTCGCCCGTCAACATGATCGCGTGTTTGCCCTTCGCAAGTTCCATCGGCTTGCTGCCGTAGCGGATCGTTAGGACCGTGTTGCCGCGCGCGTCCTTCCCCCACCAACGCTTCACCCGCTTGGGCACCTGAACGCGCTGGCGCACCCCACCTTCGCCTTCCACCCACTTGTCGGCGGTGGGTTGATAACCCGCATCTTCCGCCAGACGCATCTGCTCAGCCAACTGATCGAGCAGCTTGCGCCGGCGCTTGTGGATGGGATCACCATTATTGGGGCGCTCATACGCAACAAGTTTGAGGTCCTTAAATCCAGCCATCGTTTCCTCCTATCCATCTGTGTGCATTATGCTTTCAGATGTTTAAAAGGTCGGCCGAAAAGATGCCTCACTACTCGAATTTCACCGCATCAATCGCGCGCTCAACAGCTTCAATTTTTGTCTCGCGTATGGACTTCAACATACTGCGCAAGCCGCCACCCGCATTATTCAAACTGCGGGATGTTACAACGCGAGGCACCCCAACCGGCGACGCGCTCAGCGAGCCATCTGGCGAGAAATCTGGTTCTCTGTCGAGCCACAGACGCAAAGACGGGTCCGCGTTAACGCTCTCTTCCAAGTGCTCTAACGCAGCTTCGAAAATTCCTTCTGCGCTGTACCGGAACTTCCGCGCCGTTTCTGCTTTCCCCTTTGCAGCATATCCATCCGCACGATTGTGTGCGAACATCGCGTCCTTCAGCAGCGATTCGTAGCGAATCAGATCTTCAGGCTTCTGCTCGAACTCCTTGCGGAGCTCCCTTTGGTGTTCCAAATCAGCGATGTACTCGGCATATTCCGCCTCTGTAAGCCACGTCGCCAGAGAACGGTTTTGCACGCTTTTTCCACGCTTAAGCACATCGAGCAAACCTTCCAACCTGGTAAGGCGCTTGACCTCAGCGCCAGTGAGCTGACGCGGCTGCCTTGCGCGCCTTGCTGCCAAAAGCGTAGCCCAAAGTCGCTCATCGCCTGTCATCAGACAACCTGTCACCGTTCAGCTTGCTTCCGCGTACAGATGTTTTCGATAATTGATAAACGTCGGTGGAATGTTCCGCACTTCACCTAGCACCTGCTATGCTGCTTGAAGTCTGCCGTATTTCTCCGTCAGTATCATGCTGGCGTCGATTGTTACAGAATCTCACGCACTCTCATACCGGTAATCCTTCGTATTCAGCTGAATCAATTTCCTCAGCAATTGACATCAATGGAACGGATCACTAAGCGGTCACCGACCAGTTCGACATTTATGAGCGCGCGAGCATCGCATAGGGTACCATCTAATTGAATATAGCTGTAATTTGCTTCGAACGTTTCGATTCCATAAATCGAACCCACCGACTCATACTCGAAATTTGACTTGATCCCACGCACGTAATCCACAACGCTACGACCGCCGAACACAGGCCCATCAGCCTCACCTGGTAGAAAGTAGCTATTGAGCGCAGCAACATCCCCCGCTTCCAAATCGTTCATGAACCATAGGAATGTAGCTGCTGGCGGCTCCTCCACAAAAAGCGGTGCAAGAGTATCCTGCCACGTCTCACACGGTTGAGGATCTATCGTTCGGGCAGAACCACGAAGAGAAAAGTTCGCGGATCGTCCGTCCTCAAACACCGCACGCAGCGAACTTCCTCGCCTTAGCGCGTCCCACGTAAGCCGAAAAGTTGCCTCATCCTCAGCTGTATCAACTCGAAAATAACCAGACAGGTCTGTTTGTAGATAAAGCTGCCGGCTGTCGATAAGCAAACGAACTTCACTGCCAGGTGGCGGTCGTTCATCCTTAATATTGACTTCTATGCCAGTGTAATAAGCATACGTCGTTAGTCCGTAATCGCAGCGTAGATAGAATCTGTTTTCCCCGTCAGCGACTGTAACGTACGTAAAGTACCCTCCCCGCGTATAAGTTTCCCAATCAGAAGAGAGCACCTCTGAAGGATTCAACATCAGTGAAGAGATTGCTAAGCCAAAATACAGGGATGGGAGCACCCTCATATACATTCTCCTTCAATGGGTTAGACCCTGCGCGCTTCACTTGGGAAATGAGCCGCTGCGCGTTCCGCTAAATCAATCGAGTTGCATTGCGCGCGCGCATTCTGGCACCGCGGCACAATCTTCGCGAAAATTGCGGAACAGAGACTCACTTTCCACCATTCGTGTACGTTGGATGTCATTGCGATCTTGCAGCTCTAGTATTGTTGAATTTAGAGCTGAGATCTGCCGTTCAAGATTCTGATATTCCAGCAGCGGTATATATTCTGTCTCTAAGCTGCGCCGAAGATCAGCTATGCTCTCGTTAGCCGCCGTCATCATGCGCTGTGCTTCTACGAGATCTGATCGCGGAACATAGTCAGAACGCATGGATTCGCGGATCTCCATGTTTGTGGCAGACGCAGCAGCGAGCTGTCTCTGAACTTCTTCATAATCGGCTAATGACACATACGAGCTGCTGATCCGTTCGCGCAGTTCCGCCACAGTCTGGTTTGCCGCTTGCAACTGCCGACGAAGAGTGTCTTGTGCATCGCGCGACGACGACTCCAAAGCGGCATATTCCGTACGAGACACAAACTCAGCTTCGATCCGCTCGCGTAACTCCGAATTAGTCGCTGTAAGCGCTGAAATTTGACGCTGAAGATTAGCGTAGTCAGATACAGGAACGTGAGCGGTCGCCATCTCTTCCTGTAGGTTTGCAGCAGTCTCATTTGCCGCATCGAGCAGCCTTTGCAGCTCGGTAACGCGCTCATCAGATGCAATATCCTCGCGCAGATCCGCAGTGGTTTCGTTTGCTGCTGACAGCTGACGCTGTAAGCTATTCTTTTCACTAGTTAAAGCAGCCACCTGCTCGGTAAGCGGCCTTAAAGCCTCCAACTCGTCACGCAAATCAGCTATCGTCGCATTGGCCGAATCGGCAATGCGCGATTCAGCCTGCGCCTGTTCGAGTGCGATTTCCAGCTGAGCAATTTCGGCCTCAAGCGAAGCGACAGGCTCAGTCGCAGCACTTTCAACGTTCCGAACGACAGCCACCTCCGTCTCCGCTCGTGCTGCTGCCAAAGCATTTTCCGCTTCGGCTAGCTCCGTTCGTACCGACGTGAGTTCGAGCCTCAGCGCTTCCATCTGAGAGGTCAGGTCTGTGTGCTGTACGCGAAGGTCGGCATTATCAGGCGAGTTACCCGGTGAGGCGCTGGACTGATCACTCGTTTGGATGCCGCCAAGCGCAGCTGCAAGAAAGTTCTCAACTGTTGGAGGGGCCGTACTGTTCATCTGCCGCATTGCCGCCATCAACGCGCGGTTAGTACCCGCTCCGGCAACACCGTCAATGCCTGCTGTATAAAGGCCCATATCAGTAAGGATGAACTGAGCTAAGCGGACTCGGTCGGTCGAATTGGGCAGCGCAGTTGCGAGTGCCAACGGCGCTACAGCAGCACTTGCTTGCGCAGACGGCGTCGCTTGCGCTGGCGCATCGAATCGAACTAGACGACGCATCTCCCGCATGCAAAGACTGGCGAGAGCCACCATACGGTCCACTTGTCTGCTGTTCTGCCAAAACTCTACGTATGCTCGATCACCCGCTCGGGCACGAACCATGCTTTGATAAATTTGGCGAACAGTTTGCGAATCTGACATGATGTGGCAGATGGAATAAATTACTTCTTGATCTCGTCGATCTAACGACCTCACAACGCGTGGGAGACCATGTGGAATCGTCGATAACTTTATGAAAAATCGATTCCCATGTTCCTCAGTATTCACTTGCTCAGAAACTTGCGGCGATAATGACGGCACCGTTTTGCGGGACGAAACATGTATGCTCATGTAATTGTCAACATATGATCCAGCGAATGAGAACTGGAAGTTCGCTCGCTCAATCCGCCTGCCATTGATATTTACGTTTCTTATCGCTACCCATGCACCAGAATGTTGGCGCCCCACATTTCGGTCGTCCCAGCCATTCAATACAGAAGCACGAAACGAGACATCCTCCTGCGCACCAGCGGTGCCTACCTGTAGGACTATAATAGCAATAAAAAATGTGAGCAGCTGAGCTGGGAAAAGGAACCGACTTTTACTGCGCATCTGAAGATCCCCTTATCCGTCGTATCTCACTGTAGGACAACGAGTTATGTTCGGCAGTTCATTGCTCTCCATTGCGTCCGGCTCTCGCCGCCTACGCGTGCTGCCTTTTCAGCCATTGGATTTTCTCAACTGCCAGCATCGGAAGCCCACGCCTCCACCCGACATCACGAAACTCCGCAAGCTTAACAGCTGCGAAACCCTACAACAGGAAGAGGTGCCTTTACAAGCTTTTCCGGCGCCTATGTGATAGCATTGTAGCTAAGCCTGCCTGCCGAGCGATCAGCGCGCTAGCCCTGTACGGACTGGACCAAAAAACCTTTGATTTCGCGCCATTTTTGCGCCCCGTCGATCGTGCGTGTTGATGATACAACACGCAGGTGGAGCGGCTCGCCCACCTTTCGCATGCCTACAGGGTTGATGGCGCCGAATCACCGGGCGTGCGGAGTCCAATCGGCCGCCAGCACAGCCGCCCCGCATCTCGGCACGCATTCTCGACACCGTTGTGGTCGGCCAAATGCCGTTGGGGGGTAGAAAATCACCTGGTCGGAACTTAAAGTACTCCGTGCTTTGAAAGTACACCTTCGGATTTTCAATCTGTAGCTTGACCCGGTTTCATCATAAGCCAGCTTGCAGTGCTCTCCGCATTGATGTAGCGGTGGCATGCTTCGCTTAGTTGGATAAAGCGTTTGGATAGCTCTTCATGCATGCCCGTCTGCGCCAAACGCTCACCATAGTGCTGTAGCTTGCTGGCACAAACAGCGATGCTGCTGACGCTTGGCTGCTTGTTGTGAAAACGCAAGCCGCGCATGTAGCTCTCACTTCTACCAAGCCAGTCCCTGCTGAACTCACGTTCGCTGCTTACGAGGTTGTGAGCGACGAGTGTCTCCATCACGTCATCTATAACGGTTTTTTGCACTGATTTTCTCCACGTTGATAAATAACTGTAGATGCGCGTTGCTTAGCCAACAGCACGTATTTATCTGTGCATAGCGCACCAACAGAGGGCATTGAGCTTGCCAACGAGAGTTGTCGCCAGCGGATCTTGCCAGCGCCGATCGCTCCAACAGAGGCGGATCAACAAGCAAAGCTGCAATAGGGCTTGTCAAAACTATGCGGCAGGAATGAGATAGGAGGCTGGCAACTGCCAGTACCTCATATGTGCCATCGAGCAGGTGATTGTGTTCGGTGGCGCTGCGTTGTGAATAACTCCACGCACATAAAGGCGACAGCACAACCCCGTCTACCAGCTGCAAGCTGGTTGTGCGCAATCACTGACTGATGCACTCACAGAGAGGCCATTCATAAGGGAGGCGAGAAGCCTCTCTATGACATCAACATCTACAGAGATCGCCCACGCCAAATATATTAGATGGACTGAATGCATGCGCCGTTGATGCGATAGCCGATGAAGCGGAAGCGAAGCGGCTTGAGCGCAACGTGCGCTGTTTCGCTGCGCAGCGGCGAGACGCAAACTGCCCAACTGCCAAATGTAAGATTACAAGTGTTTCATCACATATCGGGCTATATGACTGTTATCATTGAGGTATCTTCTGTCGCGATTTCCATTGCTCTGTTCATACATCTGAAAATATTGTCACTGCACGATTTTGTTACATCTGCGAGGTGGAGAAATGAAGCAGGCGAAGACACTCACCAAAGCCGAACTGAGGCGCGTCGTAGACGTCACAAAAGCGTGCAGTCGCTATCCGCAACGAGATACAACTATGCTGCTGCTGACGCACTGGTGCGGCATGCGCGTTGGGGAAGTGGCGGCGCTTCGTGTGTCGGACGTGGTTGACGTCAACGGCGACGTGAGGGCTGAAATCACGCTTGCGGTGCAGCAGACGAAGGGCAACGCTGCTCGCGTCGTGTTCGTACCGGATCGAATGCGCCGGCAGCTGCAATGCTACCTGCAAAGCGCAGAGAAGCCCGTACACAGCCCTTTCCTGTTCCAAACGCAAAAAACTCAGCGCTTCTCCGCCAACACGGCTACACAGCATCTGCAGCGCTTGTATCAGCGGGCAGGTATCGTTGGCGCTACCTCGCACAGCGGCAGGCGGACGTTTATCACCGAGCTTGCTGCAAAGGGCGTTGGAGTGCGCGTGCTGGCAGCGCTGGCAGGGCATCGCAACATTCAAACGACTCAGCGCTATATCGACGTGAACGATGAGATGATGCGCAACGCGGTTGAGCTGCTGTAACAAGACGCCAATCAAGCGATTGCGCGAATAGACTTACGACAGCAGGTCTCTGAAATCCTCCACTTCGTCATGCCCATAGAATTGCTCGATCATCCTTTCTGACGTTCCCATCTGCTTTGACAGACCACTTTTAGGCACGCGCTTCTCTTTATTTGTCAGCGCGAATGTCGCATAGGTATGCCGCAAAGATGTCATTGCATGCTTTGGCTCACCAGCAGGTGGTGAGATATTTGCAGCTTTCAACAGACTGCTGAATGCCCGCTTCATGCTGTCTACTGGTGTACCATCAGGCATTGAGATCACACGTTCATTTGCGATACGCGAGGCATCAGCACCCTGCACGAGCGCCAATCGACGCCTTTGAATTCGTGCCAACGCGTTCATACCAGCGCGCTTTACGATCAGCTTTCTGGTGCTGTTCATCTTCCCAGCACGGTTTAGCTTGATGATGCTATCCTCCCAAATGATGTCGCGCCAAGTTATATCGTGTAACTCATCGACACGCATACCCGAGTTGGTCAGCAGGATGATGGCATCATAGAGAAGGCGACGCTTATCGACGAGGTGCCGAATTTGCGGGTCACGCTGAGCCTCTCCGATTCGGTTGCGTGCTGTCCTATGCAGCGCGCGATATTCCCCCAATGTGAAGTGAGGTCGTCGTTGGCGCGTGGCTCGTTCTGACAGGTGAGGAACAACAGGCTCCCTTTCAATCAGCCCAACGCGCTTGTTGTAAGCCAGCAGCTGGCGCAGCACCGTGTTTTCCCTGTTGATGGTCGCTGGCGTGGGTGGCTTGCTGCCCTTGTCGCGCCGATGCTCTACATACGCTTCAATGTCCGCATCAGTGAGGTTGGTCACCGTGCTCAGCTTGCTGAAGTATGGCAGCAGGTGTCGCTGATATGTCTCACTGTGGTATTTGTGTTTACCGTCGTGCTTGATCGATGCGAGATAGCGATCACCGCATTGGGAAAACTGCACCGTCTGCGTTGGGGCAGGACTCATTATGACCGATTTATAGTAGGCCATTGCAGCTTGTTTGGCTGCCTTCACATCATCCGTGCCAGCAGACTTTCGGTATGATCTTTTCTCGTGTCGGAAATAAATTTGCAGGTTGGGTGACTGCTTAATCGGCTGCAAATATAAGCCTTCGAATACCTCAATGGTGGAAGCTTTTTTCTTTGCCACCATTGATTTTGCCTCCGAAATAGCTCCACTGCTCTGCAACAGCTCTGCAAATGGAGCATTTAACGCTGTGCTTATAAAGCGTTAATATACGGCCAGAAATAGCTGAAAACAAGCGCGCGCGCTGCGCGCACATGGAGAATCGTTGGAAAACTTGGGGAAAATGGTGGGCGCGACAGGGATTGAACCTGTGACCCCTACGATGTCAACGTAGTGCTCTCCCGCTGAGCTACGCGCCCTGAAACCGGCGACTTCGGGTGGGCGCCGCCGGTGAGGAGGGCCGTATAGCGGACGGTTTCGCGGGATGCAAGCGGCAAAATGCGCCGCCTCTCCCTCTTCCGCCCGCGGGGCCGACCCGGGCCCCGAACGCGTCCCGGTCAGGCCGCGAGCAGCTTCTCCACCTCGTTGACGAGGTCCTTGAGGTGGAAGGGCTTGGAGAGGACCTTGGCGTCCTTCGGAGCCTGGGCGTCGGGGTTGAGCGCCACCGCCGCGAAGCCGGTGATGAACATCACCTTGATGTCCGGATCGAGCTCCGTCGCCCGGCGGGCGAGCTCGATGCCGTCCATCTCCGGCATGACGATGTCGGTGAGGAGCAGCTCGAACGGCTCCTCGCGCAGGCGGTTGTAGGCGGACAGCCCGTTGTCGAAGCTCGCCACCTCGTAGCCCGCGTTCTGCAGGGCCTTGGCGAGGAAACGGCGCATGTCGTTGTCGTCTTCCGCGAGGAGAATCTTCATCGTGTGTCCGGTCGTCGGCGGCTCGAATCGCCAGAGTTCTTCCATAAAGCGGCGGGCCGGTAAACAGGCCATGAAGCGCGCGCATCTGCGCCATGGACAGAACGCCTGCGACGCCCCATCTTCCACAGTCCGTGCGCGGTCCCGGCCGCGCCGGCCGCCGGAGACCTCGAGGCCCGACCCGCCGCATGCCCGCCGATCTCGACGCCCACCTCGTCGCAGACGCCGATCTCGACCCGGATTTCGCGCCCGCCTTCGTGGTGGACGCGCCGGCGCGCCAGAGCGCGCCCGTGGTGTTCAACGCGCCGCATGCGGGTGACGTCTACCCGGCCTCCTTCCTCGCCGCATCGCGCCTCGCCGGCCTGTCCCTGCGCCGCTCCGAGGACGCCTATGTCGACGCGCTGTTCGCGGCGGCGCCGGCGCTCGGCGCGCCGCTTCTGCGTGCGCGATTCCCGCGGGCCTATCTCGACGTCAACCGCGAGCCCTACGAGCTCGACCCGCGCATGTTCGAGGGGCGGCTTCCGGGCTACGCCAACACCCGCTCCATGCGCGTCGCGGGCGGCCTCGGCACGATCCCGCGGCTCGTCGCCGACGGCCACGAGATCTACGCCCGCAAGCTCGCGGTGGCGGAGGGGCTCGCGCGGGTCGACGCGCTCTACAAGCCCTATCATCGCGCGCTGCGCCGGCTGATCGAGCGCACGCACGGCCGCTTCGGCCTCGCGATCCTGATCGACTGCCATTCGATGCCCTCCTCCTCGGTCGCGCGCGAGGAGATGGGGCTCGCCGACATCGTGCTGGGCGACCGCTACGGCACGAGCTGCGCGCCGGTTCTCACGGACGCCGTGGAGGAGGCGCTGCGCCGCCGCGGCTACGTGGTGGCGCGCAACAAGCCCTATGCGGGCGGCTTCATCACCGAGCATTACGGCGAGCCCGCCGCGCGGCGCCACGCGCTGCAGATCGAGGTGAACCGCGCCCTCTACATGGACGAGCGCACCCTCGTGCGCCGCCCCGGCTTTCCCGCCGTCGCCGCCGACCTCACCGGCGCGCTGGCCGACGCCCTCCCCGAGGTCGCCGCCGCGCTCGGGCCCGCGCAGCCGGGGCTCGCGGCCGAGTGAGGCGCCTCCGGCTCGGCGACGCGGTCAGCGGAGAAACGCGATCGCGAACGGCGCGAGCACGATGGTGAGGAACGCGTTCAGCACCATCCCGATGCCGGCGAAGGCGCCGGCCTGCGGCGAGATCTGGAAGGCGCGCACCGTGCCGATGACGTGCGCCGCGACGCCGAGCGCGAGCCCCTGCGCCCGGTGATCGCGGATGCGCAGGACACCCAGCACCGCGGGGCCGACAACGGCGCCGAAGATGCCGGTCGCGATCACCAGCGCCGCGGCGAGCGGCGCCGAGCCGCCGAGCCCTTCCGCCACGCCCACCGCCGCCGCCGTCGTGATCGAGCGCGGCAGGATCGAGGCCGCGACGGCGTGCTCGGCGGCGAGGGCGCGGGCGAGCAGGACGTGCCCGGCGAGCGCGACGGCGCAGCCGGCGGTCAGCGCCAGGCCGACCGTCGGCGCCGCCGCGCGGATGTCCGGCAGATGCCGGCAGAGCGGCACGGCGAGCAGGACCAGAAGCGGCCCGAGCGCGAGGTGCAGCGGCTCCGCCGTGGCGAAATAGGCGTCGTAGGGCGCGCCGAGCCCCAGCAGGACGAGCGTCACGGAAAGAACGGCGACGAGGACCGGGTGGGCCCAGAGCGGTCGTCCGAGCCGCAGATGCAGCCGGCACGCCAAGGCGTAGAGCGCGAGCGTCAACGCCGCGCCGGCGAAGGGCGCCGCGAGGACGGCGTCCCGGAAGGCGCTCACGGCCCCGGCTCCGCGACGTGGCGCCCGCGGCGCGCGAACGCGGCGATGGCGAGGGTCGCGGCGGCGCCGGTCACCGCCAGGGTGACCAGCGTCCCCGCGGCGACCGCGAGAACGAGCAGCGCCGCGTTGGCCCCGAGCAGCGCCGGATCGGCGAACAGGCCGGCGCCGGCCGGCACGAACAGGACCGGCGCATGCGCCACCACCCGGTCGAACAGGGCCGCCGTCTCGGGATCGGGCCCGCCGGTCGGGGCGAAGCTCGCGAGCAGCGCCAGGAGACCGATGGCGGCGCCCGGCACCGGCAGGCCGGAGAGCGCGACGGCCGCGTCTCCGAGCGCGAAGCAGGCGAGCACCTTGGCGGCTGCGAGCATCATCGAGGATCCCCTGCGGTCTGTCGGAGATCGACGATGAAGCCTTTCGCCGGCGGCGTCCTCGCCCGATCGGGTGAGCGCGGTCGGCGTCCGCCGGTCGGTGCGAGCCGCTCGTCTTCCTCCACCGAAGCTTTGGATACGGCCTCCCCCGATCGGGCGAGGCGCACGGCGCTTCGAGGGCTCATCGTGATCGTTCGGGGGCGTCACGGAGGCGACCGTCATGAAGCCCGATCGCGATTGGACCTGGAGCGAGCTCGAGACGCGAGGTCGCCGGCTGTTCGAGGAGGCGCTCGCCGGCGAGGGTCTCGACCGGCGGATCGAGGATGCGGCCGAGGTCGACCGCATGGCGCTGCAGCGCGCGGCCGGCGGTGTGCGCGCGCTCTACCTGCAGGCGCTCCTCGGGGCGGCCGTCCGCATGCCCGCGCGGCTCGTCCGTGCCCTCACTCCCCGGGCGTGGCGTGCTGCGGCTCCCAGAAATGCTCGCGGGAGCCGGTGAGCAGGAAGGCGAGCTCGTCGATGTTGGCGACGACCTGATCGGCGCCGGCGCGGGCGACGGAGCGCCGGGGCAGGCCCTCCGCGGCCCGCACCAGCGCCTTGCGCGCCTCCGCCAGCGTCCCCAGCAGCTCCGCCTGCTCGGCCTCGCCGAACACCCGCCTGCGCACCACCATCACCCGCCCTCCTCGGCCTCATGTTCCACGTCTGTTCTGATGCCGCGACTCGCGCCCGGACGCAAGGGGAGGGTTTTCCTGAGGATCGGAGGACGGCGGGCCCGCGGGCCCGCCGTCGTCCCCTCACGCGCTCAGGCGCAGCGGGGCCGGGGCGACGAGGGGGGCGCGGGCGGCGAGGACGGCGTTCTCGGCCTTCATGGCGCGGTTGAGCGCGGCATGGTGCTCCTGGATCGCCTCGAGGTCCCAGGCGAAGGAGGCGATCGCCTCGGTCGCCTCGAGGATCGGGAGCGCCAGCGCGTCGCGGGCCTCCTGGAACCGGCGCAGGGGAGCCGGGCCGCCGCCGCCGAGGATGGCCTCGGCGAGGAGATCGGCGTGGATCAGCGCGTCGGTGATGCCGTGCGCGGTGAGCGGATCGCGGAAGAAGCCCGCATCGCCGACGAGCGCCCAGCCGGGGCCGAAACCTTGGCGCAGATGGCCCGGAATGCCGCCGAAGGCGCGCAGCTTCCCCTGCATGCCCGCCGCCGCGACGAGCGCGCCGTAATCCGGCGAGAGCGCGTCGAGCAGCGCGGGGAAGGCCCGCGCGGCGTCGCCGCCGAACGCCGACCGGAAGCGCGCCGCGGAGGTGGTGGCGAAGAGCAGCGCCGCGTCGTTCGTCGGGATCAGGCCCGCGGCGGCGCCCGGCGCGAAATGCCAGCGGTAGCCCGGCCCGTTCACGCCGGGAAGGTAGCCGAACAGCGTCGCCGTCGCCGCCTCGCTCGCCCGCAGCGTCCGCGCGCCGACGGCGTGGGCGAGGCGCGAGCGCACGCCGTCGGCGCCGACGACGAGGTCGGCCGCGATGCGCACCGCCTCCCCCGCCGGATTGCGGGCGACGAGGCCGTCCACCCGCCCGCTCGGCGCGCGGGTGAGGCCGGTGACGAGATGGCCGAACAGCATGCGCGCCCCGGCCTCGCGCGCGGCGCCCTGCAGGATCGGGTCGAGCACGGTGCGCCGCGGGGCGTAGAGCGCGTCGGTGCCGGCCTGCGGCTTCATCGGCACGGTGATCGCGTCCGCGCCGTAGACGAAGGTGGTCTGCGTCACCGGCGGCGTACCGGCGGCCACGACCGCCTCCAGCAGGCCGTGGCGGGCGAGCTGGATCACGCCGCCGCGCATCAGCGCGTGGGTGGAGAGCGTGTCGGTCCCCGCCGGCGCCTTGTCGAGCACGGCGACGGAGAGCCCGGCGCGGGCGAGGAGCGTCGCGAGGAAGGCGCCGGCGCAGCGCGCGCCGACGATGGCGACGTCGTAACGAGGGGGCTGAACGAAGCTCATGGTCGTCGTCCTTCAGGCGGCGGCGCGCGCGGCGCCGAGGTGGGCGAGGATGTGCGGGAGGAGGGCGGCGGCGTCCCGGCCGCAGCCGTCGATGAAGTTCGAGCGCCGCGCCCGCATGAAGCGCAGGCCGAGCGCAACGAGCCCGGGCGCGGCGGTGATGCCGCCCTCCTGCGCGATCTCGCCGTCCCCATCGAGGACGGGGACGCGCAGCCACGGATAGGATCGGCGGTAGCCGATCGCCCACACGACCGTTCGGATTCCGGCCGCGCGCAGATCGAGGGTCGCGGGCGCGTCCGGCGCGGCGAGCGGGGCGACGCTTTCGGGCGCGCCGTCGACGCCGAGCCCGGGCGCGGCGGCATCGAAGCGCTCGAGGAGCCGCGTGAGGCGGCGGTCGGCATCGGCCATCCGCGCTGCGAGGTCCTGCGCCAGCGAGAGGCGCGCGCCGTCGGCGTCGAGCAGCCGTCCGAGGAGGCGCACGCCGTTCGCCTGCGCCGTGCCGAGGTCGAAGCGGCCCGGACGGCCGACGAGCTGCAAAGACGGCTGGCGGCGCAGCCGGGCGATGTCGGCGCGGCCCTCCGCCGGCTCGTCGAGAATGCCGGCGCGGTCGAGCCACCAGAACACGTCGCGCCCGCGATAGGTGCGCGGAACGCGGGTGTGGCCGCCGACGCAGAGCGTCACGTCCCGGCCCGCGCGGGCGAGCTCGTCGGCGATCTGCAGCCCCGAGGACGAGGCGCCGACCACGAGGACGCCGCCCGCGGCGACGTCGGCGGGGCTACGATAGTCCTGCGCCGCGATCCGCGCGACGTCCGCCGGCAGGCGGGCGGCGAGATCCGGAACGCACGGGGCGTCGCAGGCGCCGGTGGCGATCACCACGGCGCGGGCGCGCCACTCTCCCGCCGTGGTCCGCGCGACGTAGCCGCCGCCGGGCGCCGGCTCGAGCGCGGTCACCGCGGCGCCGGTCACGATCGGGGCTGCGGTCCGCGCCGCATAGGCGTCGAGGCGGGCGACGAGATCGGGGGCGCTCATGAAGCCGTCCGGATCGGAGAGCGGGCGCGCGTCGCCCGGGAGGCGGTTCATCCAGTTCGGGGTGAGCAGCGTGAGCGAGGGCCGGCGTTCGGACCGCCAGCGCTCGGCGACCCGGCCCCGCTCGAGGAGCACGTGGTCGATGCCGCTGTCGGCGAGGGCGCGGCTCGTCGCGAGGCCGGCCTGGCCCGCCCCGATCACGAGCACGTCCGTGCGGGTCATGGGTCTCGTCCTTGGGAAAGAGAGGGCGCGCGGCGGGCCGCCGGGCGCGACAGCGCGCGCCGGCGGCCGCTCGCGAGGGGTCACGTGATCACTGGGCGCTGCCGGTCTCGACCGAGACGGAGACGGGCACCCCGTTGGTGAGCAAGTCGTAGACGGCCGAGCGGGCCTGGCTCTGGCGCACGATGCCCTCCAGCGTCTCGGGCGAGGCGTCGCCCTTGATCGAGAAGGAGGCGCGGATGCCCTGGTAGCCGTTGCGGACTTGCGTGGAGAGGCCGAGGATGCCCTGCAGGTCGATGTCGCCCTCCACCGTCGAGGTGACCTCGTAGAGCGTCACGCCCCGGGCGGCGGCGACGTTGGCGATGCCGGCGGTGAGGCAGGCGGCGAGCGCGTGCAGCAGCCACTCGACCGGGGTCGGGCCCTCGTCCGTGCCGGTGAGCACGGCCGGATGGTCGGCATGCGCCGTCGTGACGAACTTGTGCTCGTGCGCGCCGCCGGCGCCGGAGAAGCCCGAGAACGTCGTCTGCGAGTGGGTGCCGGAGACCCAGCGGCTCTGCGCGCGGAACTGGAACTGCGCGAGCGCGGGCTGGTCCTTCACCACGCCGATCGTCGCGAACAGGGTCGGCGTGTCGACGCCGTTGCGGGGGACCGGCGGAGCCTTCGGGGCGGGGTTGGTCGTGGCGGTCATGGGTGCTGTTCCTTCGGTGAAGCGGGCGGCGCGACCATCGCGCCGCCGACGTCCCTCTTCTCGGCCCGCAGCGTGTGAGCCGCAGTGGGAACGGGGGTTGGAAGAGGGGCCCGGAGCGTGGAAATCGGGCGCGCTCAGAGCGCGCCGCGCCGCCGGGCGAGGCCGAAGCCGAGGAGGATCGCGACGTTGATCGCGCCCGCCACGGCGGCGAGCGCGAAGGCGGCGAGATAGCCGCCGGTGGCGTCGTGGACGATCCCGCCGAGGGCGCCGCCGGCGCCCATGCCGAGCCAGGCGAAGACGCCGGTGATCCCGGTCGTGCGCCCGACCGCCGCCGCCGGCACGCTCTCGCGCACGAGGACGAGGAGGCTCGTCATGGTGCCGGCGAAGCCCATCCCGAAGACGATCCCCACTGGCGCCAGGATCGCGAGCGAGCCGCTGGTGGCGAAGAACAGGACGCTGCCCGTCTGCAGGACGCCCGCGCCGAGATAGGTCGCGAGACCGCCCACGCGATCGGCGAGCGCGCCGATGCCGATGCGGCTCGCGGCGCCGGTGAGCATGACGAGCGAGACGAGGCCGGCGCCGGTCGCCGGCGCGTAGCCCGCCGCGCAGGTCAGCGAGACGAGGTGGACCAGCGGCACGGCCATGCAGGCGCAGCAGAAGAACGCCGCGGCCGAGAGCCAGATCGTCGCCGGCGCCGCGGAGGGTGCGGCGGCTGCGGCGCCGTCGGGCGGCACGAGCGGTCTCGACCGCTCCGGCGGCGGGGCGATCGTGGCCATGGCCGGCACGAGCAGGGCGACGATCGCGAGGCCCAGCACGAGGAAGGCCTCGCGCCAGCCGGCGAGGGCGATCAGCCGCTCGGCGACGACGGGAAGCACGCCCTGCCCCACCGCGCCGCCGGCGGTGACGAGGCCGAGCGCCAGCCCGCGCTTCGCCCCCGCCCGCGCGCCGACGACGGCGCAGAGCGGCACGTAGAGCGCGCCGAAGCCGAGAAGGCCGATGCCGGCGGCGATCGCCCAATAGGCGAGAACGCTCTCGACGCGGCTCGCGAGGGCGAGGCCGAGCCCGAGCCCGGCGGCGCCGCCGACGAGGATGCGCGGCAGATGGCGCGTGTCGGCGAGCGCGCCCCAGAGCAGCCCGCCGCCGGCCATGCCGAGCGTGAGCAGGGTGTAGCCCATCGACAGGTCGGCGCGCGACCAGCCGAAGGCCGCCTCGAGCGGGCCCATGAACACGGACAGGCTCGAGACGGCGCCGAAGCCGAGCCCGACGGCGAGGGCGGCCTTCGGCACGAGGGAGCGCCCGGCGCGCGCCGCGCCGATGGGCGCGGGAACGAGGGAGGCGGGGGTGAGGGTCGCGGTCGTCATGGTCGATCTCTCCTTTGCTGCGCCGGAGGTCTCGGCGCGGCGCGTGAGAGCGACCGTGGGGAGAAGCGTGGGAAGACCGGTGGTGACGCGCTTTCAGCGCTGGATTCAGCCCGCTTCGAGCCCGTGCGCGATCTCGCGGATCACCGCCCAGGCCTCCGCGACGTGGCGGCGCTCCGTCGTCGTCTGGCCGACCTGGAAGCGGATGACGAAGCGGCCCTCGTGGCGGGTCTGGGTCAGATAGATGCGCCCGTCGGCGTTGATGCGCTCGATCAGGCGAGCGTTGAGCGCGTCGAGGTCGGACGCCCCGGCGGGGGCGTAGCGGAAGGAGAACAGCGAGAGCATCGGCGGGGTGACGAGCTCGAAATCGGGCGCATCCGCGATCCAGCCGGCGATCTCCTCGGCGAGGCGGACATGGGCGCGGATCATCTCGCGCAGGCGCGCGACGCCGTAGGCGCGGATGACGAACCAGAGCTTGAGCGCCCGGAAGCGGCGGCCCAGCGGGACCGACCAGTCGCTGTAGTCGACCTGCCCGTCGGCGCCGAGCGTGCGCAGGTAGTCCGGCTTGAGGCTCAGCGCGTCGGTGAGGGCCGCCGGATCCTTCACGTAATGGGCCGAAAGGTCGAAGTTCGTGAACAGCCATTTGTGCGGGTTGAGCACGAGGCTGTCCGCCCGCTCCGCCCCCGCCATGAAGCCGCGGAACTCCGGGCAGATCATGGCGCTGCCGGCCCAGGCCGCGTCGACGTGGAGGTAGAGCCCGTGCCGCTCGGCGACGTCGGCCACCGCCGCGACGTCGTCGCAGGCGCCGACGCTGGTGCCGCCGAGGCAGGCGACGATCGCCGCGGGGACGAGGCCCGCCGCGCGGTCGGCGAGGATCGCGGCCTCGAGGGCGGCCGTGTCCATGGCGAAACGCGGGCCTGCCACCGGCACGCGTACGAGATTGGCGTCGCCGATGCCGGCGATGCGCACGGCCTTGTCGATGGAGGAATGGGCGTGCGCCGAGGCGTAGACCCGCACCGGCGCGTGCGCCGCGAGCCCGTCGCGGTTGCCGCCGCCGGACAGCGCCTTCTCCCGCGCCGCGAGCAGCGCTGCGAGGGTGGCGCCGGACGCCGAATCCTGAATGACGCCGTGGAAGCCGTCGGGTAGCCCGATCATGCCGCGCAGCCAGTCGAGCACCCGCGTCTCGAGCTCCGTCGCCGCCGGCGAGGTCTGCCAGAGCATGCATTGCGCGGCGATGGTGGCGGTGATCGTCTCGGCGATCACCGAGGGCGGGCTCGAGTTCGCCGGGAAGTAGGCGAAGAAGCGTGGGTGCTGCCAATGCGTCATGCCGGGGACGATGACGGCGTCGAGATCGGCGAAGATCGCGTCCATCGGCTCGGCCTCCTCCGGCGGCGCGGCCGGCAGGCGCGCGGCGACCGCGCCCGGCGCGAGGGAGGGCCGCACCGGCAGGCTCTCGACCGTCTCGAGATAGTCGGCCGACCAATCCGCGGCGCGGTGGGCTTCGCGGCGATAATCCTGTCTGTTCATCGGGCGTCTCGGGCGGGTTCGTGGAAGGAGCCCGCGACGTGTCGCGCGCCGCGCCCGCCCGCGCAAGCGCACGGTCGCCGCTTCCGGATAAGGACGATGCGGCGGCTGGCCACCGCCGGGCGATCACGCTAGCCTCGCGCCCGCGACAGAGGAGGCTTCCCATGGCGACGCCGAACACGACGCCGAACACGACCCCGCTCGCCGTCACCGTCGTCTCGGACGTGATCTGCCCCTGGTGCTGGCTCGGCAAGGCGCGGCTCGAGCGCGGCGCGGCCGAGAGCGGCGTGCCGCTCGCGATCACCTGGCGGCCCTTCGAGCTCAACCCGGACATGCCGGCCTCCGGCATGGAGCGCGCCGCCTATCGCGCCGCCAAGATGGGCAAGGAGCGCTCCGACGCGCTCGATGCCGAGATGATCCGGCTCGGCGCGGACGAGGGCCTCGCCTTCCGCTTCGACCGGCAGGCGCGCACGCCCAACACCCGCAAGGCGCACATGCTGATCGCCTTCGCCGGCGCGAGCGGGCGCGACCACGCCCTCGCGCAGAGCCTGTTCGAGGCGTATTTCCACGAGGGCGCCGACCTCGCGGACGACGTCGTGCTGATCGAGCGCGCCGCCGCCGCCGGCCTCGATCCGGACCAGGCGCGCCTCGCCATCGCCGACGCGGAGCTCTCCGCCCTCGTCGGCCGGGAGGAGGCGCAGGCGCAGGCGCTCGGCATCACGGGCGTGCCCTTCTTCATCCTGGACGAGCGTTACGGCGTCTCCGGCGCGCAGCCGGCCGAGGTCTGGCGCGAGGCGCTGCCCGAGATCGCGGCGAAGCGGGAGGGCGGCGGCGCGGCGTGAGCCGCTCGACCGGTCTCCTCGGACCTGTTTTCCTTGGACGCGCGCGGGCGCGCTCTGGCAAGCTCGGTGGCCCGAATCCTCTGCCGGGAAGGACGCCTCCATGCTCGCGACGCTCGCGATCGCGTTCGCGCTCGTCACCGCCACGGTGCTGATCCACTACGAGATCCTGCGCCGCGCCTCCACGATGATCCCGTGGCTCAAGCTGCGCCGGCAGTTCCGCGTGCTGGCCGTGATCGTCGCGGTTCTGTTCGCGCACATCCTCGAGATCGCGCTCTACGCCGCGGCCTATGCCGCCATGCACGACCATTTCGGGCTCGGGCGCCTCGAAGGCGCGCTGTCCGGCTCCTTCTCGGACTTCATGTACTTCTCGCTGACGAGCTACACCACGCTCGGCGTCGGCGACATCTGGCCCACGGGCCCGATGCGCCTCCTCACCGGCATCGAGGCGCTGAACGGCCTCGTGCTGATCGGCTGGTCGGCCTCGTTCACCTACCTGGCGATGGAGGAGTTCTGGGGCGAGCGGACGTGGTGAGGGGGGTTCGTCGGCGCCCACCGACACGGCGCGGTCTTCACCCCTCCAGCTCCTCCCGCAGCATCTCCAGCTCCAGCCAGCGCTCCTCGCTCTCGGCGAGCTTCGTCTGCGCGTTCGCCATGAGGGTCGTCAGCTTCTCGAAGCGGGCGGGGTCGCGCGTGTAGAGGTCGGGGTCGTCCAAGGCCGCCTGGAGCTTGGCGATGTCGCGCTCGAGCGCGGCCATCAGGCCGGGCAGGGTGTCGAGCAGGTGCTTCTCGTTCATCGAGAGCCGTCGCTTCTTCTCCTTCGGCGCCGGCTGCGACGCGCCGCGCTTGTCAGCGGAGACCTTCTCGGCGGGCGCGGGGGAGACCTGGCGCGGCCCGACGCCGTGGCCGCGCTGGGCCACCATGTCGGAATAGCCCCCAGAATACTCGACGAAGCGCCCCTCGCCCTCCGCCACCAGCGTCGAGGTGACCACCCGGTCGAGGAAGTCGCGGTCGTGGCTGATCAGGATCAGCGTGCCGGGGTAGTCCGCGATCAGCTCTTCCAGGAGATCGAGCGTCTCGAGGTCGAGGTCGTTGGTCGGCTCGTCGAGCACGAGCAGGTTCGAGGGCTTCGCCAGCGCCCGCGCCAGCATCAGCCGCCCGCGCTCGCCGCCGGAGAGGACGCGCAGCGGCGTGCGCATCTGCTCGGGCGCGAACAGGAAGTCCTTCATGTAGCTCGCGACGTGCTTCGCCTGGCCGCCGACCATGACGTGGTCGCCGCTCCCGCCGGTCATCGCCTCGGCGAGGGTCCAGGTCGGGTCGAGGCTCTCGCGGCGCTGGTCGAGGGTGACCATCTGCAGCGAGGCGCCGAGCTTGACCGTTCCCGCATCCGGCTCCAGCGCCCCGGTGAGCATGTTGAGCAGCGTCGTCTTCCCCGCGCCGTTGGGGCCGACGATGCCGAGCCGGTCGCCGCGCGCGATGCGGATGGAGACGTCCCGGACCACGGGCCTGCCGTCGTAGGCCTTGGAGACGCCCTTCGCCTCGATCACGATCTTCGAGGAGGTCTCGCCCTCGGAGGCCGTCATCTGTACCTGGCCGACCGCGCGGCGCTCCTCGCGCAGGCGCGTGCGCATGTCCTGGAGCAGGCCCACGCGGCGCATGTTGCGCTTGCGGCGCGCCGTGACGCCGTAGCGCATCCAGTCCTCCTCGGCCGCGATCTTGCGCTCGAGCTTGTGACGCTCGCGCTCCTCCTCCTCGAGCACGGCGTCGCGCCAGGCCTCGAAGCCGGAAAAGCCCTCCTCCATGCGCCGCGTGACGCCACGGTCGAGCCAGACGGTGGCCTTGGACAGGGTCTCCAGGAAGCGCCGGTCGTGGCTGATCAGGACGAGCGCGCCGCGCATGGCCTTCAGCTCGGTCTCCAGCCACTCGATCGCGGGGAGGTCGAGGTGGTTCGTCGGCTCGTCGAGCAGCAGGATGTCCGGCGTGGGGGCGAGGGTGCGCGCCAGGGCGGCGCGGCGCGATTCGCCGCCCGAGAGCGTCGCCGTCGGCTCCTCGCCGGTCATGCCGAGCTCTTCGAGCAGGTAGCGCGCGCGGTAGGGGTCGTCGCCCTCCGCGAGACCGGCCTCGACATAGGCGAGCACCGTGTCGAAGCCCGAGAAATCCGGCTCCTGCGGCAGGTAGCGCACGGTCGCGCCAGGCTGCACGAAGCGCATGCCCCCGTCCGCCTCGACGAGCCCCGCCGCGATCTTCAGGAGCGTCGACTTGCCGGAGCCGTTTCGCCCGACGAGCGCCACGCGCTCCCCGGCCGCGACGGAGAGATCGGCTTTCGTGAGCAAGGGAGCGCCGCCGAAGGTGAGGGCGACGTCTTGCAGGGAGAGGAGAGGTGGGAGCGCCATAACACGCTACTAGCCGATACAGGCGTCTCATCCAACGCTTGTCAAGTCAGTGACGATGTGTTTGTCTCGTAGAACAATCACGCTTTGTGAGTCACGATGGGGGCGGCGCTTGCGTTCAATCGCGTTTTTTAACAACAAAGGCGGGGTCGGGAAAACGACACTGCTGTGCAATGTAGCATCCTATCTGGCCCTGGAGCGCCAGATGAAGGTCTTGGTGATAGACGCAGATCCACAGTGCAACGCGACACAATTGATGCTTGACGAAGATGAGGTCTTCAATTTATACGACAATTCAAAGAATTTTACAATTTACAGCATCATTCACCCGCTGTCAATTGGAAAAGGATATTCTTCGCAAATCAATCCGCTACATGTCGAAGACTATGGAATAGATCTGGTTCCTGGAGACCCTCGCCTTGCTCTGAAAGAGGACCTGTTATCCAAAGATTGGCAGGATGCGATATCCGGTGACATTCGCGGTCTCAGAACTTCATATCTATTTTCAGATTTTCTTGATCGCTGCGATGCGTATGACCTTGTGATGTTTGACATGGGTCCATCACTTGGCTCGATTAATCGAGCAGTTCTTCTGTCATGTGGCTTTTTCGTTAGTCCTATGTCGATCGACATCTTTAGCTTGAAAGCTATCGAAAACATTTCTGTAGCACTTGTAGAATGGCGGCGGCGACTGCGCCACGGACTGGAACAAGCCGAACAAGAGTTGTTGGAGGATCTTCCATCCCAAGATGGATTTCGCATCAAGTTTGCCGGATATGTAGCGCAGCAGTATATACAGAAGACAACACAAGGAGAAAAGCGCGCTGTCGCGTCATATGAGAAAATTATGAGGCGTATACCCAAAACAATTCGTTCAAACTTTGTTGATAAATTACAGGGATCTGATCTTGGGCTCGTGTATGAAATTGGAACTATTCCAAATCTATACAGTCTAGTGCCGATGTCGCAGACTGCTCACAAGCCGATCTTTGCACTCAAGGCCAAGGATGGAGTCCGAGGAGCACATTTTAACAAAGTTAAGGATGCGGGAAAAATCTACTCCGATGTCACTGCAAACTTACTATCCAACCTCGACTCACTGGGTTGACTATGACTATCCTTTGGCCGGAATCGCTGAAAGATGCGATCGCGCGACGGCGCGCTGTGATTGTGATTGGTTCAGGAGCATCCGCAAATTCGGCAACTGACGACGGGGACCGTCCGCCGACCTGGGGGATCTTTCTGAAGGACGCATACAATAACCTTCCACGGAAAAAAACATACATCAAACGCGCCCTTGACAGGTATGAGTACCTCGAAGCCTGCGGCTACCTTAAGGACGAGTACGGGAATGAATGGGATCGTCTTGTAAGACGTGTTTTCATGACACCCAACTATCGCCCTGCAGAAATTCATCGGGCAATATTCAACCTGGACTGCCGGGTTATCTTATCTTTAAACTTTGACAGAATTTACGAGAAATATGCACACACTCAAAGCGAAGGAACCGTTATCGTAAAAAACTATCACGATGACGATATTCGCCAGGTCGTGGCTGGCTCCGGACGGTATATTCTAAAGCCACATGGAAGCGTTGAAACAATTAATAATATTATTTTTACCGCAGAGGATTACGCAAGCGCCCGCGTAGAGCACGCTAAATTCTATGAGATGATCACAGCTCTCTTACACACCCACACCTTCCTTTTCGTAGGTTGCGGTCTCTCCGATCCGGACATGCGTCTAATCCTCGAAGACTATCGCTACAAACATAGCGAGTTTCCTCACTATATCACACTCCCAGCCCCTGTTGCAGATGCAGAAGTATCTTTGATACGGCGCTCTCGTGGATTGAATGTTCTTAAATATTCCAAAAAAGATAATCATTCGGAGCTGACGCGATCACTCCTCGAACTAGGAGCGGAAATGCTAGACCGCCGATTGACCATCGCCAGAGAGCAGGACTGGTAGCAGATCGTAAGGACGTCACGTATCAGTACGCCACTTGATGCCGACTTTCGCGGCGCGGGTGAAGGGGGCCCGCGCGCGCCCCGCTCACCCGGCGGCGATCTCCGGGTGGCGCTCGACCAGAGCCTTCTTCAGCTTCTCCAGGGCGCGGCTCTCGATCTGGCGCACGCGCTCCTTGGAGATGCCGAGCTTGTCGCCGAGCGATTCGAGCGTCGCCTGCTCCTCGGCGAGGCGGCGCGCCTCGAGGATGCGCAGCTCGCGCTCGTTGAGGCAGGAGAGCGCGGCGCGCAGCCACGTCACGCGGCGCTCGGCATCGATGCTGTCTCCCACCGTCTCGTCCTGGAGCGGGCCGTCGTCGACCAGGAACTCCATGCGCTCGGTGGGATTGGAGCCCTCCCCGTCGGCGACGGGCGCGTTGAGCGACGCGTCGGGGCCGGAGAGACGCGCGTCCATGGTGGCGACGTCCTTCAAGGACACCCCGATCGCTTCGGCGATCTCGGCGTAGACCTCCTCGGACATGCGGTCGTCGCCGGCGCGGGTGAGCTTGGCGCGCAGACGGCGCAGGTTGAAGAAGAGGGCCTTCTGAGCGGACGAGGTGCCGCCGCGCACGATGGACCAATTGCGCAGTATGTAGTCCTGGATGGAGGCGCGGATCCACCAGGTGGCGTAGGTGGAGAAGCGAACCTCGCGCTCCGGCTCGAAGCGCGCGGCGGCCTCGAGCAGGCCGACATGGCCCTCCTGGATCAGGTCGGCCACCGGCAGGCCGTAATGGCGGAAGCGGGAGGCGAGCGCGATCACGAGGCGCATGTGGGCGGAGGTGAGCTTGTGCAGCGCCTCCTGGTCCTTCAGGTCTTTCCAGCGCGCGGCGAGGTCGCGCTCCTCCTCGCGCTCGAGGAACGGCGCCGCCATCGCGGCGCGGACGAACTGACGGCGAACTCCGGCGATATCGGCCATAGCGTTCTCCCCATGTCTTTCAAGTGGGCATACGCCGCCGATCCCGATCCGGATCACGCCGGATCGGGCAGGCCCGCATAGAGGCGCTTGCGGCTGCGCCGACGGGGCCCTCCGACGCGCAGGCCGGAACGAGCTCGGGGGTTGCGCGGGCGCCCTCGCTGCGCTTCGATGGCGCGCAGACAGGGAGGCTGACGATGCGGTATTCGACCGCGGCGCGCAGGGGCGCGCGCGCGAGGCGCCTCGGCGCGCTCTTCGCTTTCTTCGCCCTTACGACGCTCGTCGCGATCCCCGATCCAGCGCGGGCGCAGTGGCGCATGGACACCGACCTCGGCCTGCCGGTCGCCGTGTCCGGCGCCGTCGGCGCGATCGACTGGTTCGCGCTGTTCTGCAGTCCGACCGAGGGGCTGCTGCTGACCGCGGGCTTCTCGGAGCGCGTCGCGGACGCCGTGCCCGTCGTGTTCACCTTCCGGAACGTCCAATACGTCGTACCCTTCCGGCGCATCGTGCCGGACGCGGCCATCCTCTATGCCGATCTCGAGGCGCTGGAGGACATGCGCGCCGTGCTCGGCGGCCGGTCCTCCTCCGTGCGCGTGAGCCTCGACCAGCGCCCGCTCGGCACGCTGTCCCTGCGCGGCTCGACGGCTGCGATCCGTGACGCGACCCGCGGCTGCCGGGCCGGCGCCGCGCCCTCCCGCGCCGTCCTCGCCAGGCTCGAGGCCACGGCGGACGCCATCGACCCGAACGCCGCTTCGGTGCGCGAATCGCTCGCCGCCGAGATCGCGGCCGCGCAGGCCGCGCCGCGATCCCCCGTCGCCGCCGCGGTCGACGTCGACAAGAAGGCGGTCCTGCCGCCGGTCGTGCAGGCCTCCGTCGACGAGATCCGGGACTATTGCGACACGCCGGGCGCGAAGACCCGCTTCGAGCCGGGCGGCCTGATGCAGGCGGACATCAACGGCGACGGCGCGCCGGACTACATGCTCTCCGCTCACGCGCTCGAATGCCCCGCGAGCTTCACGATGTTCTGCGGCGCGCGCGCTTGCGAGGTGCGGGTCTTCGCCTCGCTGCCGTCGGGAGGCTACGAGGCCGCGAGCGTGCTGCTGGGCGACCGCTACACGTTCGATTCGCGCGGGCTGACGGCGCCCTGCGACGATCCGGGGCGCACCTTCCGCATCGCCTGGGAGAACGGCCGGCTGCGGACCGTCTATTGCCGCTGAGGGCGCCGGGCCAGGTGCACCTTGCGACCCGATGCGATCAGGCCGGAACCTCTACTGGTTTGCGTGCCGGAGCATCGTCTCGTCCACCGACCGGATTCCCGTCGGCGGGACGATGCTCTAGCCTCGGAGCGTTCGCTCGGAGCCCGCCATGCACCATCTCCTCGTCCTGATCCCGGTCTTCGCCGTCTTCATCCCGGCCCTGATGCTGCCGGGACCGGATTTCGTCGCGGTCGTGCGCTCCTCGATGACGCACGGAGCCCGCGCGGGACTGATGACGACGCTCGGCGTCACGACGGGACTGTGCCTCTACGCGAGCCTGAGCCTGATCGGCCTCTCCGCGCTCCTCGTCGAGTATCGGTGGCTCACCTGGCTCGTGCGCGCGGCGGGGGGAGGCTATCTCGTGTATCTCGGCGTGCGGCTCGTGCTGACCAGGCCCGCTGCGGTCGCGATCGGGGACGCGCCGGCGCCCGCGCCGTCCCGGGCCGCGCTGTTCGGCTTCCTGGTGACGCTCACGAACCCCAAGGCCGTCGTGCTCTTCGCGAGCGTCTTCGCCACCGCGGTGAGCGCCGACACGCCCGGGTGGCTGATGGCGCTGATGGTCGGCCTCGTCGGGCTCGCCTCGCTGCTCTGGTACGCGCTGGTGAGCCTGTTCATGGCGTCGGGCCCGGTGATGCGCCGGTTCGAGCGCGCCCGGCACTGGATCGAGCGCGCCGCCGGCGTCTGCTTCGTCGGGCTCGGCGGCAAGCTCATCGCCGACGCGCGCTCGCCCGTGACGCCCTGAGCCGAGGCGGAGGCGGCGGAGCGCGCATCCCCGCAGCGCGCATCCCCGCAGCGCGCCAGGGGAATCGCCTCAGGTTAACGGCGGGGCCTGACGAACCATCGCCTCCATGTAATCCTCGTCGATGGCGGCGACCTTCTTGCGGACCTTGAGTGAGTGCTTGTCCTTCGGGTTCCGGAGCATGTTCATGGCCATGTGCTTGACGATGGCCATGTTTTGGGGGCCGTGGCCGGTCCTCAGCCGTGCGAGGTCGTCATGGAAGACGACGTCGAGGACCCAGTGGAGGCGGTTCTCGATGCCCCAGTGCGCGCGCACGGCGGCGGCGAAGGTCTTGGCGTCGAGGAGGGCGGAGGAGAGATAGTAGCGCCGCTCGACGCGGGTCTTCCCTGCCTGCTCGACACGGCTCTCGACCATGGCGATGGCGGCGAGATCGGGGAAGCGCGGCTCGTCCGCGTAGCGGCGGTCGGAGAACAGCCAGTCGACCTCGCGGCAGACGCTGTGGCGGCGCTCCTCGATCCGCCCGTGATCCCCGTCGACGGTGACGTGGCGATCGACGGCGATCTCCGGCGGCGGATTGGCGAAGAAGGCCTCGACGTCGCCGTGCAGAACGGGCCTATTGGCCTTGAGCGCGAGCAGGTAGTCGCCGCCGCGCCCCACGATGATCTCGGCGATCGCGTCCTGCGTGCCCATGGCGTCGATGGTGACGAGCGCTCCCGTGAGCTCGAGCCGCTGGAGCAGCAGCGGGATCGCCACGATCTCGTTGGACTTGTCCGCGACCGCCTCCTGGCCGAGCACCAGGCGTTGGCGCGTCGCCCAGGCCGAGACGAGGTGCAGCGGCTCGCGGCCCTTGGACCGCGCATGCGTGCGCCGCGAGGTCTTGCCGTCGATGGCGATGACCTCCTTCTCCTCGTCGCGCAGCGTGTCGACCCACTCCAGGAAGCAGGCCTTGAACAGCTCCGGGTCGAGCGCATTGACGACGTCGTTGAGCGTGTCGTGCGAGGGGATGCCGCGCTCGAACGGCAGGAAACGGCGCAGAAAATCGAGCCGGAGCTTCCCCCAAGCCCGGATCTCGACGAAATCGTCCATCCCCGCGATGGTGCCGCACAGGACCAGGAGCAGGATCTCCCGAAACGGATAGGCCACCTTCCAGGACTGGCGCGGGTCCTTCAGCGCCGAAAAGTGGTCGAGCAGTGAGCGGGAGGACGACGGGGTGGACATGGCTGGCTCCGAATCGAAGGAGCCCTCTAGGAATCACGCCACGTCAAGAGATGCACGCCCGTTAACCTGAAGCGATTGCCCTGCGCAGCGCGCCGTGCCCCGTAGCCGCGGGCGCGCCCACGCTCTATCCTTCGCGCCATGTCCGATTCCGATTCCGAGACCGGCTTCGCGCTGGACCCGCGCCTCGCCGGCGACACCCGCGCCGTCGGCGACCTCGCCCTCTCGTCCGTGCTGCTCATGGACGACGCCCGCTTTCCCTGGCTGATCCTCGTGCCCCGCCGCGCGGGCGCGAGCGAGCTCACGGACCTGTCCGACGCGGACGCGCGGTCGCTCATGGACGAGATCCGGATCGCGACGGGCGTCCTCTCGGAGATCGCGAGGCCCGACAAGATCAATGTCGGGGCGCTCGGCAACGTGGTCGCCCAGCTCCACGTCCACGTGGTCGCGCGTTTCCGGTCGGATCCCGCCTGGCCGGGGCCCGTCTGGGGCTCCGGCGCGCGCACCCCCTACCCCGCCCACGCCGCCGAGGCGCTGCTCGAGCGGCTGCGCGCGGCCTTCGCCGCCGCCTGAGCCGTTTCCGGAGAGACGTCATGCCCCCCGCATCCCCGCCCCTCGGCTTCGCCACGAGCGGCCTCGTCCGCCACACGAGCGAGCGTGGCGACGCGGCGCTGGAGCGCCATCGCGACGACCCCGCCGCGCTCACCGCGCTGTTCTCCGGCGACATGCCGATCCTGTTCAGGGCCCCCGACGGGACTCATCGCGCCGTGCATCCGCGCGCGGCGCTGGAGGGCGTCGAGATCGCGGCGCAGGCCTATCTCGGCACGCTCGACGGCGCGCCGGTCCTCGCCACCCTCACGGGGGCGGACGCGCTGGAGCAGCTCGCGGCGCGGCCGGACGTCGAGGCCGTCGACCTGCGCTCGGTGGGCACGCGCGGGCTCGTGCCCGAGCGCGAGCTCGGGCTCCTCGCGCTGGCGAAGTCGCTCCTGTCCTGGCACGCGCGCCACGGCTTCTGCGCCGCTTGCGGGGCGCCGACGCGGCTCTCCGCCTCCGGCTTCCGGCGCGATTGCGACGCCTGCGGCGCGCAGCACTTCCCGCGGACCGATCCGGTGGTGATCATGCTGGTGACGCACGGCAGCCGCTGCCTGCTCGGCCGGCAGGCGCGGTTCCCGACGGGCAATTATTCCTGCCTCGCCGGCTTCGTCGAGCCCGGCGAGACGGTAGAGGACGCCGTGCGGCGGGAGACCTTCGAGGAGGCGGGCGTGCGCGTCGGGGCCGTGTCCTACGCGCTCTCGCAGCCCTGGCCGTTCGCGTCCTCGCTGATGCTCGGCTGCGTCGGAGAGGCCGAGGGCGACGCCCTGACCATCGATCGCGACGAGCTCGAGGACGCGCGCTGGTTCGACCGGGAGGAGGTGCGCCTGATGCTGGCGGACACGCACCCGCAGGGCCTGCGCGTGCCGCCGCCGGTGGCGATCGCGCACCACCTCGTGCGGCGCTTCGTCGAGGGCGGGTGAGCCTCTACAGGGCGACCAGCACGATCGCCCCCGCGCCGACGCCGAAGACGGTCACGCCCGCGAAGGCGATGAGGGCGGATGCGCCCAGAAGGGTCCCGATCAGAAGCTTCGCCATCGCACCCTCCCGCGCGCATCCGTCATCGACGCCGCGGCGGCCCGGCTTTCGCCTTCGGGAGCGAGGGTGATCAGGCCTGTCCCTGGGTCGCGCCGCGATCGTCCTGGGCTTCAGGGTGCGGGCGGGAGGTTAGCGGATGGTTAACGGGGCCCCTGTCGGCGCGCGCCGGTCGCGCGCCGATGCGCGCGTGAGGCCCAGTCATCGACGGATCTGAAAAAGTGGTGCCGCAAGAGGGACTCGAACCCCCGACCCCATCATTACGAATGACGTGCTCTACCATCTGAGCTATTGCGGCGGAAAGCGGTGGCGCCGGGGCGCCGCGGGCTTTCGAGGCGCCCCTCATATCGGGAGGCGGCGCGGTTGGCAAGCGCCGGAGGAGCGGTTTTCGCCCCTCCGGCGCGGTTTTTCGCGGCCGCGTGTGCGGCGCCGCCTCAGCCGAAGAGGCGGAAGCGGCTGCGCTTGGGCTCTTCCTCGATACCCGGATCGTCCGGCGGGCGGCGACCGAAGGCGGGGGCCTCCGCCTCCTCCGTCGCGGCGGGCTCCGCCGCGCCGTTGCCGGCGTGCGGCGCCTCGACGGATGTCTCCACGCGCGCGGCGGGCTGCGGCGCGGGCGTCGTCTCGACCCGCCGCCCGGCGGCGAGGGCGGCGGAGAGCTCGTCCGTGTCGCGCCGCAGCCAGGCGCCGCGGGCGGGCTCCTCGGGCGCCGGGAGCGGCTCGGACGCGCCAGGCGACGCTCCGCTCGACGCAGCCGTCGCGCCGGGCGAGGCGGCGGCGTGCAGCGCGGGCTCCGCGGTCGGCTCCGGCGCGGTCCGCGCCTGCGGCCGGTCCGCCACGAAGGGCGCTGCGGCGGGCGTCGCCCTGGGTCCGCTCGCGGCAGGCACGGGCGCGGCGGCAGGCGCCGGCGCGGGCGCCGGGGCAGGCGCGGGAGCCGGCTTGGCCGTCGAGACGGGCGCTTCCCGACGCACGGGCTCGAACGGCTGTGGCGCGGGCGCGGGGGCGGGCTGCGGCTCCGGCGCGGCCACGGGCCGCGGCGCGGGCCGCGGCTGCGGGGCCGGCTTCGGCGCGAGCCGGGCGGCGTAGCTGGACGGCGCGGCGGGCGCGGGCGCCGGCCGCACGGGCTGCTCGGCCCCGGTCTCGACCGCGCGCGTCGCGACGACCGGCGCGGGCGTCGGGGACGGCGCGGGCTGCGGAGACGGCTCGGGCTGCGGAGCCGGCTCGGGCGCCCGCGCGGGCTCCACCGACGACTTCGGCGCGGGCGCGACGATCTGCGCCTCCTCCACCTGCGGCGGCAGCGCCTCGGCGACGGGGGCGAGGGTCGCGCCGTGATAGACCGGCGGCTCGAGGGCGGCGAGCGCGTCGTCCGGCCGCGTGTCGAGATCGCCGACCACCGCATCGACCACGGTCGTGCCCACCGCGCCCAGCGCCTGCGGCGGCTGGGTCCACTGGAAGGCGTCGAGGCGGCCCGAGGCCGGCGACATCGGCGCCCAGCGGTCCGAGACGATGCCGTCGGCGACCCAGGCCTTGTCGCGCGGGGCGTGCACCGCGCGGGCGAGCCACTCGCGCGTCTTCACGGTGGCGCCGTGCTCGGCGCGCTCGATGTCGGCCATCATCAGGCAGGCGCGCACGCTCGGCCGCTCACCCACCAGCGGCTCGATCGTCTGGCGCGCCTTGGCGAACTCGCGGGCGTCCAGCGCCGCGCGGGCGAGCGCGAGGCGGCCCTCGACGGACCAGGTGGAGAGGGTGGCGAGCTTCTCGGCGCGCTGGAGGCGGTCGTGAGTCGAATCGCCGATGCGCAGATGCGTGTAGACCTGCGCGATCTCGGGATGCGGCGTGGTCTTCCACGCGGTCTCGAGGATCTTCGCCGCCTTGCGCAGCTCGAGCCGCTTGGACAGGATCCGCCCGGCCAGCGCCGCGGCGGGGACGAGATCCGGCGCGAGGCGCAGCGCCTCCTTCGCCTTCTGGAGCGCGAGCTCCTCGTCCCTCTCCCCGCGCGAGAGCGCGTCCGCGGTGAGCAGCACGGCGCGGTGGCGCTTGGCGGTGGCCTTGTCGATCAGGCCGAGCGCGGCGCGGCGCTCGACCACGTCGAGCGCCGCCGTCCAGTCGCCGCGGGCGACGTGCGATTCGAGCACGGCCTCGTTGGCCCAGGTCGCCGCCGGCGCGAGGCGCGCGGCCTCCTGCGCGTAGGCGAGCGAGGCGTCGCGATCGCCGCGCTGGCGCGCCTCGACGTGGAGCCCGCGCAGGCCGAGCACCCGCGTCTCGTCGTTCTCGGCCATGGCGCGGAAGGCGCTCTCGGCGTCGTCGCGGTCCCCCGCCATCTGCGCCGCCTGGGCGCGCAGCAGCAGGACGAGCGGCTCGTCGGGCCGCAGGTATTTCTGCGCCTCGCGGGCGTAGCGGCGCGCCGCGCCCTCGTCCCCCGAGCCGACGGCGACCATGCCGCGCGAGAGCGCGAGCAGGCCCTTGCGGCGCTTCCGGTTGACGGAGGCCTCGGCCATCTTCTCCGGCGCCTTGAACAGCCAGCGGATCACGGCCTCGACGAGCAGGAAGACGAAGACCAGCAGCACCAGCAGCACCGCCGCCACCGCGAGGCCGACGGAATAGCTGACCCCCTGCCAGACGAAGGCCACCCGGCCGGGCTGGTCGGCGAGCCAGATCGCCCCCGCGGCGAGGGCGGCGACGACGGCGAGATAGAAGAGAACGCGCCACATGTCTCTGTCTTCCTTGATCGAGCCTGCGGCGCGAGCGCCGTCCTTATCACTCTTGCGGCGCGAGCGCCGCCCAACCTTGTCAATTCTGCGGAGCGAGCGCCGCCTGGGCCCGGTCCATGGCGGCGCGAGCCGCCTCGCCGGCGGCGATGCGCGCCGCGAGCCGGTCCCCGAAAGCCTGCGAGACCGCGCGCGCGTCCTCCGGCAGCGCCTGCAAGGCGGCATGGGCGGCCTCCAGGTCCCCCACCGCGAGAGCCCGCACCACGTCCGCCACGGGATCGATGGCGGGATCGC
This sequence comes from Salinarimonas sp., assembly GCF_040111675.1. NCBI lineage: Bacteria > Pseudomonadati > Pseudomonadota > Alphaproteobacteria > Hyphomicrobiales > Salinarimonadaceae > Salinarimonas > Salinarimonas sp. The sequence continues at coordinate 928,276 of NZ_CP157794.1, read as the reverse complement.
CGGGCGCCTCGAGCCCGTCCACCGGCTCGACCCGCACCGCGCGGGAGAACAGCCCCTCGAAGAACGAGCCGACCCCGTCCTGCGTCGGATCCTCCGGGGTCAGCGCCCGGCGAATGTCCGGGGCGACGGCGGCGAAGTCGGCGCGCAGCGTCTCCGCCGTGGGCGCGCCGGTCTCGGCGAAGACGGCGAGATCCTCGAGGATGGCGTCCTCGACGCCGGCCGCCTGCAGCGTGTCGAGGGCGCCGGCATAGGGCGTCCCCGCCGGCAGCGCGCTGACGATGGCGTTCGCGGCGGTGATGGCGAGATAGGCCTCGCGCGTCGCCTGCGCCTCGGCGGCGACGGCCTCGCGCAGCGACGTCATCTCGCCCTGCGCCGCCTCGACCGCCTGGCGCGCGCCTTCAGCGGCCTGGGTCGCCTCGTCGATGCGGCCGATCTCCTGCTGGAGACCCTGCAGCGTGGGGGCGATCTCCTCGTCGAGGCGCGTGGCGAGGGCGGAGACGCGCTCCTCGAGCGAGGCGATGCGCTCCGCGGCGGGCGCCTCCCCGGCGGTCTCGCGCGCGGCCTGGGCGGTCTCGGCCACCTCGGCGATGCGGCTCTCGAGGGAGGCGAGACGCTCCTCGTCCGGCGCGGCCTCGACGGCGCCCGACGCCGTCTCCTGCGCCTCGGAGGCCGCGTCCCGGGCGGCCAGGGCCTGGCTCTCGACGGCGGCGAGGCGCTCCTCCAGCGCCGTGGTGTCGGCGGCGCCGGGGCGCGCGAACAGGTCGTAGGCGACGAGGACGCCCGCGACGACGAGCGCCGCGACGATCGCGGCCGCGAGCGCGCCCGTCGTGCCGCCGCGCTCCTGCAGAGGCGGGGCGCCGGGGCGATCCTCCAGCGCGGCGGCCGCGGCGAGCTCGTCGGCGCCGCCGCTCGGCGCCGTGGTCGCGAGCGGCTCGGGCGAGGGCTCGGATACCGGCTCCGGCTCCGGCGTGCGCTCGGCAGCGGGCCTCGCCGCGACGGCCGGCACCGAGGCCACCGGCGTCGCTTCGCGTGCGGTCTCGCCGGGGGGCTCGGCCGTCTCTCCCGCGGGCTTCGCGGCCGGCGGCGCGGGCAGGACGCGCGCCTCGTCGGTGACGATGATCGTGTTCGGCTCGGACGACGGCGACGCCGCCTCGGACGCGGTCATGCTCTCTACCTCGGACGTGATTTCGCGCGCATCCGTCTCGGGCGCAGCCGATTCGGGCGCCTCCGCCGCGGACGGGGTCGGTCGGTTCTGCGAAGTCGCCGGCTTGGACCGCGCGGGTTTGGACCGAGCGGAACGGCCCGCTTTGGAGGAGGGTCTCTTCGTCACGTCGTCCTTCCACAGGGTCGCGCCGCGCAGGACGCGCGGCGGCGGGCCACGGGGTCGCGCCACGCGAACGCGCGGCGGCGGGGATCGGTCTACACCGTCGCAGCGGTCGTTGGCACGCCGAACCTTAGCATTGGTTCAACGCGCCTGCGGCCATTCTGCTCCAAAGGCCACGCTCGCGGCGTCCGCAAAAGTGCGCAGGAGCGCGCTTTCCTCGGGCCGCGGCGCGACGAAAACCCGGGTCGCCCCGGCCTTCCGCAGAGGATCGGCCGCATCGGGCGAAATCGAGGCGTGGACGAGCTGCGGCAAACGGTCCGCGAGCCCCGCCTCCTCGAGAGCCGCCACGAACAGCTCCGCGCTGCGCCGCGAATAGTGCAGCGCCCCGCCCGCCGCGCCCGACGCGATCGCCGCGCGCGCCGCCTCGGACAACGGCGTCGGCGCGGCCCGGTAGGCGGCCCAGGCGACGACGTCGTATCCCGCACGCGCGAGGCTCTCGGCCGGCTCCGGCTTGCGATCCTCACCCGCGACATGCAAGAGCCGGGCCCCTTTCGGCAGGCTCGCCGCCACCAGCCGCGCGAGCGCGACGGCGTCGCCCTCGGCGATTCGCACCTCCTGCGCCCCCGCCGCCCGAGCCGCCTCGGCCGTGCGCGCGCCCACCGCGAAGACCGGGACCGCGACGATGTCGACCGGCGCCTCGGACAGGAACGGCGCGGCCTTGGCGCTCGTGATCAGCACGGCGTCGAACGGCCCCGGCGGCGGGGCCGCGCCGGTGGCGCGGGTGGCGATCAGCGGCGCGACGAGCGGGGCGAAGCCCATGTCCTCCAGCGCGGCGGCGGTGCGGCGCCCGTCCTCCTCCGCGCGGGTGACGAGAACGCGCGGCGCGGCCCGGGCGCCCGCCATCAGCCGAAGAAGCCAGCCGGCAGCCGGGCCTTGACATCGCGCCCCACCTCCGCGCCGAGGCGCGCGGCGTCCGCGAGGGGCGCCTCGCCCTCGCCGCCGACGCTCTCCGAGCCGTCGGGGCGCAGGACGAGCCCACGCAGGCGGATGCGGTCGCCTTCGATCGTGGCGTGGCCGGCGATGGGCGTGCGGCAGGAGCCGTCGAGCACGGCGAGGAAGGCGCGCTCGGCCGCGACCTGGATCATCGCTTCGCGGTCGCAGATCGCCTCGGCGGCCGCGCGGGCCTTCTCGTCCGCCTCCCGCACGACGATGGCGATGGCGCCCTGGGCCACGGCGGGCAGGAACTCGTCGACGGAGAGCGCGGCGGTGGCGTGGTGGGCGAGGCCGAGGCGGTTGAGCCCCGCCATGGCGAGCAGCGTCGCGCCGTATTCCCCCGCCTCGATCTTGGCGAGCCGGGTGCCGACGTTGCCGCGCAGGAGCGCCACCTCGAGATCCGGGCGCAGCCGGCGCACCATGGCCTGCCGGCGCAAGGAGGCGGAGCCGACGACGGTCCCGGCGGGGAGGTCGGCGAAGGAGGACGCGCCCTTGCAGATGAGGGCGTCGCGCACGTCCTCCCGCGGCAGGAAGCCCGCGATGACGAGACCCGGCGGGAGGTCGTTGGGCAGATCCTTGCCGGAATGGACGGTGACGTCGACGCGCCCCTCCAGCTGGGCCTGGTCGATCTCCTTGGTGAACAGGCCCTTGCCGCCGGCCTCCGAGAGGGCGCGGTCCTGGATCATGTCGCCGGACGTCTTGATGATCTCGAGCGGGAAGCGCTCCGGCTCCAGCCCGAGGGCCGCGCCGAGCCGTCTCTGGGTCTCGTGGGCCTGGGCGAGCGCGAGGGGGCTCCCGCGCGTGCCGATGACGAAAGCCGCGCCGGGTTTGCGCGCCGCGCCGTTCTCCATGGTGGTCTTTTCTCCGTCTCGCGCGTTTCCTTCGTCGCGGGCGGCGACTATAGGTGCCCCGCCTTGATCGCGGAAGTTCGGACAAGGCACGATACGCGGCGCGACCGCGGGATTCGGGCGAGGATCGAGGGCGAGACATGCGGGTTCTGGGCATCGAGACGACCTGCGACGAGACGGCGGCTGCCGTCGTCGGCCTCGCCGAGGACGGCCGCGGGGCCGTGCTCTCCAACGAGGTGCTCTCGCAGATCGCCGAGCACGCGGCCTATGGCGGCGTGGTGCCGGAGATCGCCGCGCGCGCCCATGTCGAGGTGATCGATCGCCTCGTCGCCCGCGCGCTGGCGAAGGCCGGGACCGATCTCTCCGGCGTCGACGCCATCGCCGCGGCCGCCGGGCCCGGCCTGATCGGCGGGGTGATCGTGGGGCTGACGACGGCCAAGGCGCTCGCCCTGGTCTCGGCCAAGCCGCTGATCGCGGTGAACCATCTCGAGGCGCACGCGCTCACCGCCCGCCTCACCGACGGGATCGGCTTTCCCTACCTGCTCCTCCTCGTCTCCGGCGGGCACACCCAGCTCCTCGCCGTGCGCGGGGTGGGCGACTACGTGCGCCTCGGCGCCACCATCGACGACGCCATCGGCGAGGCCTTCGACAAGGTCGCGAAGCTGCTCGGCCTCGCCTATCCCGGCGGGCCCGAGGTCGAGCGGATGGCGAAGAGCGGCGATACCGAGCGCTTCGCCCTGCCGCGCCCGCTCATCGGCCGGCAGACGCCGGACTTCTCGCTCTCGGGGCTGAAGACGGCCGTGCGGCTCGAGGCGGAGCGCATCGCGCCCCTCTCCGAGCAGGACGTCGCGGATCTGTGCGCGTCCTTCCAGACCGCGATCGTCGACGTCGTGGTCGACCGCACCCGCATCGCTCTGCGCGCCTTCCAGGCGATCGCCCCGCGGCCCTCGGCGCTCGTCGTCGCCGGCGGCGTCGCGGCGAACGGCGGGGTGCGCCGCGGGCTGCAGCGGCTCGCCACCGAATCGGGCCTGCGCCTCGTCGCGCCGCCGCTGTCGCTGTGCGGCGACAACGGCGCGATGATCGCCTGGGCCGGGCTCGAGCGGCTGCGGCTCGGGCTCATCGACGGCCTCGACGCGCCCGCGCGGGCGCGCTGGCCGCTCGCCGTCGCGGACGCTGCGGAGGCGGCCACGGAGAAGACGCCGTGAGCGCCCCGCTCGGCATCGTCGGCGCCGGCGCCTGGGGCACGGCGCTCGCCAACGCCGCCGCGGCGGCCGGCTGCGACGTGGTGCTCTGGACCCGCGACCCGGACCATGCGCGCGCGATGCGCGAGACGCGCGAGAACGCCCGCTTCCTGCCCGGCGTCGCGCTGCCCGATGCGGTGCGGCCGACCTCGGCGCTCCCGGACCTCTCCGCCTGCGACGCGGCGCTCCTCGTCGTGCCGGCCCAGGCCGTGCGCGAGGTGACCACCGCGCTGCCGCTGGTCCTGGCGCCCGAGGCGCCCCTCGTGATCTGCGCCAAGGGCATCGAGCGGGCGACGAGCTTCTTCCTCTCCGACGTGGTCGCGGACCTGCGACCGGGTTCGCCGGTGGCGGCGCTCTCCGGCCCGAGCTTCGCCCACGACGTCGCCCGCGGGCTGCCCACCGCCGTGACGCTCGCTGCGCCGCAGGAAGGCCTCGCCGCCCGGCTCGCCGCGCGGCTCTCGGGCAAGGCGCTGCGGGTCTATCATTCCCGCGACCTGCGCGGCGTGGAGATCGGCGGGTCGGCGAAGAACGTGCTCGCCATCGCCTGCGGGGCCGCCATCGGCCGGGGGCTCGGCGAGAGCGCCAAGGCCGCGCTCACCGCCCGCGGCTTCGCCGAGCTCATGCGCTTCGCCCGCGCCTATGGCGGCCGGTCCGAGACGCTGATGGGGCTCTCGGGGCTCGGCGACGTGGTGCTCACCTGCGGCTCCGGCCAGTCGCGCAACTTCGCCTTCGGCGAGCGCCTGGGCCGGGGCCTGTCCGTGGAGGAGGCCGCGGGCGGCAAGCTCGTCGAGGGCGCCTTCACGGCGGAGGCGCTCGTCGCCATGGCGCATGCGCGGGGCGTCGAGATGCCGGTCGCGGAGGCGGTCGCCGCGCTGGTCGCGGGGCGCGCGAGCCTCGCGGAGACGATGGACACGTTGATGAGCCGGCCCTTGAAGGCCGAGGATTGAGAAGAACGAGACGGGGGCGAGAAGACGATGGCCTATTGGCTCTACAAGTCCGAGCCGGACGTGTGGTCGTGGCAGCAGCAGGTCGAGGCGGGCGAGGCCGGCACCCATTGGAACGGCGTGCGCAACCACGTCGCCAAGCAGAACCTGATGGCGATGAAGATCGGCGAGCGCGGCTTCTTCTACCATTCCAACAAGGGCAAGGAGATCGTCGGCGTCGTCGAGGTGATCCGGGAATACTACCCCGACCACACCGACGCCTCGGGCCGGTTCGGCATGGTCGACGTCAAGGCCGTCGAGCCCCTGCCGAAGCCGGTGACGCTCGAGGCGATCAAGGCCGAGCCGCGGCTCGCCGAGATGATCCTCGTCAACAATTCGCGCCTCTCCGTGCAGCCGGTGACGCAGGAGGAGTGGGGCATCGTGCGGGCGATGGGGGGATTGTGAGGGGGATCAGGCGGGCGAACGCCCGCCTTCCGCGTCAAGCCATCTGGGCGCGCAGCGTCGGGATGCGATCGAGTGCGTCGCCGAGCTTGCGGCGCGCATGCCAGAGGTCGTAGGTCTCCTGCATGCGGATCCAGAGCCCCTCGCCGTTGCCGCACAGCTTGCCGAGCCGCAGCGCCATCTCCGGGGAGATGCCGGACTGCTCCGACAGGATACGATGGAGCTGCTGTCGCGTGACGCCGAGATGCCCGGCGACCTCCGTGACCGTCAGGCCGAGCGCCGGAAGCACGTCCTCGCGGAGGACGGCGCCGGGATGGGTCGGCGCCCGGTCGGGGCGGTGAGCGAGCTGCGCCATCTGAGGTGTTTCCGTTCCAACGAGGCTCATCGATCAGTGATATTGTTCGAGGTCGACCCTCGTGGCCGTTTCGTTCTCGAACTCGAAAGTGATGCACCATGGGCCGTTGACATGAACGGAGTATCTCGTCGGCTTGTACCCCTTGAGCGGGTGAAAGTCGAAGCCAGGTACATTCAGGTCTTTCGTATCTTTCGCGTTATGCATCACATCGAGCCGTCGCAGAATCCTCGCGTGCAGGTGCTTATCGACCTTTCCAGTCTCGCCGGTCTCGAAAAGCTCCTTCAGACCTTTGTGAATAAAGCTGTCGATCATGTCCAGAGTGCCTCACGATAGCGCCGGACACGTAACCTGTCAAGCGACACGCGACAGCCGAGATCCAGATGCTGACATCACCCGGACGCGGCGCTCGGTGGGCGAGAAGCGGCCGAAGGTCACCACTCGATCTCTCTCCGTTCGCTCTCACGATGTTGCGCCAGGATCTCCTCGAAAACGGCGTCGATGAATGCATCGACAGCCTCGTCGTGGGAGTCGTCGGCCGGCATGGCAAAGGCCTCCAGCACGCTCTGCCGACGCGATGCCTCGGACGACGCGGGCGCATCCGCCGACGCGCGCTCGCGTCCTCCGTCCACACCGATACGCGCGACCGAACTGTCGTTCATACGACCGAACCTCCATCGGTAGCGATGGAGAGGCGCATACACCCTCTTTACGAGCTCGACAAGGCACTTCGCCGGGAGCCGACCGTCCCGCTCCTCGGCCGCCCCCCCCGTGCACCCGATCGTCCCGTCGACGGCGCCCTCGCCCTCCCCGAAGAAACCCCACCCGCGCCCCGACCGTTGCCCCTGCGAACGACGACGAACCGCGAAGGAGAGAGCCATGGCCAAGGCCGGCAAGGGAATGGGGCACGACACGACGCGGCACGCGGAGCACGTCGCGGACGTGCCGGAGAACGTCACCCGCGAGGACGAGCTCGCCGGAAAGCGCATGGGCGACAACGAGCTGCACGGCCAGGACCAGCTGCGCCAGCACAACGAGCGCCAGACGCAGGCGGAGTCCCGCACCGACCAGCCGGACACGGACGACTTCGTCGAGAAGCACAAGACCGGCATCCGCTCGGACAAGGTCGCGCCCTCGAAGGCGGAGCTCGACAAGGAAGCGCGGAAGGGCTGACCGCGAACGCCCGTCGTCAGCCGGCGGGACGGCGCGGAGCAGGGACGCCGCGATCGCTTTGGCGGGAGGTGGCCGCTTGCGCGCGGCCGCCGTCCTTGCCATCACCCGCCGCATGCGCGCTTTCGACACGCCCCTGCCCATCGACGCCGTCCTCGCCGACCTCGCCACCGCCCTGCGCGACCGGTCGAGCGCGGTGCTCGTCGCCCCGCCCGGGGCGGGCAAGACGACGCGCGTGCCGCTCGCGCTCCTCGACGAGCCGTGGACCGCTGGCGGAAAGCTGATCGTCCTGGAGCCCCGCCGCCTCGCCGCCCGCGCCGCCGCGGAGCGCATGGCGCAGACGCTGGGCGAGCGCGTGGGCGAGACGGTGGGCCTGCGCGTCCGGCTCGGGACCAGGGTGTCGGCGAGAACGCGCATCGAGGTCGTCACCGAGGGCGTGTTCACCCGCATGATCCTCGACGACCCGACGCTGGAGGGCGTCGCGGCGGTGCTGTTCGACGAGTTTCACGAGCGCTCGCTCGACGCCGATCTCGGGCTCGCGCTGGCCCGCGACGCCCAGGGCGGCCTGCGCGAGGACCTGCGGCTGCTCGTGATGTCGGCCACACTCGACGGCGCGCGGGTCGCGGCGCTCCTCGACGACGCGCCGGTGATCGCATCCGAGGGCCGCGCCTACCCGGTCGAGACGCGCCATGTCGGCCGCGACCCGCGCCAGCGCATCGAGGAGGCGGTCGCCGCATCGGCGTTGCGCGCGCTTTCGGAGGAGACGGGCTCGCTCCTCGTCTTCCTGCCCGGCCAGGCCGAGATCCGCCGCACCGAGCAGATCCTGCGCGAGCGGGTGCGCGACACCGCGGTCGAGATCGCGCCGCTCTACGGCGCGCTCGAGCGCGGGGCGCAGGACCGGGCGGTCTCTCCCGCGCCCGCGGGGCGGCGCAAGGTGGTGCTCGCCACCGCCATCGCCGAGACCTCGCTGACGATCGAGGGCGTGCGCGTCGTGATCGATTCGGGCCTCGCCCGCGTGCCGGTCTACGAGCCGGCGGTCGGGATCACGCGGCTCGCGACGGTGCGCGTCTCGCGCGCCTCCGCCGACCAGCGTCGCGGCCGCGCCGGGCGCACGGAGCCGGGCGTCTGCTACCGGCTCTGGGAGGAGGCGGCGACGGGGGCGCTCCAGCCCTTCGCGACGCCGGAGATCCTCGCCGCCGACCTCTCCTCCCTCGTCCTCGACTGCGCCGCCTGGGGCGTCTCCGACCCGACGACGCTGCCCTTCCTCGACGCCCCGCCGCGCCCGGCGCTCGCGGAGGCCCGCGCGCTGCTCGCCGAGATCGGCGCCCTCGACGCCGACGGCCGGCTCACCCCGCTCGGGGCGAGGCTGCGGGCGCTGCCGCTGCCGCCGCGGCTCGCGGCGATGGCGATCCGCGCGGCCGAGCGCGGGGAGGCCTCACGCGCGGCGGAAGTCGCAGCGCTCCTCGTCGAGCGCGGGCTCGGCGGGGACGACGTCGACCTCGCCCACCGGCTCGACCGCGTCGCGCGCGAAAAGGGTGGGCGCGCCGAGGACATGCGCCGCCTCGCCCGCTCGTGGGCCGCGCAGGCGAGCGAGGGTATCGCCCCGCGCGCGCCGGAGGGCCTCTCGGTCGGCGCGCTGGTGGCGTTGGCCTATCCGGACCGCATCGCCCGCGCCCGCGGCAGGCCCGGCGAGGTCGTCCTAGCCAACGGTCGCGGCGCGGCTTTGGAGCCGCATCTGGCGCTCGCCCGCGAGCCCTTTCTCGCCGTCGCCGAGATCGCCGGCGCGGCGGGATCGGCGCGGGTGCTCGCCGCTGCGGCGCTGTCGCCCGAGGAGATCGAGGCGCTCTTCCCCGAGCGGATCCGCGCGCGCGACGAGGTCGCCTTCGACGTGAAAGCCAGGGCCGTGCGTGGGCGCGCCGCGCGGCGGATCGGATCGGTGATCCTGTCCGAGCGCCCGATCCCGCTGGCCGACGACCCCGACACGCCCGCGGTGCTGGCGCGGGGGGTGGCGAAGCTCGGGATCGAGGCGCTGCCCTGGTCGAAGGCCGCCGCCCAGCTGCGCCGCCGCATCGCCTTCCTGCGCGCGGCCGAGGGCGAACCGTGGCCGGACGTCTCGAACGACGCGCTGGCTGAAACGATCGAGACCTGGCTCGCGCCGATGCTGTCGGGCAAGACCGCGCTCGCCCAGATCGAGGCCTCGGACGTGATCGAGGGCCTGCGCGCGCTCCTGCCCTACGAGCTCGCGCGCCGTCTCGAGACCGAGGCGCCCACCCATTGGCGCGCGCCGACCGGCACGTCGGTCGCGGTCGACTACGAGGGCGAGGAGCCGGCGATCGCCATCCGCGTGCAGGAGCTCTACGGGCTCGACACGCACCCGGCGCTCGCCGGCGGGCGGCGGCCCTTGGTGCTGGAGCTGCTCTCGCCGGCGCACCGCCCGATCCAGGTGACGAAGGACCTGCCGGGCTTCTGGCGCGGCTCCTGGGCCGCCGTGCGCGCCGAGATGCGCGGGCGCTACCCCAGGCACGTCTGGCCCGAGGACCCGGCCGCCGCCGCGCCGACGACGCGTGCGAAACCTCGAGGGACGTGAGACACGAAAAAAGGCGCCCGCGAGGGGCGCCTTTTCGGGTCGAGATCGGGCGAGTGCGAGCCGCGCGAGGCGGCCCGGCGGTCTCACTTGATCTTCGTCTCCTTGAACTCGACGTGCTTCTTCGCCACCGGGTCGTACTTCCGCATCGACATTTTCTCGGTCATCGTGCGGGTGTTCTTCTTGGTGACGTAGAAGAAGCCGGTGTCGGCGGTCGACAGCAGCTTGACCTTGATGGTGACGGCCTTGGCCATGATCGTCCTCGTGCGCGCTCGATGCGGCCACATGGCGCGCGCCTGAAAGGCCACGCTCGAGCCGCCAAAACGAAGAGGCCGGGCGAGCCCGGCCGAAGTCGCGTGTCTATGCGGGATCGCGGCGCGAAGGTCAAGGGCGGAATGCGATACGGGCGCGACCGGCGCGACCGCTGCCAGCGAAGCCGAGGCGGCGGCGATACTCGCCCCTGTTGCAAGAACCCGCTCGGTGGTTCATCTTCGCATCCCTACTGGGGGCTGTGACGATGTCGCTGGCGATGTACGACCTGATTCTGCGCACCGCGCTCGGCGCAGGCGTGCTGCTCATCGCGTCCGGCATCATCCTCGTCTTCTACAAGGCTCTTCGCCGCAGCAGCGCACCGGCATCCGGCGACGACGAGGGCGCACAGGGCGGATTTCTCGAGGGGCTGCTTCCTGCGATCAAGGCGTCGCCCGGCTTGGCGATGATCTTCGTCGGCGCCGGCTTCATCGCTGGGCTCCTCTTCGTCCCGTCGGCGATCGAGCCGCCCGGCCTGCCGCGTGGCGGCATTTGCGCCGACCTGACCTATGCGCGGACCTCGGGAGCCGACGGCGGGTATCCCGAGACGCTCCAATTGTTCGTGGGCGCCCTCAACGCGGTCCCCGACGCCGGCAGTCCCGGCGCGCCCAGCCGAGAGGAGGTGGGGCAGATCCTCGTTCGCTACCTCCAGACCGACGGGGCGATGCGGGGGAACCTGGTCCACCAGATCGTCCGCATGGTGAGCGATCCGGCGGACCTGATCGTCTACTGCAGGGTCGAAAGCGGCGAGGTCGCGAGGGACCGTCTCACCGCCTCCCAGGAGCTTTCCTATCGCCGTGTCGAGAACCTCGTCACCAAGGAACTCGCCCCGTGATCGCCAGGCTCGCGTTCATCCTGTTCCTCGCGGTCGCGTCGACGCCCGCGCCCGCGCAGACGCAGGCCGATGCGGAGCGCGAGCTTCGGCGCATCCTTTCCGAGCTGGCGCCGGTCTGGGAGGAGAACATCAAGCCCGGCATCGCGCTCCACCTCGGCCCCTCCTATGCCGAGGCGGTGAGGGACTATCCTCTCGAGATCCTGCAGGGTCCCTGTCTGCGCACCCCCGAGGTACGGCACGAGGACCGGGTCGGCGTGCCGATCCTGTATCCGCAGCTGCAGCTCTTCTTCAGCCAGCCGTGGATCCTGTATGCGCTGGGTGTCGACGAGCTCGGCGCGTTCGCGCGGATTGCCGACATCCAGGACCGCCAGTACGCGGAGCTTCGCGACGCTCAGGAGCGCCGTTGCTCGGACGAGCTGCGCGGACGCGCTCCGCGCGCGCCGCTTCCCTTGCGGTCCGCTCTCGACGAGCTCGGGGTCTCGGCCGAGCGCTACGCGCGGATCAACGCCGGCCTCGCGGCCGATCCCGTCGCGGTCCGGCTCGCCCATACGGCGGGCGCGAGCGCGCTCTTCATCGTCGCGCACGAAGCGGCGCACGCCATGCAGGTCGCGGGGCTCGATCTCTCCCCGTTCAGCGCCGCCGAAGATCGCGAGCTGCAGGCGGACGACGTGGCGTTCCACATGCTGGAGCAGGAAGATTTCCCGATGGTGGCCGCGGTCGACGTCCTGCGCCTCATCGCGTCTCTCGAGCGCGGCGACGACGTCGTGGAGCGTTTCGCGGATTGCCGCGTCGCGCGGGCGCTCGCTCGGGCATCGCCGCCGAGCCCCTCCTTCTTCACGGGTCAGTTCGCCGTTCCGGAGCCTGCGGCGCGGCGCTTCACGGGCCGGCTCGCGGAGGTCCAGACCTTCCTCGCCGGCCGCTACCCGATCGAGCTCTGCGACGGCTTCGAGTGACCGTGTCTCACTCCCGCGCCGACGCCATCCGCCCCACGATCAGCACGAGATAGGCTGCGAACATCAACGCCAGCACGTAGGCGAAGCCATGCGGGCGCACGAGGTCGAGGCCCCCGCCGATCGCGGGCGGGCCCACGATCATGCCGACATTGTAGAGGATGACGAAGGCGGCGTTCGCGGACGCGAGGTCCGGGCCGGTGAAGCGCGCGCCGAGATGGGCGAGGCCGACGGTGTAGAGCGCGCCCACCACGCCGCCCCAGACGAAGAGCAGGGCCGGGAAGGCGATCGGGTCTCCCGCGGCCAGCGGCATCGCCGCCGATCCCGCGACGCCGACGAGCGCGGCGACCAGAAGCAGGAGGCGCCGGTCCACCCGGTCCGACAGGAGGCCGATCGGGATCTGCAGCGCGACGTTCCCGAGCGCCACGATCGAGACCAGGAAGGCCGCGCTCTCCGGCGTCAGCCCGAGCGCCACGCCGTAGACCGGCAGGATGGCGAAGCCCCCCGTCTCCACAGCGCCGAAGACGAGCGCCGCGAGCGTCGCCACCGGCGCGATCGCGATCATCGCCTTCACCGAGCGCCCGCCGCCGTGTCCGATCGCCGGCGACATGCCGCGTGCGAGGAGGAGCGGCAGCGACGCGACGCAGATCAGGGCCGCGCCCGCGATGTAGGGCGGCCAGCCGCTCGTGCCGACGAGGGCGAGCACCGCCGGGCCCGCTGCGAAGCCCAGCGCCAGCACGGTCGCGTAGACGCCGTTGACGAGGCCGCGCCGGGCAGGCGGGGCGATGGCGTTGATCCAGAATTCGGAGAGCACGAACAGGACGCCGATCGCCGCCGAGAAGACGAACCTCAGCGGGAACCAGGCGCCGAAGGAGAAGAACAGCTTGAAGGCGATCATGGATGCCGCGGCGACGGCGACCGCCGTCCAGAGCAGCGCGCCGACGCCGAAGCGCGCGGCGAGCCGCGGCGCGAACGGCACCACCATCACCGCCGCGAGCCCCGCGATCGCGGTGTTCGCCCCGATGCCGGCGCCGGAGACGCCCATGCGCTCCATCTCGAGCGACAGGAGCGGCACGGAGAGAGACAGCCCGACGCCCACCGCGGTGATGCAGCCGATCGCCGCCGCGATCGAGGCCATGCGGCTGCGATCGAGCCCGCGCTCCTCGAGCGCCGCGTCGCTCATTGGTGCACCTTCGGGCTGGCGGATGCGGAGCCGCGGAGCGGCGTAGTATTCGCCAGCCCGAGCGCCTGCCGCGACGGCCGGCGTCGCTTGCCCTTCGAGGGCCCGTATGAGACCCGCCGCGCGGCAGGTGCCGGGAGGACCGGACGGACCACGGGGTGTAGCGCCTGAGCCTGCCAGCCGGAGCGCCTTCCAATGAGCGATCCGCACGACCTCCCGGCTCGGGTGAGGGTACACCGAACCGGGAGACGTCGCCTATGCCTTTCACTGTTGGTTTCGACTGGGGCGGCGCGGGCCATGCGGCCTGCGTCCTCGACGAGACGGGTGCGGTCCGCGCACGCCTCGACGTCCCGCACACCGCCGCCGGCCTCGCCAAGCTCGTGGCCGCGCTCGCGCGCATCGCGCCCGTCGGCGAGATGCCGGTGGCGATCGAGCGCCCGTCCGGCCTCGTCGTCGACACGCTCGTCGCCGCCGGCCATCCGGTCGTGCCGATCCACCCGAACGTCGTGAAGGCCTGCCGTCCGCGCTATCGCGCCGCCGGCGGCAAGTCCGATACGGGTGACGCCTACATGCTCGCCGATATCCTGCGCACCGACGGGCATCGCTTCGCCCCGCTGCGCCAGGCCTCCGACGCGGTCAAGGCGCTGCGCGCCCTCGTGCGCGGGCGCGACGACCTCGTCGCCACGCGCGTCGGCCTCGCAAACCAGCTGCGCAGCCTGCTCGAAAGCTTCTGGCCGGGCGCCGCCGCGATCTTCGCCGACGTCGACAGCCCCGTCGCCCTCGCCTTCCTCGCCCGCTACCCCACGCCCGAGAGCGCCGCACGACTCGGCGAGAAGCGCATGGCCGCCTTCATGGCCCAGGCCCGCTACAGCGGCCGCCGCAGCGCCGCCGAGCTCCTCGCCCGCCTGCGCGCCGCGCCGATCGGCCTCGCCGGCCGGGACGAGAGCGAGGCCAAGGGCGAGATCGTGCGCGCCCTCGTCGTCGCCCTCGAGCGCATCGTCGCCGCGATCCGCGACCTCACCGCCCGCATCGAGCACGACGTCGCCGAGCTGCCCGACGGCCGCATCGTCATGTCCTTCCCGCGCGCCGGCCGCATCAACGCCGCCCAGATCCTCGCCGAGATCGGCGACGACCGCGCGCGCTTCCAGACCGCAGACCAGCTCGCCGCGGAGGCCGGCGTCTGCCCCGTCACCCACGCCTCCGGAAAAAGCAGGGGCGTCGTCTTCCGATGGGCCTGCAATCACCGTCTGCGCGCCGCCCTCACCTGCTTCGCCGACAACTCCCGCCATGCCTCCCCCTGGGCCGCCGACGTCTACATGCGGGCCAGGCAGCGCGGATGCAGTCACCCCCACGCCGTCCGTATCCTGGCACGCGCCTGGATCCGCATCCTCTGGCATGCCTGGCGAGATCGAGCCGAATACGAACCCGCACGCCATCTCGCCGCGCAAAAATGCGCCGCGTAGAAAAACAGAGGTGGACACGGGGTGTCTCATACCTCCTCGCGCACGAAGGCGCCGCGCACCATGTGGTAGTAGGGCACCGGCAGCATGGGCGAGAAGCCCTTGTCGATCCGTGCGGTGAGCTCGTCGAGGACGACGGTGGTGATGGTCGGCAGGTCGAGGGCGCGGGCGTCGTCGATCGACACCCATTGCAGGTCGACGAGCTCGGAATCGGGCCCGACGACCCCCTCCACCTCATGGGCGATGGCCTCGCGGTCGACGGCGAAGAAGCGCGTGTCGAAGCGCTTGGGCCGCCGCGGCGGGGTGATCGCGCGGGCGATGAACTGGAGCACGTCGAGCTCGGGATAGACGCCCTCGCGCACGAAATCGGCCCAGGGGCCCTCGATCTCGAGCTCCGGCGCGCCGTAGTCCTTGGAGCCGAGCATCAGCCCGGTCTCCTCGTAGGTCTCGCGGATCGCGGCCAAAGCCAGCGCCCGGTTCCGCGCCGAGGAGGGCCGCGTCGTGCGCGCCGAGAGCGCGTCGTCGGTGCGGTCGTCGAGCATGCCGGCGGCGACCATGCGCCGGTCGGTCGCGTCGATCCGCCCGCCGGGGAAGACGAACTTGCCCGGCATGAACTTGTGGCCGTCGTGGCGCCGCCCCATCAGCAGCCGCGGCACGGGCTCCGAGCGGTCGATGACGATCAGCGTCGCGGCGTCGCGCGGGCGCTGGTTGGGCCATTTCTGCTCACGTTCGGCCTTGGTCAGGCGCTCCGTCAGCGCCGCGCCGGTATCGTTCACGCGTGGTCGTCCTCTTGCCCGGGATCTCGCCCAGCATCGTCGAAGCCGTGCATGCGAAGCGCGTATTGCAGCCCGACGACGGCCCCCTTCACCGGCTGCATCAAGGCGAGCGTCATCGCCAGCGTCAAGGCCGTCCAGAAGCCGAGCGTGAGCCAGATCGGCAGGTCGAGATTGGTCTCCGTGAGCAGGATGCCGTAGCCGACGATGTGCCCGACGATGAAGATCGTGACGTAGGGCGGCAGGTCGTCCGCGCGGTGATGGTGCAGCGCCTGGCCGCAGCCGTCGCAGGCCTCCGCCACCTTCAGGAAGCCGCGGAACGCCCTGCCCTTCCCGCAGGCGGGACACCGGCAGGCGAGCCCGCGGCGCACGCCCGTCGCCCAGGAGATGCGGGGGGCGGGAGCGTCTCGGCTGTCGATCGTGGCGGCGGGCATGGCTCCTCCTCGTGTCGGGCTCTGTTTCGGCGAGATCGGCCGCCGGCGCAAGCGGGGCGGCTCGGCCACGCGACGGCGAGGGCGAGCCCTCACCGCTTGCGCTTCACCTTCACCTTCGTCCCGCCGCGCTTGGGCGTATCGCGGAAGCCCGCATTCTTCGGGCCCTTCGAGCGGCGCGGGCCGCCGTCGCGCAGGCCGGCGCGGCCGCCGCGGAAGCCGCCGCCGCCCCGGCGCCCGGCGCGGCCCTCGGAGAGCAGCTCGAAGCGCAGCGCGCCGGCGATGGGCGCGGCCTCGACGAGCTTCACCTCGACCTCGTCGCCGAGCCGGAAGGTCTCGCCGGTGCGGTCGCCGACGAGGGCGTGCGTGCCCTCGTCGTAGCGGTAGAAATCCGCGCCGATGGTCGCGGCCGGCACGAAGCCGTCCGCGCCGGTCTGGGCGAGCTTCACGAACAGCCCCGCCTTGGTGACGCCCGAGATGCGGCCGCGGAAGGTCTCGCCGAGATGCTCGGCCATATGGTGGGCGATCAAGCGGTCGATGGTCTCGCGCTCGGCCACCATGGCCCGGCGCTCGGCGGTGGAGATCTTCGCCGCGATCTCGGCGAGGTCCTCCGCCGAGACCTCCGCCGGCAGCCCACCCGAGCCGAGGCCGTGGGCGCGGATCAGCGCGCGGTGGACGATGAGGTCGGCATAGCGCCGGATCGGCGAGGTGAAATGGGCGTAGCGGCGCAGGTTCAGGCCGAAATGGCCGTAATTCTCCGCCGTGTATTCCGCCTGCGCCTGGGTGCGCAGCACCACCTCGTTGATGAAGGTCTCGTGCTCCATCCCGTCCACCGCCTTGAGGATGCGGTTGAACAGGGTCGCGCGGACCGGGCCCGACTTCGGCAGCTTGATCGCGATCGAGGCCAGCACCTCGCCGAGCGCGTGCATCTTCTCGAGCGAGGGCTCGTCGTGCGCGCGGTAGACGAAGGGGATCTTCGCGCGCTCCAGCGCCTCCGCCGCGGCGACGTTGGCGAGGATCATGAACTCCTCGATGAGCTTGTGCGCATCGAGCCGCTCGGGGGTGAGCACCCGGTCCACCGTGCCGTCGGGCTTCAGCAGGATCTTGCGCTCCGGCAGGTCGAGGGCCAGCGGGTCGCGGGCCTCGCGCGCCTTCAGGACGCAGGCATAGGCCTCCCAGAGCGGGCGCAGGACCGGCTCGAGCAGCGGCCCGGTGACCTCGTCCGGCGCGCCGTCGATCGCGGCTTGCGCCTGCGCATAGGCGAGCTTCGCCGCCGAGCGCATGGCGATGCGGTGGAAGGAATGGCGGATCTTGCGCCCGTCCTTGCCGACCGTGATCCGCACGGCCAGCGCCGGGCGGTCCTCGTGCGGGCGCAAGGAGCACAGGTCGTTCGAGATGCGCTCGGGCAGCATCGGCACGACCCGGTCGGGGAAGTAGACCGAGTTGCCGCGCTCGACCGCCTCGCGATCCATGGCCGAGCCCGGGCGGATGTAGGCCGCGACGTCGGCGATGGCGATGGTGAGCACGTGGCCGCCGACGTTGTTCGGGTCGGGATCGGGCGCGGCGTGGACGGCGTCGTCGTGGTCCTTGGCGTCCGCGGGGTCGATCGTGATCAGCGGCAGGTCGCGCCAGTCCTCGCGGCCTTCCGTGTCGAGGCGCACGGGGTCCATGTCCGCCGCCTCGTCGAGGACCGCCTTGGGGAAGACGTGCGGGATGCCGTGGGCGACGAGCGCGATCAGGCTCACCGCCTTCTCCGACTTCACCGAGCCGAGCCGCTCGCGCACCCTGGCCATGGGCACGATGGCGCGGGGGCTCGAGGTCAGGGTCGCCGAGACGAGGTCGCCCTCGCGGGCGTCGCCTTCGTCGCCGGGGCGGATGGCGATCTCGGTCCCCGAGCCCTTCTTGTCGACCGGCGTGAGGCGCCCGCCGCCGCTCGGCAGCGGCCGGAAGACGCCGAGCACCTGGGCGCGGCTCTTCTCGAGCACCTTGACCACGCGCCCCGCATAGGGCGGGCCCTCGGGGTCGCCGGTCTCCTGCACGCGCACGAGCACGCGGTCGTTGAGCCCCGGGGCCGGCTGGCCGGGCTTCGGCCGGCGCGAGGCCTGGATCAGGATCTTCGGCGGCTTGCCCAGCGTCTCGGCATCCCATTCGGCGGGCGTCGCGATCAGTTCCCCGTCGAGGTCGCGCGCGACGATGTCGGCGAGCGTCATCGGCGGCAGGCCGCCGGCCTTGAACAGGCTCTTGCGGCGCCGGTCGACGAGGCCCTCTTCCTCGAGGTCCCGGATCAGCTGCTTGAGCCAGATCTTGTCGCCTCCCGAGATGCCGAAGGCGCGCGCGATCTCGCGCTTGCCGACCTTGCCGGGCTGGGAGCGGATGAAGGCGACGACCTCCTCGCGCGACGGCAGGGCGCCCGGCGTCCCGGCGGCGTTTCGAGACGGCGTCTCGGCGATGGGGTCTTTTCGTCTCGACAAGGGCTTCTTCCGTCTCGATCTCTCGTGGGTCGCGCTCGCTGCATCGCAGCAAGCACCGCAGTTAAAAACACGGGCCGGCTGTATATATGCGTGGCCCAGCGGTTTTTCGATGCGCCCGCTCGACAAATCGGAAAGTTGTGTCACTAAAGAGAGTGCGCATATCTAATAAGACCCGATCCGAAGGATCGCGCAGACGAGGAGGACGCCCGTGGCTTCGAGCACCGCCCCGCTTCCGCATTTCGACGAGGGCCGACCCTGGCACGCCCATTACCCCGAGGCGGTATCGCCGTCCATCGATACGGCCGCGCTGGGCACGCTCGCGGACATCTTCCGCGACGGGGTGGCGCGCTTCGCCGACCGTCCGGCGCTGGAGAGCTTCGGCAAGGAGATGACCTATGCCGGTCTCGGCCGCGCCGCGGAGGCGATCGCCGCCTGGCTGCAGGGGCTCGGCCTGAAGAAGGGCGACCGGGTCGCCATCATGCTGCCGAACGTCATGGCCTACCCGCCGATCCTCTTCGGCATCCTGACGGGCGGCTTCACGGTGGTGAACGTGAACCCGCTCTACACCGCCCGCGAGCTCGCCCACCAGCTCAACGATTCGGGCGCCAAGGCGCTGTTCGTGCTCGAGAATTTCGGGCACACGGTCGAGGAGGCCGCGCCCTCGCTGAAGACGCTCGAGACCGTCGTCGTGGTCGCGCCGGGCGATCTGCTGGGGCTCAAGGGGCACCTCGTCAACTTCGTCTCGCGCAAGGTGAAGAAGGCGGTGAAGCCCTATTCGCTGCCCGAGGCCGTCCCGTTCTCGCGGGTGATGAAGGAGGGCGCCGGCCGCTCTCGCGCGCCGGTGGACATCGGTCTCGACGACGTCGCCTTCCTGCAATACACCGGCGGCACGACGGGCGTCGCCAAGGGCGCGACGCTGCTCCATCGCAACGTCGCGGCGAACGTGGCGCAATGCGAGGCCTGGCTGCGGCCCTATGCGGGCGAGCGGACCGACCACGTGATGATCACGGCGCTGCCGCTCTACCACATCCTGGCGCTCACCGCCTGCGGCCTGTTCATGATCCGGCTCGGGGCGAAGCAGATCCTCGTCGCCAACCCGCGCGACATCGAGGGCTTCGTCAAGACGCTGAAATCCAAGCGCTTCACCATGACGGTGCTGGTGAACACGCTCTACAACGCGCTGGCCAACCACAAGGGCGTCGAGGAGGTGGATTTCTCGAACCTGGCCTTCTGCGTCTCCGGCGGCATGGCGACGCAGGCGGCGGTGGCGAAGAAGTGGAAGACGCTCACCGGCAAGCCCATCGTCGAGGGCTACGGCCTGTCCGAGACCTCCCCCGTCGTGTGCGTCAACCGGCTCGACATCGAGGAATTCACCGGCACGATCGGCCTGCCGGTCCCCTCGACGGACGTCCAGGTGCTCTCGCCCGACGGCGAGGTCCTGCCCTACGGCCAGACCGGCGAGCTCGCCGTGCGCGGCCCGCAGGTGATGGCCGGCTACTGGAACCGCCCGGACGAGACCGCCAAGGTGATGACGCCCGAGGGCTTCTTCCGTACCGGCGACATCGCCCTGCTGCAGCCGGACGGCCAGGTGAAGATCGTGGACCGGATCAAGGACATGATCCTGGTCTCGGGCTTCAACGTCTACCCGAACGAGGTGGAGGACGTGCTCGCCGCGCATCCGAAGATCCTCGAGGCGGCGGTGATCGGCGTGCCCGACGCGCATTCCGGGGAGGTGCCGGCGGCCTACATCGTCAAGCGCGACGAGAGCCTCACGGCGGAGGAGGTCCGGTCCTGGTGCAAGCAGAACCTCACCGGCTACAAGGTGCCGCGCCACATCCATTTCCGCGACGCGCTGCCGAAGACGAACGTCGGCAAGATGCTTCGCCGGGCCCTGCGCGACGAGGTGCTGGGCGAGAGCGGAGGCTGAGCCGCGAATAGCGCTTGCGCGCCGCGCGGTTCGGCGCGATGGAGGAGGCCTCATCGCCCTTCGAGGCACCATCCCGATGCTCGCTTCCTCCCTCGTCGAGACCGTCGGCGCGCTCGCCGCGACGCTGACCACGATCTGCTGGCTTCCCCAGGCGATCCGCACCATCCGCACCCGCGAGACCCGCGCCATCTCGGCGGCCACGCAAGGCCTCTTCGCCGTGGGCCTCGCCCTGTGGCTCGTCTACGGGATCGGGCTCGGCTCCTGGCCGATCATCGTCGCCAACGCGCTGACGCTCGGGCTCGTCGCGATGATCCTCGCGCTCAAGCTGCGCTACGGGTGAATTCCTGCGTTCCGCATAAACGCAATCTTTACATATCGAGTGAGCGGTTGCACACTCAGGGCGCTCATGTAGCTCTGGGGGGTAATGATGCGTGTCCTAGTGCTGTTTTGGTGCCTGGCGCTCGCGGGCTGCGTAATGGGATCCGCGACGCTTTCGACAACGTTCGATCCGAGCGCGGCCGCATACGTGTTCGCACCCGGGTCGGCGACGATCGAAGGGCAAGCGTTTCTCAGGCAGCGCGGAGGTGGAGTCGTTCGAGCAGCTGGCGAGGAAGTACGCTTAATTCCAGCCACAGCGTACGCGAAGGAGCGCTTCGAAGTGCTCTATAGAGGCTCTCGGATCACTGCCATCGCGCCGCAAATCGAGAACACCCCACAAGAATACCTCGACACGGCCCGCGTAGAGATTGCGGACGCGGAGGGGCGATTCCTCTTTGAAAATGTGGCCCCCGGAGAGTATTTCTTGCAGACGCAGGTCTTTTGGACAGTGGGAGACAACATCTTCCCCGAGGGTGGAAGCTTCTATGAAGAGGTGACTGTCACTGGGGACGAGACAACGCGTGTGGTCCTTTCCGGACGTTGATCAGTTTCACCGCTCGGCGGCGACGCGGCGCGCGATCTCGTCGAGCCAGCGGTCGATGCGGGCGCGGTTCACGCCCATGTCCGAATAGCCGATCTGCGAGCGCGAATAGAGCGCGACCTGCGAGCGGCCGGGCCCCGCGCCGAGGATGCGGACGTTCAGCGTGTCGGGGAAGCGCATCAGGCGCGAGCGCACGACGTAGCGGTCGCTCTCCTCCCAGCGGCCGGAATAGACGAGCTCCGCGCGCGGGTCCTGCGCCGCGACCTCGGCGACGATCTCGCGCAGCCGCGCGCCGGGGACGTCGTAGGTCGGCGTGACGACGTCGGGGTCGGCCGCGCAGAAATCGGGCGGGCAGGCGAGCGCGTCGTGGGGCGCCGAGCTGCGCTCGATCCGCTCGAAATCGACCGGGCCGAGATCGGCGGGGCCAAAGGCGAGCGTATACGCGTCGTCGATGCCGCCCGGCTGGTCCGCGCGCCAGAGCAGGAAAGCGAAGCCGGCCCCCGCGACGACGACGGCGGCGAGGGCGATGCGGGGGGCGCGGCGCAAGGGGTCGTGTCTCCTCGAAGGGCGGCGATGGTTCGCCTCGGCATCCCACCATCTAGGGCGTGCGCGCCGCGCCGTAAACCGCGCGCGCGGCGGTGTCAGCGGCCCGTGCGCGCGACGAGGATCGCGTGCGGGAGGGCGGCGAGGGCGACGAGGAGGGCCGCGGCGACGGCTTCCCCCGGCCGCAACGGCCAGATCGGCCACTCGCCGAGGAGGGAAAGCCCGAGCGCCGCCTGGGCGGCGACGACGAGGGCGGCGAACCAGAGCGCGAGGAGGCGCAGGGCGGCGTCGGCGAGCCGCCGCCAGCCGAAGGCGGGGGCGAGCCGCGCGAGCGCGGCGGCGAGGCCGAGCGAGGCCGCGAAGACGCTCGCGGACACGAAGGCGCCGATCGGGTAGGCCGCGGCGAGCGGCGCGCTCTGCAGCCAGGCCATGCCGCCGGTGAAATAGGCCGCGCGGATCACGACGCCCCCGAAGGTCGGGTAGAGCGCCGGGAGGACGAGGATCGCGAGCGCGATCGACAGGAGCGCGAGCCGCAGGAAGCGGCTCGGCCCGGGCGGGATCAGCGCCAGCAGCACCACCCGCGCCGCCGCGTAGACGAGGAGCCCGGCGAAGAGCGGGAACCGCTCGACGAAATAGCCGAAGGCCCACGGCTCCAGCGGCGTGCCGATCAGCCCGCGGGCGTGCAGCCCCGCCAGCCCCGCGACGAGCGTCGCCCCGGCGGCCAGGACGAGCGGCGTCCACGCCAGCGCCGCCCGCGCGGCGGCGTCGGCTTCGCCGATCGGGCCGGCGAGCGTCGCGCGGGTCTCGGCCATGGCGCCGGCCTCAGCTCAGCGAATTGCAGAACCGCTGGATGCGGTTGCAAGCGTCCTCGAGCAGGGCGTTCGAGGTCGCGTAGGAGATGCGGAAGTTCGGGCCGAGCCCGAAGGCCGAGCCGTGCACCGCCGCGACGCCCTCCGCCTCGAGCAGCCCGGTGACGAAATCCTCGTCGGTCTCGATCACCTTGCCGGCGGGCGTCTTCAGCCCGATCGCCTTGCGGCAGGACGGGTAGACGTAGAAGGCGCCCTCCGGGACGGGGCATTCGAGCAGGCTCGTCTGGTTGAGCATGCCGACGACCAGGTCGCGGCGCGCCTCGAAGGCCTTCCGGAACTGCGCCAGATGGTCCTGGGGGCCATCCAGCGCCTCGACCGCGGCCCATTGCGAGATCGTCGCCGCGCCCGAGGTCTGCTGGCCCTGGACGAAGTCCATGGCCTTGATCAGCTGCTCGGGGCCCGCGGCGTAGCCGATGCGCCAGCCGGTCATGGCGTAGGACTTCGAGACGCCGTTCATGGTGAGCGTGCGCTCATACAGGCCGGGCTCGACCTGGGCCGGGGTGACGAACTCGAAGTCGCCGTAGACCAGGTGCTCGTACATGTCGTCGGTGAGCACCCAGACGTGCGGGTGCTTCGTCAGGACGTCGGTGAGCGCCTTCATCTCGGCGCGGGAATAGGCGGCGCCGGAGGGGTTCGAGGGCGAGTTGAGCAGCACCCACTTGGTGTTCTTGGTGATCGCCGCCTCGAGATCGGCGGGCTGGAGCTTGAAGGCCTGCTCAAGCGTGGTGTCGACGAAGACCGGCGTGCCGCCGCACAGGGCCACCATCTCCGGGTAGGACACCCAGTAGGGCCGCGGGATCACCACCTCGTCGCCCGGGTTCAGGGTCGCGAGGAAAGCGTTGTAGATCACCTGCTTGCCGCCGGTGCCGACGATGGTCTGCTTCGGCTCGTAGGAGAGCCCGTTCTCGCGCGCGAACTTCCTCGCGATCGCCTCGCGCAGCTGCGGGATGCCGGAGACGGGCGGGTACTTCGTCTCGCCGCGGCGGATGGCGGCGATGGCCGCCTCCTTGATGTTCTCCGGCGTGTCGAAATCCGGCTCGCCCACGGAGAGGCTGATGACGTCGCGCCCGGCGGCGCGCAGGTCCCGCGCCTTCTGCGTGATCACGATCGTCGCCGACGGCTTGATGCGCGAGAGGGCGTCGGACAAAAAGCCCATGGGAAACTCCTGCAGGGGACTGTAGAGAATGAGCCGGACGGCGGCGCGGACCGTAGAGCCGCGCCTGTCTGCAAGCAAGAGGACAGCGCGCCTGCGCGCGCCCGTCCCCACCTGGAGGAAACACACGATGATGACACGCCGTCAGGCGTCCGCCCTGGCTCTCGGCCTTCTCGCCGCGACCGCCTTCACCGCCCCTGCTTTGGCGCAGTCCTACCCCGATCGCCCGGTGACCCTCGTCGTCACCTACCCGCCCGGCGGGCCGACCGACGCGATCGGGCGCATCGTCGCCGAGGACCTGTCCTCGAAGCTCGGCCAGAACGTCGTGGTGCGTAACGAGCCCGGCGCCTCCGGCTCGATCGGCACCCGCGCCGTCGCGACGGGCGAGGCCGACGGCTACACCTTCGTGCTGGGCAACAACCAGACGCACGGCAACAACATGTATCTCCTGCGCGACCCGGGCTACGACGCGCTGGAGGACTTCGTGCCGCTCGCCGGCATCGGCGCCTTCGAGCATGTCTACGTGGTGCGCAACGACCTCGAGGCCGCGGGCGTCGAGGAGCTCATCGCCATGGCGGAGGCGGATCCCGGCGCCTTGAACTACGGCTCGACCGGCGTCGGCTCGGGCTCGCACCTGTCCTTCGAGCTCTTCCTCGAGCGCACCGGCACGGAGATGACGCACATCCCCTTCGCCGGCGCGGCGCCGCTGGTGCAGGAGCTCGTCGCGGGCCGCATCGACGTCTCGAACTCGACGCTGCCCTCGGTGCTGGGCCAGATCCAGGGCGGCGCCATCCGCGCCATCGCCGTGGCGAGCACGGAGCGCAACCCGAACCTTCCCGACGTGCCGACCCTCTCCGAGCAGGGCGTCGAGGGCGCGGACGCGTCCTCCTGGGCGGCCTTCTTCGCGCCGGCCGGGATCCCGGACGAGGCGCGCACGACGCTGACCGAGGCGCTGCTCGCCTCCCTGGCCGAGCCGGCGGTGGCGGAGAAGATCGGCGCGCTCGGCTTCACGCTCGACGTGCGCCCGCCGGAGGAATTCCGGCCCTATCACGAGGAGGAGATGGCCACCTGGAAGGCCATCATCGACGCCGCCGGCGTCGAGCCGCAATGAGGACGGCGCCGCCCGCGAGGTGATTCGCGGGCGGCTGCCCCGTTTCCGAGGCGGCGTCTACGAACCATCCACAGGCTGAAACGCTACTGCGACGATCGGTCGCAATTTGTGCATGCTCCGCAGATGTCTCCGTAGTACCACGTAGCCGTCTGCTGCTCGACGCGGCGAACACGCGATTGAGAACCTTTGGTCGTTCGACCGCCGCCGAAAGCAACGAACACGCAAACGATCCGGCGTTCGACCAAGGCTGATCTATGATAACCTGACCAATCCTGAGAAACATTCGGCTTCTTACCGTACGAGAAGTCGCCGAATCTAAATCGATTATACTCAGGTGCACGGTAAATAGCCGGTCGGCGATGACAGGCAGACGCATACGTATTTCACCAGAGATAATTTTCCTTACAACACACGCGCCCTCAAACGACCCGGGCACGAAGACTTGCGAGGCGGTCCCTACGGCGTAAAACTCGGAACAGGGATCGTGAACAGGCGTTGCCGTCGACAGCAAGACCCGGTGGCGGTCTGGAGAACGTGCGACCGGAGAGCTTCGAGAGCGGAGACCGTCATGACGACGATCAGGCGCAGCGATGATCAGACCTCGACCGGGCTGGCCGAGTGCGACACGCGTCTGTACGCGTGCGAGGCGAGTCCGAGGGAGCCCGAGATCGAGGCGCCGGACCTCGAGCGTGCGGAGCCCGCCTGGCCCGGCTTTCGCGCCGCGCGGCTGATCACGCTGATGAAGATGCGCGGCGACGCCCGCGCCGCTGCTCTGCTGGCCTTGCTGATCATCGCCGCCACCGTCGCCGTCCTGGGCGCCCCGCATCTGGGAGGCGCGGCGCAGGAGCTCGGCGCCTTCCTCGGCATCGGGCTTCGCGCCAGCGAGGTCGTCCGCTGATCGCGACGTCGTGAGCGCGCGACCGCATTGCGTCGGGGCGCGCGCGTCCTAGGTTCTGGGGACGGTCCGCATCGATGAGACGCCGCATGCCCCGCTCCTTCACGCCGCGATCTTTCCTGCCCCGACTTCCGAAGCGACGCTCGCCCGCGCGGCGCAGCCGTTCCCTTCTCGCCGCCGCTCTCCTCGTCGGGTTCGCCGCAATGTCCCCGACGGCGGCTCAGGAGCGCCTCGCGACGTCCGCCGGGGCGTTGACCCTGCGGAGCGTCGCGTCCGGCCTCGTCCATCCCTGGGGGATCGCCGCCCTGCCCGAGGGCGGGTTCCTGGTCACCGAGCGGCCGGGGCGGCTGCGCCACGTGCGCGCCGACGGCGCCGTCTCGCCGCCGCTCGCGGGCGTGCCGCCTGTCTTCGATTCCGGACAGGGCGGGCTCCTCGACGTGACGCTCGCGCCCGATTTCGCCACGAGCCG
The DNA here is from genome assembly GCF_040111675.1 of Salinarimonas sp. Lineage (NCBI taxonomy): Bacteria > Pseudomonadati > Pseudomonadota > Alphaproteobacteria > Hyphomicrobiales > Salinarimonadaceae > Salinarimonas > Salinarimonas sp. The sequence goes on along the minus strand of NZ_CP157794.1, from coordinate 902,084 downwards.
CGGCGTCTACCTCACCTTCGCCGAGGCGCGCGACGGCGGGGCGGCGACCTCCCTCGCCCGTGGTCGCCTGAACGAGAGCCTGACCGCGCTGGAGGGCGTGGAGGTGCTGTTCCGCGCGCAGCCCGCCCGCTCCGGCGGGCGGCATTTCGGCTCGCGCGTCGTCCTGGCGCCGGACGGGGAGAGCCTGTTCGTGACGCTGGGCGACCGGGGCGCGGACGAGAGCGCGCAGGATCTCGGCCAGCATCACGGCAAGGTCGTGCGGCTCACCCTCGACGGCGCGCCGTATCCGGGCAACCCGTTTCTCGACCGTGCCGACGCGCTGCCCGAGATCTGGTCCTACGGCCACCGCAACCCGCAGGGCGCCGCGCTGGAGCCCGGAACGGAGCGGCTGTTCACCGCCGAGATGGGCCCGCGCGGAGGCGACGAGATCAACGCGCCGCGGCCCGGCGTCAATTTCGGCTGGCCGCTCGTCTCCGACGGCAGCCAGTACAGCGGCATCCCGATTCCCGACCACGGGACCGACACGAGCCTGGAGCCGCCGCTCTGGGGCTGGTCCCCGTCCTTCTCGCCCTCGGGCATCGCCTTCTACGACGGCGAGCTGATCCCGGGCTGGCGCGGCGACCTGATCGTCGGCGCGCTCTCCGGACAGGCGCTGGCCCGGCTCGATGTCGAGGACGGGCGGATCGTCTCGGAGGAGATCCTGCCGCTCGACAGGCGCATCCGCGCGGTGACGACGGGCGCGGACGGCGCGCTCTACCTCCTCGTCGACGACGATCGCGGCGCGCTCCTGCGGCTCGCGCCGGCGGGCGCCGGGTGAGCCCGGAGGCGTGAGCCGGGGCTTGCTCGCGGGCGTGGAGGGTCTATCTCAGGCGCACCCGCGCACTTCCTCCCCGGACACGAACCCCCATGGATCCCGTCTCCCAGATCGCGCTCGGCGCCGCCGTCGGGCACGCCCTCGCCGGACGTCGCCTCGGCGGCCTCGCCGCCGCCGGCGGCGCGCTCGGCGGGCTGATCCCCGACCTCGACGTGATCTGGTCCGGCTGGGGGCGGGACTCGATCGCCTATTGGGAGCTCCACCGCGGCGTCACCCATTCGCTGTTCTTCGGGCCGGTCGTGGGTACGGCGCTGGGCTGGGCGAGCGCGAAGCTGCATGCGCGGCGCCGCGCGGCCAAGGGCAAGCCGACGGAGGGGCTGACCGCGTCCTGGATCGCGGTGTGGGTCGGCGCGCTGTTCACGCACCCGCTCCTCGACACGGCGACGATCTACGGCACGCAGCTGCTCGCGCCGTTCTCCGACCTGCGCTTCGCGCTGCCCGCCCTGCCGATCATCGACCCGGTCTACACGCTGCCGCTCCTGATCGCCCTCGCCCTCGCCGGCTGGCTCGGCTGGCGCAGCCGGGGCGCGAAGCGGGCGACGCACGCGGCGCTCGTCCTCACCACCCTCTATGCCGGGCTCGGGCTCTGGGCCAACGACCGCGCCGAGGCGATCGCGCTCGCCGATCCGGCGCTCGCGGCGCGCGCGCCCGACGAGGTGCGGGTGACGACGACCTTCCTCACGCCCTGGCTGCGCCGCGTCACCACGGTCGAGGACGAGACGCGCCACGTGGGCTTCGTCTCGGTGCTGGCGCCCGAGCGGCCGATCCGCTGGTTCGCGCTGGCGAAGGACCCGCACGCCGAGGATCTGGCCGAGGACGCGCTCGCCACCGATCAGGGCCGGCGCTATCGCCGCTTCGCCACCGGCATGATCCACCCGCACCTCGTCGGCGAGGGGGAGGCGACGCGCCTGCGCATCGGCGATGCGCGCTACGGCTTCCCGAACGGTACGCTCGGCGGCATGTGGGGCGTGGAATGGCCGGTCCGCGGCGGCGCGATCGTCCCCGGCGCGGCCGAGCGCTACATGCAGCCGCGCGAGGCCGGTTGGGACGATCTCCGGGCGCTGGTGCGCGCCACCTTCGGCTACGAGACGGGGATGTTCTGAGGCGCGCTCACCCCGTCCCGGCGCCGCCCTTCCCCGTATCACCCTGCCCGGCCTTGCCCATGAAGCCGCGCAGCAGGTCCACCGGCACGGGGAAGACGATGGTGGAGTTCTGGTCGCCGGCGATGTCGTAGAGCGTCGAGAGGAAGCGCAGCTGCATGGCCTCGGGCGTGCGCGCGAGGATCTCGGCCGCCTCGGCGAGCTTCTCGGAGGCCTGCATCTCGCCCTCGGCCCCGATGATCCGGGCGCGCCTGTTGCGCTCGGCCTCCGCCTGGCGGGCGATGGCGCGCACCATGCTCTCGTCGATGTCGACGTGCTTGATCTCGACGTTGGCGACCTTGATGCCCCAGGCGTCGGTCTGCGCATCCAGGATCTCCTGGATGTCCTCGTTGAGCTTGTCGCGCTCGGAGAGCATCTCGTCGAGGTCGTGCTTTCCGAGCACGGAGCGCAGCGTCGTCTGGGCGAGCTGGCTCGTGGCCATCATGTAGTCCTCGACCTGGATGATCGCCCGGTCGGCGTCGACGACGCGGAAGTAGATCACCGCGTTGACCTTCACGGACACGTTGTCCTTGGAGATCACGTCCTGGGAGGGAACGTCCATGGTGATGGTGCGCATGTCCACCTTCACCGCCTGCTGGACGAAGGGGATGACGATGATGATGCCGGGCCCCTTCACGCCGGAATAGCGGCCGAGGGTGAAGATCACGGCGCGCTCGTATTCGCGCATGATCCGGATCGCGCTCGCCAGGATGCCGAGCACGACGAGGGCGATGATCAGGTAGGCGACGAGATCGAGACCCATGGGAGCTCCTCGGGGTTTCGGGTTCAGCGGGCGGCGGGGCGCGCGGCCGGGCGCGTCCCGCCCGGCATGCGCTCGACGTCGAGGGTGAGGCCCTTGCGGGCGGAGACGCGCACGAGCTCGCCGGCGGCGAGCGGCTCGGGGGCCTGCGCGCGCCAGCGCTCGCCGTGGATCTCGACCTCGCCCGAAAAGCCCTCCCAGTGCAGGACCCGGCCGGTCTCGTCGACGAGCGCCTCGTCGCCGCTCGCCGGCGGCCGGCGCAGCGCCCGCACCGCGGCGGCGAGAACCAGGGTGAGGAGGAGCGCCGTCGCCCCGGTGGCGACGAGCGCCACGGCGGGGGAAAGGCCGAATCCCGGGACGTCGGAATCGAACAGGATGAAGGAGCCGAAGGCGAAGGCCACCGCGCCGCCGATGCCGAGCGCCCCGAAGGAGGGCGCGAACACCTCCGCCACCATCAAGGCGATGCCCAGGAACAGCAGCAGCACGCCGGTGACGTCGATCGGCAGGAAGTTGAGCGCGTAGAGCCCCAGCAGCAGCGAGATCGCCCCGATCACGCCCGAGAAGATCATGCCCGGATTGGCGAACTCGAAGATGATGCCGTAGATGCCGATCAGCAGCAGGATGTAGGCGACGTTCGGGTTGGTGAGGATCGCGAGCGCCTGGGCCAGGAAGCCCGGCTCGTGCGCGACGACGCGCGCGCCCGCGGTCTCGAGCGCGACGGAGGCCTCGCCGAGGCTCACCACCTGCCCGGCGGCCTCGCGCAGCATGGCCTCGACGTCGGCGGCCAGGATCTCGACGACGCCGTCCTGCACGGCGTCGGTCGCGGTGAGCGTCTTCGCCTCGCGCACGGCCGCCTCGGCGAAGCCGGCGTCGCGCCCGCGCAGCTCGGCGAGGCCGAGGATGAAGGCGACGGCGTCGTTCGTCGCCTTGCGCGCGAGCGTCTCGTCCCCGCCGCCGCCCATCGAGACGGGCGTCGCCGCGCCGAGGCTGGTGCTCGGCGCCATGGCCGCGACATGGCTGGCGTAGAGGATGTAGGTCCCCGCCGAGGCCGCCCGGGCGCCCGCGGGCGCCACGTAGGTCGCGACCGGCACCGGCGCCGCCAGGATCAGCCGGACGATGTCGCGCATGGCGCTGTCGAGCCCGCCCGGCGTGTCCATGCGCAGCACCAGCATGCCGCCGGGAGCCGCGACGGCCTCGTCGAGCGCGTTCTCGACGAGGAGCGTGGTGGCCGGGCCGATCGGGCCCTCGATGTCGGCGACGATCGCGGTCTCGACGGCGTAGGTCCGCGGCTGGGCGGTCGCGGCCAGCGGGAGAACGAGACACGCCACGAGCATGAACACGAAGGCCCTCGCCGCCCGTCGCATCGCCTCCCCCGTTCGCGTGCGCCGTCTCATGGCTCGCTCTCCTTCCGATCGACCCGCGCCGGCCCGACCTGATCGGCCACCACCGCCCCGCGCGCGCCCAGCGGCTGCTCCGGCCGCAGCGTGGTGTCGTGGGCCGTCTGATGCTCCGTCTCCGCGTCGATCTCGGCGCCGACGAGCAGGATCACGGTGGAGATCCACACCCACATCATCGCCGCCGCGATCGTGCCCAGCGACCCGTAGGTCGCGGAGAAATCCGTCAGGTGGGAAACGTAATAGGAAAATCCTGCCGAACCGATAAGCCACACGGCGGAGGCCGTGAGCGAGCCGGGCGTGATCCAGCGCCACTGCGCGGCGGCGCGGCTCGGCCCGTAGCGGTAGAGCGCGGCGATGCCGATATTGGCGACGAGGAACAGGATCACCGCCGGCGAGATCGCGATCAGCGCGCTCGCGAGCCTGCCGAAGGGCAGGTAGCCGAGCGCCACGGGCACGCCGACGACGACGTTGATCAGCACGAAGGCGAAGATCAGCGTCGCCAGCGTGAACAGGAAGGAGCGCAGGTAGAGCCGCACGAAGGGGCGCTTCTCCCGCTCGCCGTAGATGACGTTGAGCGCGTCGAAGAGGGCGAGCACCGCGGCGTTGATGATGTAGAGCGCGATCGCCATGGAGACCGCGAAGGTGACGCTCAGCTGCGTCTGCGCCGAGATCAGCCGGTCGAGCTCCTCCGCGATCAGCTCGATCAGGCCCGGCGGCAGGAAGCCCTCGAGATCGTCGAGCTGCTCGGACAGCACCTCCGGGTCGGCGACGAGGCCGAACAGGGCGACCAGGGCGGCGAGCGTCGGCACGATGGCGAACATCAGGAAGAAGGCCGCGCCCGCCGCGTTCGGAGCGATGCGGTCGCGCGTGTAGCCCTCGACCACGCGCCAGAGCACGTCGCGCCAGCCGCGGAACGGCAGCGACCACGGGCTTTCCGCCCCGCGCCCGCGCCCCTCCTCCCGCGCGCGCTGCTGGGAGAGCGTGAGCGGCTCCTTGCCTCGGCCCGGCGCCCGGCGCATGCGCCGGGGCGTCTCGCGCCGCATCTCCTCGTGCCGTTCGTCCTGCACGGCTCCTCCTCGGCCGGTGTTCCCGAACAGAACGCGTCCGCGCGCGCGAACGTTCGGGGCGCGCGGCGAAGCGTCGCCGTTTCGAGGCGGGCTTTCGGAACCCTGGCATCGCTCGGCTGTTGAGACGCCGACACGCATCAGGAGGGCGAACCCATGACCGTCAGCGCTGAGAACGGCGACGACCGCGCCCACGCCGATTGGGACGACATCAAGCGCGAGGCCTCCGACGCCGCGCGCGACACGGCAGACGAGGCCCGCGAGGCGGGCTACGCGTTCATGAACAGCGCGCGCGACCGCGCGGCCGACTACGTCGAGCGCCGCAAGGAAAGCGCGGTGCAGTCCATCGACGACGTGGCCACGTCCCTGCGCGAGAGCTCGGACAATTTCGACGACCGCCCGAACATCCGCCTGTTCATCGACAGCGCGGCCGACGGGCTCGAGAACCTCGCCGACGAGATCCGCGAGCGCAGCTTCGTCGAGGTCTATTCCGACATGGAGCAGTTCGCGCGCCGCCGCCCGGCGATGTTCGCCACCGCCGCGGGCGTCGCGGGCTTCATGATCGCGCGGTTCCTGAAGAGCTCGGCCGAGGAGGTGGAGCACCGGCGCGCCTACGGCGCCGAGATGCGCCACCGCCGGCACGAGCGCCGCTACGGCGGCGCCGGCTACGCGCCCGGCTCCGAGCACGCCGGCTTCGGCCGCGACAGCCGTGCTGGCGGCGCTTCCGGCGGCCATTCCGCCGAGCGCACCCCGCCGGGCGAGACCCGCACCGGGCCGACCGGCGCCCAGCCGAGCCGCCACGAGACGCGCCACGAGACCCCGCCGGTCTCCGGCACCCGCACGCCGGAGCGTTCCGGCGGCGAGCCGGGCACGTCCAACGCCGCCGCCGCGCAATCCGCGGCCAACGCCGCGGCCCGCCCCCAGGGCGAGCGGTGAGGAGATCCGCCATGGACCACCGCGATCCCCAGCTCGACGCGGAGGCGGCGCGCCGCGCCGCCCGCGAGAACGCCTCGATCCAGAGCCTCGTCGCCGAGGCCCTGCGCGAGGCTACCGACCTCGCCCGCAAGGAGGTGGCTCTCTTCCGCTCGGAGATGAGCCACAACGTGAAGCTCCTCGTGGCGGGCATCGTGGCGCTGATGGCGTCGAGCGTCTTCGCCATCGCCACGCTGATCCTGCTCACCGACGCCTTCGTGGACTGGCTGGCGGTGGTGGTGGGCTCGGACGCCCTGGCCTCTCTGATCGTCGCCGGCGTGATGCTCGTGATCACGCTCGCGCTGATCCTCTACGGGCGCTCGAAGCTGTCCTCCGCGACGCTCGAGCCGACGCACACGATCCGCTCGGTCGAACGCGACGCGGACGTCGTGTCGCACCGGCGGCACTGACCGGGAGGAGGACGCGATGAACAGGATGACGGACCTCGAGCGCGACATCGAGGAGAGCCGCGCCAGGCTCGATCGCACGATCGACCAGCTGCAGGACCGGATGACCTATTCCGGCGTCGCCGACGACGTGATCGGCACCGCCCGGCGCTACGGCTACGGCCCGCAGATCGAGCGCGCCGCGGAGGCGATCCGGGAGAACCCGATCCCCGTGCTGCTGGTCGCGGCCGGGATCGGCTGGCTCGCCTTGTCGATGACGAGCACCGCGCGGCGCCGCGAAGCGAGGCGCGATCTCCAGCGCCGCGGCGTCTGGGACCGCCCGCCCCGGCGGCACGTCGCGGGCGACACGTCCGGCGAGCCGGGCCTCGACGACGGCGACCGTCGGCGCGAAGCCCGCCGCGACCTCGAGCGCCGCGGCGTGTGGGACCGCCCCGCGCGCCGTCCCCTCTCGGGCGATCGCCTGCGGGACGAGGACATCGATCCCGCCATGGCGCGCCGCCCGACAGAGACGGACATGGTCCGCCGCGAGGGGCCGACGCCCCACGGCCGTCCCGACCCGACGCCGACGGTGCCCGAGCGCCCGGCGGCCTACGAGCCGGTGACGACCGAGCGGCCGCACGCCACGGGCACGCCGCCGACCGGCGCGCGCCGCTGACGGCGCGGCCCCGCGCGACACGAGACGAGACGACCCGCACGAGACGACCCGCACGAGACGAGGAGCGATCCTCGGAGAGGAGGCTTTCATGGCCGAGATCAAGAAGGACGAGAAGCCGATCGTCGAGACGGGCGCCGAGCGCCCGGCCCAGCCCGCGACCACGGCGAGCCCGGTCTCGCCGACGGCGCCGGGCTCGACGCCCGGCATGAGCCCGACGCCGATGCCGGCGACGCCCGGCTCCGCCGGCACGCCGCCCTACACGCCGAACCCGGCGCCGGGCGCGGGCACCTACTCGCCGCATCCGACCTACGCGACGCCGCCCGCCGGCGCGCGGCCGGAGGGCGCGGGCGCGTCGCATTCGAGCGACTCGGTCCGCGACCGGGCGAGCCGGGCCTACGAGGAGACCCGCCACCGCGCCGCCGAGGCGCAGGGCCGCGGGCGCGACTACGCCGAGGAGGCTCGTCGGCGCGGCGAGGGCGCCTACGAGCAGGCGCGCCGCCGCGGCGAGGAGTACTACGACGAGGCCCGGCGCCGCGGGCAGGGCTATTACGAGCAGGCCCGCCACACCGGCGAGGAGTACTACGAGGACGCCATGGAGTACGGCCGCGAGGCCTACGAGGCGAGCCGGGGCATCCTGCGGGAGAACCCGCTCCTCGTCGGCGTGCTCGGCCTCGCCGCCGGCCTCGCGCTCGGCGCGCTCCTGCCGCGCACGCGCCAGGAGGACCGGTATTACGGCCCCTATGCCGACGACCTGCGCCATCGCGGCTACGACTACGCCCGCGAGGCCCAGGAGCGCGGCATGGACTACGCCCGCGACGCCATCGAGCGCGGCCGCGACTACGCGCACCACGCCTTCTCCGAGGAGGGCGGCCACCCCGTCCACGAGGAGGAATGGCGTCGCGAGCGCAGCTTCGAGGAAGACGCCGCCCACCGCACCAGCCCGGGCGGCGGCGAGCCGCGCCGGCACTGAGGTAGGGGGGAGCTTCCCCCCCTACCGACGCCTCCCGCTCCGGCAGGGACGTGGCGCCTGTCGGGGCGGGCGCGGCGCCCCCCTTTCTCCTTCCCTGTAGGGGAAGGTGTCGCCGCGCGCAGCGCGGTGACGGATGGGGCGCGCGGCACGCGCGTTCGGCGAAGCCGAATTCGACGGGTGAGCCGGTCGCAGCCGCTGGTTTCCGCTTCGCGGAACGCGTCGCTTCGCGCCGCGCCCCATCCGTCTCGGCTTCGCCGAGCCACCTTCCCCTACAGGGAAGGAAAGCCGGAGCCTCGGTCGGCGCTCGATGACCGTCCGCCGCGAGCATTCGCCGAGGCGCCGTCCGCCGCTCGCCTCCCCTGGAGAGGCCGCCCCCCGGGGGCGGCCTCTCCGCGTTCATCCGCGCCTTGTCCCTGCCTCCGCTTCGTCGTAAACACGGCGGCGCGGCCGTCGCCCCGCCGGGCGGTCCGAACCTCTCATCCGCAGCGTGGGGACGCCTCGCGTCGCGGGCGTTGAACTCTTCGACGAGCAGGGCATGAAGATCGTCGTCTGCGGCGCCGGACAGGTGGGATCGACCATCGCGCGCCATCTCGCCAACGAAGGCATCGACGTGACCGTGGTCGACGCCGATCCCGGCCAGGCGCGCCGGGTAGACGAGAGCTACGAGGTCCGCGGCATGGTGGGCCACGCCTCGCATCCGGAGGTGCTGGAGCGCGCCGGCTGCCGCGAGGCGGACATGCTGATCGCCGTCACCCGCTCGGACGAGGTGAACATGGTGGCCGCCCAGGTCGCCTACTCGCTCTTCCGCGTGCCGCGCCGCATCGCCCGCGTGCGCCATCACGGCTATCTCGACCCCTATTCCCGCGCGCTCTACGCCGCCGACCAGATGCCCATCGACGTCGTCATCTCGCCCGAGCTCGAGGTGGCGAACGGCATCGCGCGGCGGCTGCGCACGCCCGGCGCCTTCGACACGGTGCCGCTGGCGGAGGGCCGCGTGCAGCTGATGGGCATCCACACCGACACGCCGGGCTGCACGCTCACCGGGCGCACGCTCGCCGAGGTGCCGCAGGTGATGCCCGATCCGCACATGATCGTCGTCGCCATCGTGCGCGACGGGACGGCCTTCGTGCCCAAGGGCGCCGACCGCATCGAGAAGGGGGACGACGTCTACGTCGTCACCGAGCCCTCCCGCGTCGACCGGGTGATGGCGGTGTTCGGCCACGAGGAACGGGTGGCGCGGCGCGTGGTCATCGTCGGCGGCGGCAACGTCGGCCTCAACCTCGCCAAGATGCTCGCCCGCGAGGCGCCCTACGTGCGCCTCAAGATCATCGAGAATTCCCGCGACCGCGCCGAGATCGTCTCCCGCGAGCTCGGCGACCGCGCCGTGGTCCTCCACGGCGACGCGCTCGACACCGAGGTGCTCGAGGAGGCGAACGCCGGCTCGGCCGAGACCGTGGTCGCCGTCACCAACGACGACGAGACCAACATCTTCTCGTCCGTGCTCGCCAAGCGCATGGGCTGCAAGCGCGCCATCACGCTCGTCAACAAGACGAGCTACGAGCCGATCATGCCCTCGCTCGGCATCGACGCCGTGGTCTCGCCCAACGCCATCACCATCTCCACCATCCTGCGCCACGTGCGCCACCGTTCGGTGTCGGCGCTCTACACCCTGCGCGAGGAGTTCGGCGAGGTGATCGAGGCGCGTGCGCAGGCCGGTTCGAAGCTCGTCGCCGGGCCGATCAACAGGATCGGCCTGCCCGACGGCATGCTGATCGGCGCCGTGGTGCGCGGCGAGCAGGTCGTCATCCCGCACGGGGACTTCGTCGTGCGCCCGGGGGACGCGGTCATCGCCATGGTCACCTACAAGGCGCTCAAGAAGGCCGAGGCCTTCCTCGCCGGCAAGTCGCCCGACGAGCGCTGACCCGTGGCGCGCGTCTCCCTCGACACCTGGGCGCCGCCGGCCCTCCGCCCGATCATGCTCCTCGTCGGCGGCATGCTGCTGGCGCTCTCCGCCGCGATGCTGATCCCCGCGGGCTTCGATCTCTACGCGCGCAACGAGGATTGGCGCGCCTTCGCGCTCTCCTCGATCGTCACCTTCGCCTGCGGGCTCGGGCTCGTGCTGATCTCGCGCGCCAAGCTCGCGGGCGGGCTGACGCTGCGTCAGGCCTTCGTGCTCACCCCGCTGACCTGGCTGACGGTGGCGCTGTTCGCGGCGCTGCCGCTCTACTTCTCGGACTACGCCCAGCTGCGCGACAGCTTCACCAACGCCTTCTTCGAGAGCGTGTCGGGCCTCACCACCACGGGCGCGACCGTGATCGTCGGCCTGCAGGACGCGCCGCCGGGCGTGCTGATCTGGCGCGCGCTGCTGCAATGGATGGGCGGCATCGGCATCATCGCGACCGCGATCGCCATCCTGCCGGCGCTCGGCGTCGGCGGCATGCAGCTCTTCCGCACCGAGAGCTCCGACCGCTCGGAGAAGGTGCTGCCGCGGGTGCGCGAGATCGCCACCGCCATCGTCTCGCTCTATGTCGGCTTCACATTGGTCTGCGCCATCGCCTACCGGCTCGCCGGGATGAGCGGCTTCGACGCGCTGGCGCATGCCTTCACCACCATCGCGACGGCGGGCTTCTCGACGCACGACAACTCGCTCGGCAATTGGGTCAACCCGGCGGTGCACTGGATCGCGATCTGCGGCATGCTCGCCGGCGCCGTGCCCTTCGTGCTCTATGTGCGCCTGTTCCAGGGCGAGCTCGACACGCTGCGCAACAGCCAGGTGCGGGTTCTGTTCGGCTTCCTCACGGTGGTGATCGCGCTGATGGCGCTGTGGCTGGTCTCGTCGGGCCGCTACGAGATCGGCGACGCCGTCCGCCACGCGGCCTTCAACGTCGTCTCGGTGGTGACGACCACCGGCTTCGCCTCGACCGATTACGGCGCCTGGGGCAATGTGGCGGTGGGCGTGTTCTTCGGGCTGATGTTCGTGGGCGGCTGCACCGGCTCCACCGCGGGCGGCGTGAAGATCTTCCGCTACGAGGTGATGGCGCGGCTCCTCCACAGCCATTTCCTGCACCTGATCTACCCCCGCGGCGTCTTCCCCCGCTCCTATGCCGGCCGCGCCCTGCCCGACGACGTCGTCGCCTCGGTGGTGGTGTTCTTCTCGCTGTTCTTCGTGTGCTACTCGATCATCACCATCGTCCTGATGGCCTTCGATCTGGACTTCCTCACCAGCGCCTCCGCGGCGGTGAGCGCGTTGTCGAACGTCGGCCCGGGGCTCGGGCCCATCATCGGCCCGGCGGGCACCTTCGGGCCGATGCCCGACCCGGTGAAATGGGTGCTCGCCTTCGCCATGCTGCTGGGGCGGCTGGAATTGTTCACGGTGCTGATTCTGTTCATGCCGCGGTTCTGGCGGGGGTGAGACGCGCCGCCCCTGTCATCCCCGGCCGGAGCGCCGAAGGCGCGCAGGGGAAGGGGACCCAGCACGGAAAGCGCGCCGACAGCGCTCTTTGCGCCGCCGACCAGGCGGCCGGTCGCCGCAGGACGACGCCGCCGCCCGCCTGCGCCGCCGGCTCTACGCGCTTCGCGCCTTCCTCGAAGCGGACGAGCCCCTCCCCGGCCGGTCGCGAGCCGCTGGATGCAGGTCGACGGCGATCCGCTGGAATGGCTGGCGGATTAGGGGCCGCGCCCTCCCTGGCCCTCACCCCCGCACCACCTCCGCCTGTCGCGCGATGCGCCGGCAGCGCTTCGTCACCGCGTGCACGAGCCGCTCCAGGATCGGGTCGTCCCCCGCCGGCATGGCGGCCACGCGCGCCGCGGCGTCCTGCGCACGCGCCTCGACCGTCGCCGCGATCTGCTTCACCCGGTCGAGCGTGCGGGCCGGCGAGAGGCCGACGGCGCGGGCGAGGGCGCGCCAGTCGAAGCCGTGGAGCTCGGCGGGATCGGTGCGCCCGTTGATCGCCTGGGGCAGCAGCCGATCAACCCGGGGGTAGAGAGCGGCGCAGACGAGGTCGTAGAGCGGCGCCAGCCGCGCGCCGCCGCCGGCGCCGATCAGGACGGAGTAGTTCTTGGCGTGGGCGTCGGTGTTGCAGAGGAGGACGTTGACGACGAGCGCGTCCATCAGCGCGAGGCGCGCGCCGGGCGAGACATACGCACCGACCGCCGCGAACAGGTCCGCGATGCCCGGGCCGGGCTCGCGCAGCGGGCCGCCGCGCTCGTACTTGGCGATCGGCCAGCGGCCGAGGAGCTGGCAGAGATCCTCCTGATGGATCCGTGCCCAGCCGGCGGGCGTGCGCACGCGGTCGTAGCGCGTCACCAGCAGATAGGCGCGCGCCCCGGCCCGGCCGGTCTCCACGTCGGCGACGTCGAGACCGGCGAGGCGGGCGAGCGTCATGCAGAAGGCCTCGTTCCAGACGCTTCCCGGCAGGTGGCGGGCGTCGGGCTTGAGGATGTGCGTCGAGGGCGCGCCCTCGAGCGGCAGGTAGAAGCGCCCGCCCTCGTAGACGATCGCGAGCTTCTGCTGCACGCCAGCGAGCGACATCGACACGCCCTCCTCCGCGACCAGGAAGGGCTTTTGCGGCAGCTCGTCGAGGATGCGCACGAGGGCCCGCTCGTCGGGGATCGCGCGGCGATGCTCGCCGGGCGCCCGCGGCGCGCCGATGGAGAGCGCGCCGGCGGTGTCGCGGCCGATGCGCAGGAGCAGGCCGAGCACGTCCTGTGGCGACACGCCGACGATCTGCCCGATCTCGGCGAGCTGCGTCTCCGGCAGCAGGTTCGCCAGCCAGGGCAGGGCGCGCGCCGCCGGCGCCGCGCCGTCCGAGAGCGGCATCGCCAGCGAGACGGGAAACGCGTTCGGCCGCGCGCGCCAGGCGTCGTCGTAGACGAGGAAGCGCTCGGGATCTCCCGTCAGGCGGCAGACCGGAACGTCCTCGAAATAGACGGTGATCGCCATCGCCGCGCCGCCGTCAGAACCGCGGGAGGTGGTCGAGCTTGCCGTCGTCGGGCGGCGTGTCGGCGGGCGCGGACGGGCGGGCCGAGGCGTCGACGAGGCGCAGGCCGACCTCGCGGGCTGCGAGGAGGGCCTTGCCGAGCTGGACGGTCGACTTGCCGGCCTCGAGCTCCACGATGAAGCGCTCTCCGGTCCCGCAGCGCGCCGCGAGATCGGCCTGGGTGAGACCGAGCGCCTTGCGGCGGGCGCGGACGAGGGCGCCGAGATCGGCGGGCGTCGCGATCATGACCGGCTCCTCGGGTGGGGATGGTCTTCCCGATCGGGAAGAGAGCGCAGGAAACACGCGTCATCTTACCGAACGGGAAGATTACTGGCAAGACGAACAGATTCATCCCGATCGGGAAGAGCCCCTCACATCCCGAACGCCGTCCCCTGCCCCGTCCCCGCGACCCCGAGCCAGTGCGCCAATGCCGCGCCCATGTCGGCGAAGGTCTCGCGCCGGCCCAGCTCGCGCGGCGCGAGGCCCGGGCCGAAGGCGAGGACCGGGACGTGCTCGCGGGTGTGGTCGGTGCCGATCCAGGTCGGATCGTTGCCGTGGTCGGCGGTGATCACGACGCGGTCGCCGGGGCGCAGCGCCGCCTCGATCTCGGGCACGCGGGCGTCGAAGGCCTCGAGCGCGGCGGCGTAGCCGGGGACGTCGCGGCGGTGGCCGAACTCCTGGTCGAAATCGACGAGGTTGGCGAAGACGAGCCCGCCCTCGGGCAGCCGCGCGAAGGCGGCGAGGGCGGCGTCGAGGTTGGCCGCGTTGCCATGGCCCTTCACCTCCTCGCCGGTGGCGCGGTGGGCGAAGATGTCGCCGATCTTGCCGACCGAGACGACCGCGCGGCCCTCCCGCACGAGGACGTCGAGGAGCGTGTCCGCGGGCGGGGGCAGGGCGTAGTCCTTGCGGTTGCCCGTGCGGGTATAGCCGGTCTCGGGCGCGCCGACGAAGGGGCGGGCGATGACGCGGCCGACCTTGTAGGCGTCGCAGAGCTCGCGGGCGATCCGGCAGGTCTCGTAGAGCCGCTCCAGCCCGTAATGCGCCTCGTGCGCGGCGATCTGGAAGACGGAATCCGCCGAGGTGTAGCAGATCGGCTTTCCCGTGCGCACGTGCTCGGCGGCGCATTCCTCGATGATCGCCATGCCGTTGGCGTGCTTGTCGCCGAGGATGCCGGGGAGGTGCGCGCGCGCGATCAGCGCATCGGTGAGCGCCTTCGGGAAGGTGGGCTCGGTCTTCGGGAACATGCCCCAGGCGAAGGGGACCGGGCAGCCCATGATCTCGTAATGGCCGGACGGCGTGTCCTTGCCCGCCGAGGTCTCGACCGCGTAGCCGTAGGCGGCCACGGGTCCCTCGGGCTGCGGCGCGAGGTCCGGCAGCGGCGCGGCGCGCCCGGTCGAGGCGGCGTGGGCGAGGCCGATCCCGAGCCGGGCTAGGTGGGGGATGCGCAGCGGCCCGTCGCGCAGGCCGGCGCGATCGCCGCGGCCGTCGCGGCAGGCCTCGACGATGTGGCCGAGCGTGTCGGATTCGGCATCCGAGGTCTCGTCGCCGTAGGCATGCGCGTCCTCGGCGCCGCCGACGCCGACGGAATCGAGGACGATGACGAGCGCGCGGGGCATGCGGCGTGTTTCCTTCTTTGCGCGGAGGCTAGCGCGGGGGGCGGGGGTTGTCATCCGCACGGACGCTCCTTCCCTGTAGGGGAAGGTGGCCGGGCGGCGCAGCCGACCGGACGGATGGGGCGGGGAGCGGGAGCGACGCGTTCGGCGAAGCCGAAGGGAACGCGGGCCGCGAGACGAATCGGCAGCGGCGAGGCAATTCCGCCGATTTCGGCTTCGCCGAACGCGGCTTACGCCGCGCCCCATCCGTCACCGCGCTTCGCGCGGCGCCACCTTCCCCTACAGGGAAGGAGAACACGTCACTCCCGCACCACGTCCGGCCGGGCCTCCAGCGCGAAGGCGGCGGCGAAGAGGGCGCGGGTGTAGTCCGTCTCCGGCGCCTCGAAGATGCGCTCCGCCGGCCCCTCCTCCACCACGACGCCGTTCTGCATGACGAGGACGTGGTTCGCCAGCGCACGCACGACCTTGAGGTCGTGCGAGATGAACATGTAGGCGAGCTTGCGCTTCTTCTGGAGGTCGCGGAGCAAGTCGACGATCTGCGCCTGGACCGACATGTCGAGAGCGGAGGTCGGCTCGTCGAGCACGACGAAGCGGGGCTCCAGCGCCATGGCGCGGGCGATGGCGATGCGCTGGCGCTGGCCGCCGGAGAATTCGTGCGGGTAGCGGTCCATGGCCGCCGGGTCGAGGCCGACGTCGAGGAGCGCGCGGGCGACGATCTCGCGGCGCTCCTCCAGCGAGAGCCGGCTGTTCATGACGAGGAGGCCCTCCTCGACGATCTGCGCCACCGAGAGGCGGGGCGACAGCGAGCCGTAGGGGTCCTGGAAGACGATCTGCATGTCCTTGCGGTAGGGGCGCACGCGGTTGGACTTGAGCCCGTCGAGCCGGTCGCCGAGGAAGACGACCGGGCCCTCGGACGAGATCAGGCGGAGCATGGCGAGGCCGAGCGTGGTCTTGCCGGAGCCGGATTCGCCCACCACGCCGACCGTCTCGCCGGCGCGCACCCGCACGCTCACCCCGTCCACCGCCTTGACGTGCCCCACCGTGCGGCCGAGGAAGCCCCGCTTGATCGGGAAATGCACCTTGATCGGCCCCGCCTCGACCAGCGTCTCGGCGTCCGCCGGCACGGGGTCGGGCCTGCCCTTCGGCTCGGCGGCGAGGAGGCGGCGGGTGTACTCGTGCTGCGGATTATCGAACACCTCGGCCACGGGGCCGTGCTCGACGATCTTTCCCTGCAGCATCACGCAGACCCGGTCCGCCACCTTGCGCACGATCCCGAGATCGTGGGTGATGAACAGCATCGCCATGCCGAGATCGCGCTTCAACTCGGCGAGCAGCGTCAGGATCTGCGCCTGGACGGTGACGTCGAGCGCCGTCGTCGGCTCGTCGGCGATGAGGAGATCGGGGTCGTTGGCGAGCGCCATGGCGATCATCACGCGCTGGCGCTGGCCGCCGGAGAGCTGGTGGGGATAGGCGTCGAGGCGCGAGGCGGCCTCGCGGATGCCCACCCGCTCGAGCAGGTCCAGCGTGCGGGCGCGGGCGTCCTTCTCCGACAGCTGCCGGTGGAGCCGCAGGATCTCCCCGATCTGCCGCGAGATCACGTGCAGCGGGTTGAGCGAGGTCATCGGCTCCTGGAACACCATGGTGATGTCCGCCCCGCGCACCTGCATGATCTCCTGCTCGGAGGCGGCGAGGAGGTCCCGGCCCTTGAAGTGGATCTCGCCGGACGGGTGCGAGGCGGACGGATAGGGCAGGAGCTTGAGCACCGAGAGCGCGGTGACCGACTTGCCGGAGCCCGACTCGCCGACGAGCGCCACCGTCTCGCCCTTGGCGATGTCGAAGGAGACGCGATCGACCGCGAGCGCGGTGCGCCCGGATTGCGTGAAGGCGACGGAGAGGTCGCGGACGGAGAGGAGGGGGGTGGTGGTCATGAGGTCTCGATCATCGTGTCTCGAGGAACTCGCGGACGCCCTCGGCGGTCGGGGCGATGCGCCGCATGCCGGTGGGCAGCCGGATGCGTCGGTCGCTGCTGACGAACGCGTAGCCCCGACCGGACGATCAGCGTCAGATACGCGTCCGTCAATTCCGCGTCGTCGAGCCTCGCCGGCTTCGCGAGCACCTCCGCCAAGGTCAATTCGCTCGTCACGCGCCTGATCACGCCCGGCGTGGCGCCGGTGAACAAGCTGCGCATCGCGTTCGCATGACCGCCCCGGGTTTCGAATGCGGCGATGAATGCGTTGCTGTCGCGATAGACGGATCCCGCCTCAACGCTCACGGTGCGCCCACTCTTCCCGAAGAGACCTGACGTAAGCGTCGACATCTTCGATCGAAGCATAATTGTCGCGCAGGCCGAAGAGGTGCTCGACGGCGATCGGCGCGTCCGCAGCCGCCGCCTCGTCCGCCTCGACGGTCACCTCCACCGTCGCGAACGCCGCCGGGTCGAGTCCCTCCCGCAGCTGCTGCGGCAGCTCTCCCACCGGCACGTGATGCTTGACGATCCTGTTCACGGCTCCCTCCAGCGGCGACGTCGCGCGCGATCATAACCTAGTTGGGCGCGGCGCGCAGCGCGCGTCAGCATGCCTCAGCTCTCGTGCGTCACGCGCTCGATCCCGATGCGGACCATCGGCGCCCGTGGCCGGATGCGCCTGTCGGAGGCGAGGAAGACCTCCAGCCGGCGATCTCGGCGGTCGCGAGGTGGATGGCGTCGGCGAGCTTGCCGCCGTCCGCCGCACGGATCTCGCCGCTGCGCTCGAGAATTCCGCGCGTAATCGGCGCGCATTCGATCAGCTCGGGCTGCTCGAAAAGGTCGCGATACTGCGCGAGCAGCCCGGAGGCGCCGTCCCGCATCGGCACCACGATCACCTCCGCCAGCGTCAGCTCGCTCGTGACGAGCGCAATACGGCCAGCCCGCGCGTCCGAGACGAGGCGAGCGAGGCCGGCATCCGCGCGCTCGACGAACTCGATCAGCACGTTCGCGTCGAGATAGATCCGTGTACCGTCGGAGTACGGAGCCTGCGGAGTTTCACCCATGCGGGGGCTCAATCGTCCTCGTCCCGCAGCGCGCGGATTCGAACGACGGCCTCCTCGATGCTCGTGTTCAAGTGTGCGTGCGACCCGAAGAAGCGGTCGAACAAGCGACCACGCCGCTCCACTTCCTCCGGCGGCAGCGGCGGCGGCTCGCCGTGCTCCGCCCAGTGCTGCCGCCGCCAAGATTCGAGCGTGAGCGCCTCGCCCTCGTCCTCGGGCGCCGCGGGCGCGCGCTCGTCCGCGTCCGACGCGGGGCCGCGCACCTCGACCTCCACGATCTCCCCGGCCGCGAAGCCGCGGCGCAGCTCCTCGGGCAGGCGCTCGACGGGGACGTGATGCTTGACGACCTTGTTCACGGCCGGCTCCTCCTCACCCTCATCATACCTCGTCCTCAGGTGAACGTCTTCCTCGGGTCGAAGGCGTCGCGCACCGCCTCGCCGACGAAGATCAGGAGCGAGAGCATCAAGGCGATGACGAAGAAGCCCGTGAGCCCGAGCCAGGGCGCCTGGAGGTTCGCCTTGCCCTGGGCGAGGAGCTCGCCGAGCGAGGGCGAGCCCGGCGGCAGGCCGAAGCCGAGGAAGTCCAGCGAGGTGAGCGTCGTGATCGAGCCGTTGAGGATGAAGGGCAGGAAGGTCAGCGTCGCCACCATGGCGTTGGGCAGGACGTGCTTGGCCATGATCTTGGCGTCGGCGACGCCGAGCGCCCTGGCGGCGCGGACGTACTCGAAGTTCCGCGCCCGCAGGAACTCGGCGCGCACGACGCCCACCAGCGACACCCACGAGAACAGGAGCAGGATGAAGAGCAGCACCCAGAAGGTCGGCGTGATCACGGAGGCGATGATGATCAGGAGGTAGAGCGAGGGGATCGCCGTCCAGATCTCGATCACGCGCTGGAAGATCAGGTCGACCCAGCCGCCGAAATAGCCCTGCACCGCGCCGGCGATCACGCCGATGATCGAGGAGGCGATGGCGAGCACGAGGCCGAACAGGACCGAGATGCGAAAGCCGTAGATCAGCCGCGCCAGCACGTCGCGGCCCTGGTCGTCGGTGCCGAGCCAGTTCATCTCCAGCGCGTCGCAGCTCTCGACGCCGAGCCGATCGATCGCCTGGGCGCATTGCGCCTCGTCGAGCATCCAGGTCGGCGGCGCGGGCGCCGGGACGGGAAGGTTGAGATTGTGCGTCGAGTAGTGGAAGCGGATCGGCGGCCACAGCATCCAGCCATTGGCCTCGATCTCGTCGGCGATGAACGGATCGCGATAGTCCGCCACCGCGAGGAAGCCGCCGAACTTCTCCTCCGGATAGTCGACGACCACGGGATAGAGCAGCTCGCCCTTGTACATGGCGAGGATCGGCTTGTCGTTGGCGATGAACTCCGCGAACAGCGTCACGACGAAAAGGACCATGAAGATCCAGAAGGACCAGAGCCCGCGCTTGTTCGCCTTGAAGTTCTGCAGCCGCCGCCGGTTGATCGGCGTGAGGTTGAGCAGGCCCTTGTTCGCCACGGGCGGGGCGAGGCGCTGGCCTTCGAGGGGCTTCCTGAGATCGACGGTGACGTTCATCTCAGACCTCCCGCGTCTCGAAGTCGATGCGCGGATCGATCCAGACGTAGGTGAGGTCCGAGATCAGGTTCACCACCAGGCCGACGAGCGAGAAGATGTAGAGCGTCGCGAACACGACCGGATAGTCGCGGTTGACGATCGATTCGAAGGAGAGGAGCCCCAGCCCGTCCAGCGAGAAGATCGTCTCGATCAGGAGCGAACCGGCGAAGAAGGCGCCGATGAAGGCGCCTGGGAAGCCGGCGATGACGATCAGCATGGCGTTGCGGAAGACGTGGCCGTAGAGCACCTGCCGCTCGGAGAGGCCCTTCATCCGCGCCGTCATGACGTATTGCTTGCGGATCTCGTCGAGAAACGAGTTCTTGGTCAGCAGCGTCGCGGTCGCGAAGGCGCCGAGCGCCATGGCGGTGATCGGCAGGGCGATGTGCCAGAGATAGTCGAGCGCCTTGCCGACGAGCGAGAGCTCTTCCCAATTGTCGGAGGTCAGCCCCCTCAGGGGGAAGATCTGCCAGAACGAGCCGCCGGCGAAGAGCACGATCAGCAGGATGGCGAACAGGAAGCCCGGGATGGCGTAGCCGACGATGACGATCGCCGAGGTCCACCAGTCGAAGGGCGTGCCGTCCCGCACCGCCTTCTTGATCCCGAGCGGGATCGAGATGGCGTAGGAGAGGATCGTCATCCACAGGCCGAGCGTGATCGAGACCGGCAGCTTCTCGATGATCAGGTCCACCACCGTCACGTCGCGGAAATAGCTCTCGCCGAAATCGAAGCGGATGTAGTTCCACAGCATCAGCCCGAAGCGCTCGTAGGCCGGCTTGTCGAAGCCGAACTGCGCCTCGAGCTCCGCGATGAACTGGGGGTCGAGCCCCTGCGCGCCGCGATAGGTCGAGGTCGTCTCCCCTCCCCCGTTCCCGGCGCCGCTCGCGAGATCTCCGCCGCCGCCGGCGATGCGCGAGGTCGCGCCGACGTCGGTGCCCTGCAGCTGCGCGATGATGCGCTCCACCGGGCCGCCGGGGGCGAACTGGATGATGACGAACGAGATCAGCATGATCCCGAACAGGGTCGGGATCATCAGGAGCAGGCGGCGGAGAATGTAGGCCAGCATCGCTTTTCGTTTCACTCTGGCGGTCGCGCCGGAGCGCGACGTTACCCGTCATCGCGCCCGGCGGCAAAAAAGTTGCGGCGAGGCGGCCTCAGGTCCGGTTCGCGCGCGCCGCCTTCTCCTCGTCGAACCACCAGGCGGAGGTTCCGATCCCGTAGCGCGGCCGGCGCTCGGGGCGCGAGAACTCGTCCCAATAGGCGAGCCAGTCGGTCGGCTTGTACCACATCGGCACCATGTAGCGGCCGGCCCGCAGGACCCGGTCGAGCGCCCGCGCGGCGGTGACGACCTCCTCGCGGCTCTGCGCGTTGGCGATGACCTCGATCAGCGCGTCGGCCACCGGCTCCGCCACGCCGGAGATGTTCGCCGTCCCCGACGTCGCGGCCGCTTCCGAGCCGTAGACGATCCGAAGGCTGCCGCCCGGCGTCAGCGAGGCGCCGAAGCGGCGCGAGGCGACCTCGAAGTCGAAATCGTTCATCCGCCGCTCGTACTGGGCCGCATCGACGATGCGCGACGTGCCCTCGATGCCGAGCAGCTTCAGGTTGGCGAGGAACGGCTGCAGATGCGGCTGGAACAGGGGCGAGAAGTCGAGGAACTCGATCGTGAAGGGCTCGCCCGAGGGCAGGTGGAGCGTGGCGCCGCGCCGTTCGCAGCCCGCCTCGCGCAGGAGATCGTTGGCGCGGCGCAGGAGCGCGCGGTCCTGCCCCGACCCGTCCGAGACGGGCGGAACCCAGGGCTCGCCGAAGACCTCCTCGGGAAGCCCCGCGCGATAGGGCTCGAGCAGCGCGAGCTCCGCCTCGGAGGGCGGCCCCTCCGCCTTCAGCTCGGAATTCTCGAAGAAGGAGTGCAGCCGCGCGTAGGACGAGAACATGATGTTCTCGTTCGTCCACTCGAAATCGAACGCGTAGCCGATGGCCTCGCGCACCCGCGGATCGGCGAACTTGGCGCGGCGCGTGTTGAACCACCAGCCCTGCGGCCCCTGCGGCAGGTTGGTGTCGAGCTCCTCGCGCACCACCCGTCCCTCGTTCGCGGCCGGGAAATCGTAGCCGCGCGCCCATTGGCGGGAGGTGAACTCCTCCCGGAACGAGAACTGGCCGGCCTTGAAGGCCTCGAACGCGACGTCGCGGTCGCGGAAATACTCGTAGCGGATGCGGTCGAAATTGTTCTGCCCGACGTTGATCGGCAGGTCCGCGCCCCAATAATCCTCCACCCGCTCGAAGGTGATGCTGCGCCCGACGTCGAAGGGCCCGACGCGGTACGCGCCGGATCCGAGCGGCGCCTCCAGCGTCGAGGCCTGGAAGTCCCGGCCTTCCCAATAGGCCTTCGAGAAGACCGGCAGCCCGGCGACGACGAGGGGGATGTCGCGCGTGCGCTGCGGGACGAATCGCACCTCGACGAGGTGGCTCTCGAGCGCGACGGCGCTCTCCACCTCGCGCAGGCGCTGCGAGAGATTGGGATGCGCCTGCTCCTTCAGCAGCATGAAGGTGAAGGCGACGTCCTCGGCGGTGAGGGGAGAGCCGTCGTGGAAGCGCGCCTGCGGCCGCAGCCGCCAGCGGAAGACGAGCCCGTCCTTCGAGCGCGCCACCGTCTCCGCCAGGAGCCCGTAGAGCGCGTCCGGCTCGTCCGAAGAGCCCGCCATGAGCGTGTCGAAGGTCGCGCCCATGCCCGCGGCGCCGTCGCCCTGCAGGACGTAGGTGTTCAGCGTGTTGAAGGTGCTGAAGTTCTGATTGTAGGCGATCGAGGAGACCTGCCGCGAGATCTCGCCGCCCTGCGGCGCGTCCGGCTTCACGTAGGGCAGGTGCGCGAAGTCCGGCGGCAGCTCGAGGGGGCCGAACAGCGACATGCCGTGGCGCTCGACGAAATCCTCCTGCGCGAGGCCCACCGCGCTCACCGCCTCGTAGGCGGCCCGCGCGCCCCGCGGCAGGGCGAGCGCCCCCGCGAAAGCGGCGACGCCCATGAAGAATCCGCGGCGCGTCGGGCCGCTTCTCGTGATCGGATGCGTCATCGCGCGGTCCCCGTTTGCGCAGCCTTCTCGGCGTCGTACCACCAGATCGTCGGAAACGCCGCCGCCCCGTAGCGGGGCATGATCTCGGGATGCGAGAAGCGGTCCCACCGCGCCGTGCGCTGCTCGCCGAGAAACCATTGCGGCACGACGTAGTCGTTGTGCAGGAGAACGCGGTCGAGCGCCCGCGTCGCGGCGACGAGCTCGCCGCGCGTCTCGGCGAAGACGATGCGCTCGATCAGCTCGTCGACCACCGGATTGCGGATGCCGGCGTAATTCTGCGAGCCCGGGAGGTCCGCCGCGCGCGAGCTCCACATGTCGCGCTGCTCGTTGCCGGGCGAGAGCGATTGCGGCCACAGCACCGTGGTGAGGTCGAAATCGAAGCTGCGCAGGCGGTTCTGGTACTGCGCCGGGTCGATGACGCGCACGTTCAGCCGGATGCCGAGCCGCTCCAGCGCCTGGCCGTAGGGCAGCGCGTAGCGTTCGTGGCTCGGCTGGAAGGTGATGAACTCGATCTCGAAGGGCTCGCCGGTCTCGGCGTTCACCCGCCGGCCGCCTTCGAGAACCCAGCCCGCCTCGCGCAGCAGGCGATCGGCCTCGCGCAGGTTGGCGCGCTGCGCCTGCGGATCGGCGTTCTCCGGGTTGGTGTAGACCTCGGTGAAGACGCTGTCGGGGATGCGGCCGCGATACTCCTCGAGGATCTCGAGCTCGCGCCCCTCCGGCAGGCCGACGGAGGCGAGCTCCGTGCCCTCGAAGAACGAATCGATGCGCTCGTAGGCGTTGAAGAAGATCGTGCGGTTGATGTCCTCGAAGGCGAAGGCGAGGTTCAGCGCCCGGCGCACGCGCGCGTCCTGGAAGCGCTCCTGGCGCAGGTTCGGCACGAAGGCCTGCATGCGCCCGGACGACAGGATCGGGAAGCTCTCGAGCACCACCTCGCCCTCGGCGCGCGCCGGGAAGTCGTAGGCGGTCGCCCAGTTGCGGGCGACGTTCTCCGAGCGGAAGTCCACCTGGTCGGCCTTGAAGGCCTCGAGCAGCACCGTCGCGTCGCGGAAGTACTCGTAGCGGACCTCGTCGAAATTGTACTTGCCCACGTTCGTCGGGTGGTCGACCGCCCAGGCGTCCGGCACGCGCTCGTAGGCGACGCTGCGGCCGGGCGAGAACGAGGCGAGGCGGTAGGGCCCCGAGCCGAGCGGCGGCTCGAGCATGGTCTCGTCCGGCGCCCGCGCGGGATCGGTCCACCAGTGCTTCGGCAGGACGAGGAGCTGGCCCATGATCTTGGGCAGCTCGCGGTTTCCGGTCACGTCGAAGCCGAAGGTGACCTCGCCCTCCCCCGTCTCCTCGGCCGAGACCACGTTGGCGTAGTAGGTCTGGTAGAGCGGATTCGCCGCCTTCAGCGTCTCGAACGACCAGATCACGTCCGCCGCCGTGATCGGCGCGCCGTCGTGCCAGCGGGCGTCGGGGTCGAGACGGAAGGTGACGCTCGAATAGTCGTCCGGGAAGCGTATGGCCTCGGCGATAAGGCCGTACATGGTGGACGGCTCGTCCATGGCGTCCGTCATCAGCGTCTCGTAGACGAGGCCGAGCCCGGCGGCGAGCTCGCCGCGCACGCCGGCGACGATGATGTTGAGATTGTCGAAGGAGCCCTGGGTCCCGAGCCGAACCATGCCGCCCTCGGGCGCATCCGGGTTCACGTAGTCGAAATGCGCGAAGCCGGGCTCGTAGCGCGGCTCTCCCATCAGGGCGGCGCCGTGGCGCCATTCGCCGGCATCCTCGGCGGTCTGCGCCGATATGGCCGGCGGGAAGCCCACGGCGAGCGCGAGCGCGGCGGCGGTCAGGAGGCGTCTCGTCAAGCGGCGATCCTTCTGCGGTTCTCCGGGAGCCTGCGATGAGTATGGGGAGAGGACGGGAAGGTGTCCACATTCGGGACGTGGCCGCGGGGGCGCCTGCGTAAATCGTCGCACCCCGGCGCAGGACGATGGCGGATGGCGTCGGCATCCGGCCATCGCGTTCGATCACGCGCGGCCCGGGGGCAATTGCGGTGCGTTGAAATGTGCTATAAATAGATCATCAGCTTGTTTCCAGCCCTGTTTACGGAGCGCTCATGCCCAAGCCCGCAACGAGGCCCTATTCCCGGCGAGCCCGGGACGCCGCGGAGCTCCTCGGCCTGTCGATCCGCAACGCCCGGATCGATCGGCAGATGACCGTCGCCGAGGTGGCGGAGCGGGCGGGCGTGTCGCGCGGACTGGTGCATCGGATCGAGGCGGGAGACATGGGCTGCGCCATCGGCGCGGCGTTCGAGGTGGCCGCCGTCGTCGGCGCGCCCCTGTTCGAGCCGGAGCCGCGCACGCTCGCCCCCCACATCGCCGCGGCCAGGGACCGCCTGACGCTGCTCCCGAAAGCCGTGCGGCCCAGAACGCGAGCGGTGAAGGATGACTTCTGAGGCGCGCTTCGACGAGGCCTACGTATGGGTCTGGCTGCCCGGCGGGAAAGAGCCGGTCGTCGCCGGCCGCCTCGCCCGCGACGGGGACCGTCTCGTCTTCAACTACGGCCGGAGCTACCTCGCGCGCGAGAACGCGATCCCGCTCTACGAGCCGGAGCTGCCGCTGCGCCCCGGTGTCATTTTGCCGGAGCCCGGCCTTTCCATGGCGAGCTGCCTGCGCGACGCCGCGCCGGACGCATGGGGCCGCCGCGTGATCCTCAACCGGCTCGCCGGCCGAGCCGGCCCGGAGGCCGACGTCGCGTCGCTGGACGAGCTGACCTACCTGCTCGAGAGCGGATCGGATCGCGTCGGCGCGCTCGACTTCCAGCGATCCGCACGGAGCTACGTGCCGCGGCTCGCCCGCTCGGCGACGCTGAAGGAGCTGATGACGGCCGCAGAGCGGGTCGAGCGCGGGCTCCCGCTTCCGCCCGATCTCGACGCGGCCCTGTTCCACGGCACCTCGCTGGGCGGTGCGCGGCCGAAGGCGCTCGTGACGGAGGTCGATCGCAAGCTGATCGCGAAATTCTCCTCCTCCACCGACGTCTTCGACGTGGTCAAGGCCGAGTTCGTCGCCATGCGCATCGCCGCGCGGGTCGGCATCCGAACGGCGCCCGTCCAGCTCGCGCGCGCCGCGGGGAGGGACGTGCTCCTGGTGGAGCGGTTCGACCGGGTGCGAATGGAGGACGGCTGGCGCCGCAAGGCGATGGTCTCGGCCCTCACCCTGCTCGGGCTCGACGAGATGGCCGCGCGGTACGCCAGCTACGAGACGCTCGCGGAGATCGTCCGTATGCGCTTCGACGATCCCAAGGGCAGCCTGCGGGAGCTGTTCGCGCGGATGACGTTCAACATCCTGTGCGGAAACACCGACGACCACGCGCGCAACCACGCGGCCTTCTGGGACGGGGCGAGCCTCTCCTTCACGCCCGCCTACGACGTATGCCCCCAGGTCCGCACCGGCGGCGAGGCGAGCCAGGCGATGTCGATCACCGGCGCAGAGCGGCTGAGCCGGCTCGCCACGTGCATCAGGGCCGCGCCGGCTTTCCTCATGGATGCGGCCTCGGCCGAGGCGCTGATCGCCGACCAGATCCGCGCTCTGAAATCCGCCTGGGCGGACGTGTGTACGGAGGCCGGGCTCGGAGCCGCTCAGCAGGACCTGCTGCGCACCCGCGCGTTCCTCGCTCCCGTGATCTTCGAGGGCGCTCCGGAGCCGCTGCGGGCGCTCGCCGAACGGGCCTGAACGCTCCCTGCGGCCCCGGCGGCGATTGCATCGCGCGCTTCGCTCGCCAAATCATGGGGCGGACATGCGTGGAGGTCGGCGATGAGCGCGAGCGACGAGGATCGGGGCCGGTCCCTGGAGAAGGGCGGGGAGACGCGGCCGCAGGCGCCGAGCGGGGCGTCGGCCGTCGAGGCCTTTCTCGCCGACGCGAAGGCGCTCGCGCCGGTCGCGCCGACGGAAGGGCGCGGGCGTCTGGTCTTCGCGCTGGACGCCACGATGTCGCGTCAGCCCACCTGGGACCTCGCCTGCGGCCTACAGGCGCAGATGTTCGAGACCGCCTCCGAGATCGGCGGGCTCGACGTGCAGCTTCTCTATTTTCGCGGCTTCGCCGAATGCCGCGCCTCGCGCTGGGTCGGCGAGCCGAAGGCGCTCACCGGGCTGATGACCGGGATCGCCTGCCGAGGCGGCCACACGCAGATCGGGCGCGCGCTCTCCCATATCCGCAAGGAGGCCAAGGCCGGGCGGGTCGACGCCTTCGTCTTCGTGGGCGACGCCTTCGAGGAGCGCATCGACGACGTCTGCGCCGCGGCGGGCGAGCTCGGCCTTCTCGGCGTCAAGGGCTTCGTCTTCCAGGAGGGGCGCGACCCCACCGCGGAGCGGGCCCTGCGCGAGATCGCCCGGCTCACCGGCGGCGCCTACGAGCGCTTCGACGCCTCCGCGCCCGAGACCCTCGCCGGCCTCTTGCGCGCGGCCGCCGCCTATGCGAGCGGCGGGGACGCCGGCCTCGCGCGCCTCGCCTCCCGCGACGCGCACGCCCGCCGGCTGCTCACCGCCATGAAGCGCTGAGCCGGTCGGACGAGGGGGAGGAGAGCGCGCCGATGATCAGCCTGATGTACGGGCTCGCCGCCGTTTTCGCGTTCTGGTGGCTGATGCGCGCCTTCGCCAAGGCGAACCCGAAGGACCTCGCCAAGGTCGTCAAGCGGGTGGGCGGCGGCGCGCTGATCGCGGTGTCGATCCTGCTCGCCCTGCGCGGGCGCATCGACATGGCGATCCTGACGAGCGGCTTCGGCGCCTGGCTGCTGGGCTGGAGCCTGCCGTGGGCGCGGCACATACCGGGGCTCGGCGGCGGCGGATCGAAATCGAAGGGCCAGACCTCGAAGGTGCGCTCCGCCCTCATCGAGATGGAGCTGTCCCACGACACCGGCGACATGGACGGCACCGTCCTCGCCGGCAAGCAGGCGGGGCAGCGCCTGAACGGGCTCGACGAGGCGGCGCTGAAGGATCTCTACGCCGAGGCCGCCGCCTCCGACCCGGAGGGCGTGCGGCTGCTACAGGCGTATTTCGACCGCCGGTTTCCCGGATGGCGTCAGGACTCGCAGGGAGACGGCGACGCGGGGCCGCGCCGCGAGGCGAAGCCGGGCGCGATGTCGGAAGAGGAGGCCTACCAGATCCTGGGGCTTGAGCCGGGGGCGGGCCCCGACGACGTCCGGCGTGCGCACCGGAGCCTGATGATGAAGCTCCATCCCGACCAGGGGGGCTCGACGTATCTCGCCGCCCGGGTGAACGAAGCCAAGGAAATCCTTCTTCGCAGACATCGCTGATACTCCACGCGCGATAAGCCTGGGGACTGGACGGGGTTCGAGCCTCTCCGTTCTCGGAATTCGGCAGAGGGGGAGCGGCCCGCCGCGGAACGGCGGCGGACCGGAAAGACGACGGTCAGCTGCGCACGGCGTAGCAGTCGAACCCCTTGCGCTCGAGCGCGCGGCAGGCGTTCTGCGCGGCGTCCTTGCCGTCGAAGCCGGTGAAGCGGGCCCGGTAGAGCGTCGCCCCGTTCGACTCGATCTCCTCGGTGAACGGCGCCACCGTGGTGAGCGGGTTGCCGACGCGCGACTGGGCGCGCTGGAGCAGGTCGAAAGCGGCCTCCTCGGTGGGCGTCGCGGCGATCTGGATCACCCATTCGGTGAGGGCGTAGGTGCGCGCCGGCGGGGTCGGCGCGGCCTCGGCCTGGGGGGCCGTGGCCTGGGGCGGCAGGGGCACGGAGGCGTCCGCGGAGGCGACGACGATCTCCTGCCCGAGCGCGGTGTCGCCGACGGGCGCGTCCGCGGCGACGGGCGCCTCTCCGCGGGCCGGCAGCGGCGGCACCGGAGCGGTCTCGACGAGTGTGGAGGCGGGCTGCCCGGCGGCGAGGGAGGCGGTCTCGCTCACCTCGGGGATCGGCGCCGGCGGCAGCGGCACGCCATCCGCCGGCTGGCGCACGGCGGCGAAGGCCATGGCGCTCGCGGGGGCCGCGGCTGCGGCGGTATCGGAGCGCAGCGAGCCCGGCGTGACCGTGCTCGCCCCGGAGGCGGTGGCGACGGCGGGACGCATGCGCGAGAGATCGAGCGGCTGGCCGGGCGCGGCGGAAGCGACGAGCACCGCCGGGACCAGGTCCGCCGGCCGCGCCGGCGGCAGCGCCACGGCCACGGTGCCGCCGGGGCCCGCGATGATCGGCGTGCGGCGCGTGCCCGCATAGGCGCGGGGCAGCCAGCGCTCGACCAGGCGCTCCACGATGCCGTCGCGATGCGCGCCCGACTTCCCGCCCATGACGATGGTCACGATGTGGCGCCCGTTGGCCTTGGCGTTCGTCATCAGGTTGAAGCCCGAGGCGCGGATGAAGCCGGTCTTGATGCCGTCCACGCCCTCGACCCGGCCGAGCAGGCGATTGTGGTTGCGGTAGGTCTTGCCGGCGAAGCCGAAGCTGCGGCGCTGGAAATAGCGGTAATATTGCGGGAAGCGGTCCTGGATCGCGACGGCGAGGCGGGCCATGTCGCGCGCCGTCGTCACCTGGCCGTTGTCTGGCAGACCGTGCGGGTTGCGGAAGGTGGTCGAGGCCATGCCGAGCTCGCGGGCGCGCTGCGTCATCTGCCGGGCGAAGTTCTCCACCGACCCGCCGAGATTTTCGGCGACCACGGCGGCGACGTCGTTGGCCGACTTGGTGACGAGCGCGAGGATCGCGTCCTCGACCTCGATCGTCGAGCCGGCCCGCACGCCGATCTTCGAGGGCGGCTCGGCGGCGGCGCGCGCGGAGACGCGCAGCGGCGAGTCGAGCCGCAGGCGGCCGGCCTCCAGCTGCTCGAACAGCATGTAGAGGGTCATGACCTTCGTCAGCGACGCCGGATAGCGCCGCGCGTCTGCGTTCTCGGCGTGGAGGACCTCCCCCGTCTTCACGTCGATGACGAAGGCGGCATAGGGCGGGTTGTAGCCGGCGGCGGCCGGCGGCGGAGCGGCAACGATCGCCGCCAGGCCGCACAGGACCGTCAGCGCGAACGCGAGCTCGCGCATGACCAAAACGCTACGCTGTACCATCTGTGACCGTCCCCGTGTCTCGGTCGTGAACCCAAAGCTTCTTGGTCAGCCC
This sequence comes from Salinarimonas sp., assembly GCF_040111675.1. NCBI lineage: Bacteria > Pseudomonadati > Pseudomonadota > Alphaproteobacteria > Hyphomicrobiales > Salinarimonadaceae > Salinarimonas > Salinarimonas sp. The sequence goes on along the minus strand of NZ_CP157794.1, from coordinate 872,482 downwards.
GTCCCCGACGCGTTGCTGGCGCGTCACGATGTCAATGATGAGGCAAGCGCGGTTACGGAGGGGTTAAGCGACCGCTCGGGATTTCACCGGATATGTTGCACCGCACAAAAACCTTGACAGGCATGTTGCAGTGCACATAATGAGGATGGTCGCGGGACGGTCCGCGACGAGGGCCCGCCAGCGGCGCCCGATCCCGGACAGCCAGATGCGGCGCGCTCAGCGCCGGAGGAAGACGATCATGATGAACCAGTTCGACGATTTCCAGAAGCTCGGCAAGGAGAACATGGACGCCGCCATGAAGGCTTTCGGCGCCTTCTCCATGGGCGCTCAGCAGATCGCCGTCGAGTCCGCCGACTACGCCAAGAAGTCCTTCGAGCACTCGACCTCCACGCTCGAGAAGCTCGTCGGCGCCAAGACCCTCGACAAGGCCATCGAGATCCAGACGGACTACGTGAAGTCGACCTACGAGTCGATGGTGGCCCAGTCGACCAAGATGGGCGAGCTCTACGCGAGCCTCATGAAGGACGCGATGAAGCCCGTCGAGGCGATGATGGCGAAGCCGGTCGCCAAGTAAGGCTGCCGGCGGAGGCCGCGGCGCGCCCGCGCCGCCCTCCCCTTTCCGAGCGCCCGGCCACCGCCGGGCGTTTCGCGTTTTCCAGCCCCGAACGGGCTTGCAACGCGCCGCGTTTTGCGTCACATAGCGGGCCTGACGGCGGCCCCCGGTCGCCGCGCCATGCAGCTGTAGCTCAGTTGGTTAGAGCGTCGGATTGTGGCTCCGAAGGTCGGCGGTTCGAGTCCGCCCAGCTGTACCATTCTCCTCCCATCCGCATTGGCCCCGCCCCACGCTCCGCACGCTTCCCCGCGGCGCGCGCCTCTGTATGATCCCGCGCCACGAGAGCGACGGATCACGGAGGACGAGATGGCGCGCGCGTACAGGATCGCGGTGATCCCCGGCGACGGGATCGGCAAGGAAGTCGTGCCGGAGGGCGTGCGCGTTCTCGAGAAGGCGGCGGCGAAGCACGGCTTCTCGCTCGAGCTCGACTGGTTCGACTTCGCCTCCTGCGACTATTATTCCCGCCACGGCCGGATGATGCCCGAGGACTGGAAGGCGCGGATCGGCGGGCACGACGCCATCTTCTTCGGCGCGGTGGGCTGGCCGGACACGGTGCCGGACCACGTCTCGCTCTGGGGCTCGCTGCTGCTGTTCCGCCGCGAGTTCGACCAGTACGTCAACCTGCGCCCCGTCAAGCTGATGCCCGGCGTCCCCTCCCCGCTCGCGGGCCGCGGGCCGGGCGACATCGACTTCTTCGTCGTGCGCGAGAACACCGAGGGCGAGTATTCCTCGGTCGGCGGGCGCATGTTCGCCGGGACCGACCGCGAGGTGGTGATCCAGGAGACGGTGATGACGCGGGTCGGCGTCGACCGCGTGCTGAAATACGCCTTCGAGCTGGCGCAGCGCCGCCCGCGCAAGAAGCTGACCTCGGCCACGAAGTCGAACGGCATCTCCATCACCATGCCCTATTGGGACGAGCGCGTGGCCGAGATGGCGAGCGCCTATCCGGAGATCGCGGTGGACAAGTTCCACATCGACATCCTCACCGCGCATTTCGTGCTGCATCCGGACTGGTTCGACGTCGTCGTGGCCTCGAACCTCTTCGGCGACATCCTCTCCGATCTCGGCCCCGCCTGCACGGGCACGATCGGCATCGCGCCGTCGGGCAACATCAACCCGGAGGGCGACCACCCCTCGCTGTTCGAGCCGGTTCACGGCTCGGCGCCGGACATCGCGGGGGCGGGCGTCGCGAACCCGATCGGCCAGATCTGGTCGGGCGCGATGATGCTCGACCATCTGGGCGAGCGCGACGCCGCGGCCGAGATCGTCGCCGCGGTGGAGCGCACGCTCGCCGAGCGGACGCTGCGCACTCGCGATCTCGGCGGCAACGCCGGGACGGTGGAGTGCGGCAAGGCGGTGGAGGCGCAGCTGTGAGGCCGCGCGCCCTCGTCGCGACGCTGACGCTCTGCGCGCTCGCGAGCGCCGACGCCCACGCACAGAGCGCGGAAAAGTTCGCCTCCAAGGAGGAGCCCGCCACGCTCTCCTGCGACGGGCCGATCGGGCGTGACGCCGACGAGGCGGCGCTCGTCGCCGCCTTCGGCGCACGCAACGTCGCCCTCGCCGACATCTATGTCGGCGAGGGCGCGTTCGAGCCGGGGACCGCGATCTTTCCCGACGACGAGGCGCGGCGCATCGAGATCCTCTGGCACGACCCGGACGCGCGCCGTCGGCCGGCGCGGGTGATCCTGTACGACCTGTCCGGCACCCGTTTCGCCCTCGGCGACGGGGCGACGCTGGCGCCCGGCGCCAGTCTCGCGCAGGTCGAGGCGGCGAACGGGGGACCGTTCGACCTCTACGGCTTCGAGTGGGATTACGGCGGCACGGTCGGCGACTGGCGCGGCGGTCGGCTCGGCGCGCTGCCCGGCGGCTGCCTGCTGTTCGCGCGGCTGGCGGCTGATCCGGATGCCGACCCCGACGCCCTCGCGTCCGTCGCGGGCGACAGCCTCTTCTCCTCGGACGACCCGGCGATGCGGGCGGCGCAGCCGATCCTGTGGACGCTGTCCTACGGCTGGGCGGACTAGAGCAGATTCTCACCACTCGGGTTCATATCCTGCTGCGGTGAAGAAGTTCGCGCATTCCTCTGGCGGGAAGGCTTCGATGGCGTCGGCGACGGCGCTCCAGAGGGCGTCGCGCGTCCGGGCGGCGACCTTCCTGAGCAGGGCCTTCAGCTTGGCGAAGGCGTTCTCGATGGGGTTGAAGTCCGGGCTGTAGGGCGGCAGGAAGCGCAGCTCGGCTCCGGCCGCCTCGATGGCCTCGCGCACGGCGGGGGTCTTGTGGCTGGCGAGGTTGTCCATGATCACCACGTCGCCGGGGCTCAGCGTCGGAACCAGGACCTGCTGGACGTAGGCGAGGAAGCTCGCCGCGTTGATCGCGCCGTCGATCAGCATCGGCGCGTCGATCCCGCCGATCCTGAGCCCGGCCACGAAGGTCGTGGTGCGCCAATGGCCGTGAGGGATGCCGGCGCGCAGGCGCTCGCCTTCGGGGGCGCGGCCCCGCAACCGCGCCATCTTGGTGTTGAGCCAGGTCTCGTCGATGAAGATCAGCCGCTGCGGGTCGAGCTCGGGCTGCTCCTCGAACCAGGCCTCGCGGGCCGCGGCGACGTCGGCGCGGTCCTGCTCGCTGGCGTGGCCGGACTTTTTTTGAACGTCAGGCCGTGGCGGCCGAAGAAGCGGTGCACCGTCGAGGGCGCGAAGCGCTCGCCGTGCTCGCGCTCGAGCCGCTCGGCGATCTCGACGAGGGTGAGATCCGGCGCCTCCTCCACCATCGCGAGGATGACCGGGCCGAGCGCCTCGATCCGCCCGGACCGCGTGTCGCCGCCTTGCGCCCGCGGCGCGACCGAGCCCGTCTCGCGCCGAAGGTTGAACCACTTCACCGCCGCGGACGGCGCGATCCCGAAGCGGTCCGCCGCGGCCCGGCGGCTCATGCCGGCATCGACCGCAGCGAGGACGCGCTGCCTCAGATCCATCGAGAGGGGCTTCGTCATGGCGGCTGGCCTCCTCCGCCAGCCTCTACCGTGAATCACGAACTGGCCTCGAAGGGAATCCCCCGCGCGATTCCATCAGGAAGCGATCTGCTCTAGAGCGGTTCCCGACCTGATGCGATCAGGTCGGAACAGCTCTCGATTCACGTTTGGAGCATGGTCGCGCGAGAAGATCGGCGAGCGCGGCGCGGTCGTGCAGCGCCGCGGCGGGGGACGCCCTCTGCGCTCCCGAGACGCAGCCGCGTCGCGAAGGGCGCGGCCGCCGGGGGAAGCGCGATCCCCGCCTCGGCGGGACGCGTCCTCATTCGAGGCCGTAGATCGCCTCGAGATCGTCGAGCATGCGGTTCGCCGCGAGAACGCCGCCGGCGGTGTTCCAGACCGCGTCGTCGACCCGGTGGACGTTTCCGGCCTTCACCACCTCGAGCGCCTGCCAGAGCGGCTCGTCCATCCAGTCGGTCTCGGCGGCGAGGGCGTCGCCCTCCCCCGTCTCGTAGACGAAGTAGAACAGGCGATCGCCCTCCATCTCGGGAATGCGCTCCTTCGTGACCTGCTCGGCGAAGGCCTCCTTGTCCTGCGCCGGCGGGCGCGCGAAGCCGATCTGGTCGAGGATGATGCCGGCGAAGGTATCGGTGTAGTAGATCCGCGTCGCCTGCGGCATGAAGCGCACGAGCGAGATCTCCTCGGCCGCCCGCTCGCCGAGCCGCTCGCCGATCGAGGCCGTGCGCGCGGCGAAGGCGTCGAGCACGGTCGCGCCCTCGTCCTCGCGGCCGAGGGCCTCGGCGTAGAGGGCGAAATTGTCCTGCCAGGCGCCGCGCAGGGTCTCCGAGAGCACGGTCGGCGCGATGGACGCGAGCTGGGGATAGATCTCCTCCTGGCGCATCTTGTTGCCGATGATCAGGTCCGGCTGGAGGGCCGCGATCAGCTCGAGGTTCGGCGCGTGCTCGGTGCCGAGCACGGTGACGCCCTCCATCTCGTCGGCGATATGGGCGTACCACGGGTCGCCGAGCCAGGACTTCACCGCGCCGACGGGCGTGACGCCGAGCGCGAGGAGCGCCTCCGTGCCCTCGTTGGTGAGAACGACGACGCGCTGCGGGTCGTCGGGAACCTCCGTCGCGCCCATGGCGTGCTCGACGCTGCGGGCGGCGGCGGGGAGCGCGAGGACGACGGAGAGGAGCGCGGCGAGGGCCGCGGGCTTGAACGGGTGTCGCATCGGGGGATCCTGTCAGCTGGCGGGCAGGCGCCGCGCCGGGGTCGGGGGCGTGCTCTCGACGATCGGCGCGGCCGGCGGCTCGCCGGGGCGGTCCGCCCGGCAGCGGCAGCAGCCCTCGGCCGCGAGCAGCGTCGCGTCCGCCGCGCAGCAATCGCCGTCGGCGGCGAGAGCCTGGGTGACGAGCTCGCGGCGCGCCTCGCGGCGTCGGTCGGGCTCGGCGGCGTCGCTCATGCGATGAGCTCCGCGATCGCCGCGCCGGTGATCAGCACGGCGGCGGCGAGGCCGAAGGCGATCTCGCGGACCGGCAGGGGATGGCGGGCGCGGAACATGGCGGGCCGTCTCGTCGAAAGCGAACGCGCGCACCATGACGAGCGCGCAAGTGTTCGTCAAGCATAAGCAAGAACATTGGAAATGGAATTGTTCCAAACTGGAACCTACGCGCGTGCTCGTCGTACAGTTTTCTGGACATCTCCGGTGAAGACTTGCTAAAGCCCCGGGCCTCGAAACGCCGCACCGGGTCCACGCTCCCATGTCCCCCCGCTCGAGCCTCGTCCCGACGCTCGCCTGGCTCCTGCCGGCGCTCCTCGCCGGCATCGCCGCGAGCCTGTCGCTCGGGCTCCAGGAATATGCGCCTGGGACCGTCGCGGGCGCGCTCCTCACCTTCGACGGCTCGACGGCGCATCACGTCGTGCGCGACCTGCGCCTGCCGAGGGCGCTGATCGCTCCCGTGGCGGGGGCGAGCCTCGGCGTCGCGGGCGTGCTGATCCAGACGCTGGTGCGCAACCGCATCGCCGCGCCCGACGTGCTCGGCCTCAATGCCGGCGCGGCGCTCGCCGTCGTCGCGGCGACGGTCTTGTTCGGCGTGGGCGCGCTGGCGGCCTTGTCGCTGATCGCGGCGGCGGGCGCGCTTCTCACGGCGCTCCTGATCTTCGCCGTCGCCCATGCCGGCGGCGGGGCACGAGCCGCGATGTCGCCGGCGCGGACGGTCCTCGCCGGAATCACGCTCGCCGGGCTGATGATCTCGCTCGTCCAGGTGATCCTCACCACCGACGAGGCGACCCTCGACGAGCTCCTGTTCTGGCTCGCGGGCGCCTTCGCCGACCGGCCGCTGACGCTGCTCGCCGCGAGCGGCTGGCTGGTTGTCCTGGGCCTCTTCGCCGCGTTCGCCGTGGCGCGCCCGCTCGACGCGCTCCTCGCCGACGAGGACACGGCGCGCGGCCTCGGCGTGCCGCTGGTGCGGGTGCGCGCCACGGCGTTCGGGGCGATCGCGGCCCTCACCGGCGGGGCGGTGGCGCTGGCGGGGCCCGTCGGCTTCATCGGCCTCGTCGCGCCCCACGTCGCGCGCCGTCTCGTCGGCCTAGCGCACCGCGACCTGATCCCGGTCGCGGCGCTCGTCGGCGCCGTGTTCGCGCTCCTCGCCGATGTCGGCGCGCGCTACCTGATCCACCCCGCCGAGGTCCCCGTCGGCGTGGTCACCGCCCTCGTCGGCGCGCCGGTCCTGATCGCGCTTCTGCGCCGGAGGGCGGCGTGAGCGCCCGCGGCCTCGTCCTGCGCGCGGGCGACTTCTCGCGCCTCGTCGCGCCCCGCGCGCTCGCGACCCTCGCCGGGCTCGCGCTCGGCCTCGTCCTGGCGATGCTCGTCTCGATCGCGCTCGGCTCGACCTGGATCCCGCTCGAGCGCGTCGTCGCCGCCCTCCTCGGCGCGGGCGAGACGACGGACGCGCTGATCGTCGGCCAGTTCCGCGCGCCGCGGGCCTTCCAGGCGGCCCTGGCCGGCGCCTGCCTCGGCGTCGCCGGCTTCCTGCTGCAGCGGGCGACGCGCAACCCCCTCGCCGCGCCCTCCGTGCTCGGCATCGTCGACGGGGCCGGGCTCGGGGTGATCCTGTTCCTGACCGTGTTCTCGAACGACCACAACGCGCTCACGGTCTCGATCCACTGGCAGCCCCTCGCCGCCGTGCTCGGCGGGCTCGCCCTCGTCGCGCTGGTCTTCGCGCTCGGCGCGCGCGAGCTCGCCCAGCCCGTGCGGCTCATCCTCTACGGGGTGGCGCTCGCCGCGCTCGCCAAGGCGGCGACGACGACCCTGATGATCACCGGCCCGATCTACCGCACCAGCCAGGCGCTGCACTGGCTCGCGGGATCGGTCCACAGCGCCGTCTGGGGCGAGGTCGCGCTCGCCGCCGCCATCGCCGCGCCGCTGGCGCTCGCCGTGGCGCTCCTGGCGCGCCGGCTCGACACGCTCGACCTCGACGGCGACAGCGCGCGCGGCGTCGGCCTGCCGCTGCTTTCGACCCGCGCCGGCGCGATCGTGCTGGCGGCCGGGCTCACGGCGACGGCGATCGCCTTCGCTGGCGGGATCGGCTTCGTCGGCCTCGTGGCGCCCCATCTCGCCCGCATGCTGACGGGCCGCGCCGCGGGGCCGGGCCTCCTCGCCTCCGCCCTCGTTGGCGCGCTGATGGTGGTTGGCGCCGATCTCGTCGTGCGCGTCCTGTTCGCGCCGACCGAGGTGCCGGCCGGCGCCGTCACCGCCCTCGTCGGCGCGCCGTATCTCCTCTATCTCCTCACCCGCCGGAGCCGCGCCGATGGCTGACACGATCCGCGTCGAGGGCCTCTCCCTCGCCTACGGCCCGCGCACGGCGCTCGACCGCGTCGACCTCGCCCTCCCCCGCGACGCGGTGACCGTGCTCGCCGGCCCGAACGGCTGCGGGAAGTCGACGCTGCTGCGCGCCATCCGCCGGCTGGCCATGCCCTCCGAGGGGCTCGTTCGGCTCGACGACGTCGACGTCGCGACCCTCTCCGGCACGGCGCTCGCGAAGAAGATCGCGCTCCTCGCGCAATCGCCCTCGGCGCCGGAGGACCTCACCGTGTTCGGCCTCGTGCGGCTCGGCCGCTACCCGCACCAGAGCCTGTGGCGGCAATGGTCGCGGGAGGACGCGGAGGCGGTGGAGGCGGCCATGGTCGCGACCGGCGTCGCCGATCTCGCCGAGCGTCCCCTCGACACCCTGTCCGGCGGCCAGCGCCAGCGCGTCTGGCTCGCCATGACGCTGGCCCAGGACGCCCCGATCCTGTGCCTCGACGAGCCGATCAACCACCTGGACCTCGCCCACCAGCTCGACTGCCTCGCCCTGGTGCGCCGCCTCGTGCGCGAGCGCGGCCGCACCGTGGTGGTCGTCCTCCACGACCTCAACCTCGCCGCCCGCACGGCCGACCACCTCGTCGTGCTGCGCGACGGCCGCGTCCACGCGCAGGGCCGCCCGGCGGAGCTCCTCGACGAGAGCCTGGTGCGCGCCGTCTTCGGCGTGGAGAGCCGCGTGATCCGCGATCCCGTGCACGGCAGCCCGCTGGTGGTGCCGATCGGGACCTTGGCGGGGGCTGGAGAGGGGGCTGGAGCGCCTGGACGAGATGCCCTCGTGCCGGCTCGTCGCCGGGGCGGCTGAGCTGAAAAAAGCCCCCGCCGTTCCCGGCGGGGGCTCGCATCGTTCCATCCTCGCACATCGGGCCGCACACGCGGCCCTGACCGGCCTCACGCGGCCTGCTTCTCCAGCTTCGGCGACCACTCGCCCACCGAGGCGAGGCCGTTCATGCGGGCGCGGTGGTTGAAGGCGGCCTTGCCGGCCTCGACGTTCTCCGTCTTGCCGGACCACGCCTTCTGCGGCGCGGCCTGGAGGGCGCGGCCGTAGGAGAAGGTCATGTGCCAGGGGAAGCCGCCGATCTCGTTCATCTTGTTGAGATGGGCGGTGGCCTCCTCGTCGGACTGGCCGCCGGAGAGATAAGCGATGCCCGGCACCGCCACCGGCACGCAGCGCTCGAGCACCTGGATGGTGCGCTCGGCCACCTCGTCGACCGACGCCTTCTTCCGGCACTTCTTGCCCGGCACGATCATGTTGGGCTTGAGAACCGTGCCTTCCAGCACGACGCGCATCTCGTAGAGCTCCTGGTAGAGGGTCTTGAGCACCCACTCCGTGACCTCGGCGCAGCGCTGGATCGTGTGGTCGCCGTCCATCAGCACCTCGGGCTCGACGATCGGCACGATGTCGTTCTCCTGGCAGATGGCGGCGTAGCGCGCGAGCGCGTGCATGTTGGCCTTGACCGCCGTCCAGGTCGGGACGCCGTCGGCGATGTCGATCACCGCGCGCCACTTGGCGAAGCGGGCGCCCAGCTCGTAATACTCCTTCATCCGCGCCGGCAGGCCGTCCAGGCCCTCCGTGATGGTCTCGCCCGGGCAGCCCGGCAGGGGCTTCGCGCCCGCGTCGACCTTGATGCCGGGGATCGAGCCGGCCTTCTTGATCAGCTCGACCATCGGCGTGCCGTCGACGGCCTTCTGGCGGATGGTCTCGTCGAACAGGATCACGCCCGAGATGCGCTCGGACATGGCCGGCTCGCTGCGGAACATGAACTCGCGATAGTCGCGACGATTCTCTTCCGTGTTCTCGACGCCGATGGCGTCGAAGCGCTTCTTGATCGTCGAGGTGCTCTCGTCCGCCGCGAGGATGCCCTTGCCGGGCTGCACCATCGCGTAGGCCACCTCGGTCAGCTGGTCGATGTTCATCCCACCCGTTCCTTTCACCTGCATATCGTCACGATTATCGAAGGGAATGCGTCAGCGGCGCAGCGCCTCGACGCCCGGCAGGCTCTTGCCCTCGAGCCATTCGAGGAAGGCGCCGCCCGCGGTCGAGACGTAGGAGAAGTCGTCGGCGACGCCCGCGTGGTTGAGCGCCGAGACCGTGTCGCCGCCGCCCGCGACGGACACGAGCCTGCCTTCGCGGGTGCGCTCGGCCGCGAAGCGCGCGGCCTCCACCGTGCCCTTGTCGAAGGGCGTCTTCTCGAAGGCGCCGAGGGGGCCGTTCCAGACGAGCGTCTTCGCGTCGCCGATCGCCGCGCGCACGCGATCGACCGAGAGCGAGCCGACGTCGAGGATCATGCCCTCGTCCGGAATGGCGTCGATGCCGTATTCGTGGTGCGGCGCGTGCTCCTCGAACTTCTCCGCCACCATGGCGTCGACGGGCAGCACGATGGCGCAGTTCGTCGTCTTGGCCTTGTCGAGGATGCGCTGGGCGGTGGCCGCGAGATCGCGCTCGGCCAAGGACTTGCCGACCGAGACGCCGATGGCGTGGAGGAAGGTGTTGGCCATGCCCCCGCCGATGACGAGGCTGTCGACCTTCGAGACGAGGTTCTCGAGCAGCTCGAGCTTGGTCGAGACCTTGGCCCCGCCGACGACGGCGCAGACCGGTCGCTCGGGATGCTCGAGCGCCTTCGTCAGCGCGTCGAGCTCGGCCTGCATGGCGCGGCCGGCGAAGGCCGGAAGGACATGCGCGACGCCCTCGGTCGAGGCGTGGGCCCGATGGGCGGCGGAGAAGGCGTCATTGACGAAGACGTCGCCGTTCTCGGCGAGCGCACGCGCGAAATCCGCCTCGTTCTTCTCCTCGCCCGCGTGGAAGCGGGTGTTCTCGAGGAGCAGCACGTCGCCGTTCTGCAGCTTCGCCACCGCGTCTCGGGCCGCATCGCCGACGCAGTCCTCGGCGAAGGCGACGTCGCGGTTCAGCGCGTCCGAGAGGGCGCCGACGACCTGCGAGAGGCTTTCGCTCTCGACGCGCTTGCCCTTCGGCCGGCCGAAATGGGCGAGCAGGATCACCCGGCCGCCCTTGTCGGCGATCTCGCGGATGGTGGGGACGACGCGCTCGATGCGGGTCGCGTCGGTGACGCGGCCGTCCTCGACGGGAACATTGAGATCGACGCGCACGAGCACGCGCTTGCCGCGCGGCTCGGCGTCGTCGAGGGTTCGGAAGGCGCTCGTGGTGGCGGCCATGGCGGGCACTCCGTTCGGGGACGCGGGGCTTCGGGTCGGCGGGAGAACCCGGCGCGACCCGCGCCGGATCCCCTCGGCGAGCGCCGCGTCAGGCGAGACGCGCCATGTGGATCGCCGTGTCGGCCATCCGGTTCGAGAAGCCCCACTCGTTGTCGTACCACGACATGACCCGCACCAGGGTTCCCTCGAGCACCTTGGTCTGGTCCATGTGGAAGACGGAGGAGTGCGGATCGTGGTTGAAGTCCGAGGAGACGAGCTTCTCGAACGTGTAGCCGAGCACGCCCTTCATCGGGCCGTCGCCCGCGGCCTGGATCGCCGCGTTGATCTCGTCGACCGTCGTGGCGCGCTTGGCCACGAACTTGAAGTCCACGACCGAGACGTTCGGGGTCGGCACGCGGATGGCGACGCCGTCGAGCTTGCCGTCGAGCTCGGGCAGGACGAGGCCCACCGCCTTCGCCGCGCCGGTCGAGGTCGGGATCATCGACAGGGCCGCCGCGCGGGCGCGGTAGAGGTCCTTGTGCATCTGATCCAGGGACGGCTGGTCGTTGGTGTAGGAGTGGATCGTCGTCATGAAGCCGTGGTCGATGCCCACCGCGTCGTTGAGCGCCTTCGCGACGGGCGCGAGGCAGTTCGTGGTGCACGAGGCGTTGGAGACGACGAGGTGGTCCTTCGTCAGCGCCTCGTGGTTCACGCCGTAGACGACGGTGAGGTCGGCGCCGGTCGCAGGCGCCGAGACCAGGACGCGCTTGGCGCCCGCGTCGAGATGCAGCGCCGCCTTCTCGCGGGCGGTGAAGATGCCGGTGCACTCCAGGGCGATGTCGACGCCGAGCTCGCCGTGGGGCAGCTCGGCCGGGTTCTTCACCGCGGTGACCTTGATCGGCCCGGTGCCGACGTCGATCGTGTCGCCGTCGACGGTGACCGTGCCGGGGAAGCGGCCGTGCACCGAATCGTAGCGCAGCAGATGGGCGTTGGTCTCGACCGGGCCGAGGTCGTTGATGGCGACGACCTGGATGTCCGTGCGCCCGCTCTCCGCGATGGCGCGCAGGATGTTGCGCCCGATCCGTCCGAACCCGTTGATCGCGACCTTCACCGTCATCTGCATCTCCTCGTCGTGCGCCGGCGCCGGGTGCGGCGGCCGGCCGTTTCGTTCGATCCGTCTGCGGCGGCGCGCCTCAGCCGTTGTGGCGCGCCGTGATCCTGTCGGCCAGGACCTCGGCCGTAATGCCGAAATGCGCGTAGAGCTGCTTGTAGGGCGCGCTCGCGCCGAAGCTCTCCATGCCGACGAACACGCCGTTCTCCCCGATCAGCGCGTCCCAGCCGAAGCGCACGCCCGCCTCGACGGCGGCGCGGATCGGGGCGTCGCCGACGATCCGCGCGCGCACCTCCTCCGGCTGCGCCAGGAAGAGGTCGAGCGAGGGCACCGAGACAACGCGCGAGGCGAGGCCGCGTTCGGAGAGGCGGGCCTGCGCCGCGAGCGCGATCTCGACCTCCGAGCCCGTGGCGAAGATCGTCGCGACCGCGCGGCCGTCCGCCGGCGAGAGCTCGTAGGCGCCGGTCTCGCAGAGATTGGCGTCGGTGTGCGTCTTGCGCGCGGGCGCCAGGTTCTGGCGGGTGAGGGCGAGCACGCTCGGGCCGTCGGTGCGCTCGAGCGCCAGCTGCCAGCACTCCGCCGTCTCGACGGCGTCCGCCGGGCGGAAGACCCGCAGGTTCGGCATGGAGCGGAGCGCCGCCAGATGCTCCACCGGCTGGTGCGTCGGGCCGTCCTCGCCGAGCCCGATCGAATCGTGCGTCATCACGTAGATCGACGGGATGCCGGCGAGCGCTGCGATGCGCATGGCGGGCCGCGCGTAGTCGGTGAAGACGAGGAAGGTCGCCCCCGCCGGCCGCAGGCCGCCGTGCAGCGCGATGCCGTTCATCGCCGCCGCCATGCCGTGCTCGCGGATGCCGTAATGCACGTAGCGACCGGAGAAGTCGCCCGGCTTCACGGCGACCGAGGTCTTGGCCCGGACGTTGTTCGACGGCGTCAGGTCGGCGGAGCCGGCGACGAGCTCGGGGACGGCTGTGGAGATCGCGTTGATCACCGCCTCGCTCGCCTTGCGGGTCGCGACCGCGGCGGGGTTCTCGACGAGCGCGCGCTTATGGGCGGCGATCGCGTCTGCGAGCGCCTTGGGCGGGAGGCCGGCGAGACGGCGCTCGATCTCGGCGCGGGTCTCCGCGGGAAGCCCCTGGAAGCGCTGCTCCCAGGCCTTGCGGGCGGAGCGGCCCTTGCGGCCGGCCTTCTCCCAGGCCTTCTTGATCGCGGCGGGGATCTCGAAGGGCGCGTGCGTCCAGCCCAGCGCCTTCTTCGCGCCGGCGAGCTCGTCGGCGCCGAGCGGCTCGCCGTGGGCCTTGGAGGTGCCCGCGCGGGTCGGCGCGCCGAAGCCGATCGTGGTCTTGCAGGCGATCAGCGTCGGGCGGTCGGACTTCTTGGCGCGCGAGATCGCGCGGGCGATGGCGGCCTGATCGTGGCCGTCGACCCGCATCGTCTTCCAGCCGCAGGCCTCGAAGCGCTTGCACTGATCGGTGGAATCGGAGAGCGACAGCGGCCCGTCGATGGAGATGCCGTTGTCGTCCCACAGCACGACGAGCTTGTTCAGCCGCAGGTTCCCGGCGAAGGCGATCGCCTCGTGGGAGATGCCCTCCATCAGGTCGCCGTCGGAGGCCAGCACCCAGGTGTGGTGATCGACGATCTCCTCGCCGTACTCCGCCGCGAGCATGCGCTCGGCGAGCGCCATGCCGACCGCGGTGGCGATGCCCTGGCCGAGCGGGCCCGTCGTCGTCTCGACGCCCGGAGTGACGAAGTTCTCGGGATGGCCGGGCGTCTTCGAGTGGAGCTGGCGGAAGTTCTTCAGCTCCTCGATCGTCATGCCCTCGACGCCCGTCAGGTGCAGGAGCGCATAGAGCAGCATCGAGCCGTGACCGGCGGAGAAGACGAAGCGGTCGCGGTCCGGCCAGGCCGGATCGGCGGCGTCGTACTTCAGGACCTTCGTGAACAGGACGGTGGCGACGTCGGCCGCGCCCATGGGCAGGCCGGGATGGCCGGACTTGGCTTTTTCGACGGCGTCCATGGCCAGCGCGCGGATGGCGTTGGCGAGGTCGGACGGCGTCGGCGCCGCCTCGGCGGCGGCCGCGGCGCGGGCCGGGTCGACTTGATCGTTCACTGGTCTGGTCCGTATGTCGTGGGGCGCCCCGTCCATCCGGGCCGCGCGAAGTCGCGCGCTGATTAGCATGGGCACGCGGCGAGTCAAAGACGGGCGGCCCCGGATGGGCCGCGAATCGCAGAAGTCCGGCCCGGTTGACGCGCCGCCCATCGCGGCGGATCGTGCCGGCCCGCTCGCAGGAGACCCGACGATGCGTGACCGCACCGAGACGCTGCTTTCCATCGCCGCCCGTGCGCCGGTGATTCCGGTCGTGACCATCGACGACCCGGCCTTCGCGCCGGAGCTCGCCGCGACGCTCGTCGACGCCGGCCTGCCCGTCGTCGAGGTGACCCTGCGCACGCCGCGCGCCCTCGACGCCATCCGCGCCATCGCCCGGCAGGCCCCGGAGGCGATCGTGCTCGCCGGCACCGTGGTCTCGCAGAGCCAGATCGGCGAGGCGATGGACGCGGGCGCCGCGGCCCTGGTCACGCCCGGGACCTCGGAGCGTCTGGCGGATGCGCTCGCGGCCGCGCCGATCCCCGCCATGCCCGGCTGCGCCACGGCGTCGGAGGCGATCGCGCTGCACGAGCGCGGCTTCACCGTGCTGAAGTTCTTTCCCGCCGGCGCCTCCGGCGGCACCGCGTGGCTGAGGGGCGTCGCGGGGCCGCTGCCGGCCCTGCGCTTCTGCCCGACGGGCGGCGTCGACGCGACGACGGCGGCGGACTACCTCGCCTGCCCGAACGTGGTCTGCGTCGGCGGGACCTGGGTGACGCCGGCCAAGGCCGTGGCCGAGGGCGATCTCGCGACGATCGGGCGCCTCGCCCGCGCCGCCGCGGCCCTGCCCCGCGGCTGAGCCGGCGAGCTGACGAAAAAAAGGCCGCTTCCGACTTGCGGAAGCGGCCTTGTAAGTTTTGTCGAGCTTCGACTGGGAGTGTCGAAACCCTCCAGAGGGGAACGGCCGAAATGGAACGCCGCCGGGAGGACTAGCGGCTCCATCGCCTTCAGCCGCTGCTGATATGTCGTGCACCCTGCCCGTTTGCAATGCACAAAACGGCGATACCCCCTTGCGCTGGACGCATGGCTCCTGCGGCGACTTGGCGCATACGTGCCGCGAAACGCAGATCAGGACCGTTCTGGTTGCAATAGTGTCGTCGCGCGCCCCTGCGCGAGCGCGGCCTCAATAGGTCCAGCGCTGGGCCTTCGAGACGAGGAAGTCGCGGAACACCTGCACGCGCGCGACCTGGCGCATCTCCTCGGCGTAGACGAGATAGGAATCGAGCGAGGGCATCTCCACGTCGCGCAGGACCTGGACCAGCTGGTTGTTCTGATCCGCGACGTAGTCCGGCAGGACCGCGATGCCCGCCCCGCTCTCCACCGCGACCTTCAGGCCGGAGATGTTGTTGATCACGCAGTGATAGCTGCGCGGGCTGCGCACGTCGCGCCCGGCGGTGGAGAGCCAGTGCACCGCGAGCAGGTAGGACGGCTGGTCGCCGCCGAAGGCGAGAAGGCGATGATTGTCGAGGTCCGACAGCGTCTTCGGCTCGCCGAACTGCTTGATGTAGTCGGTCGAGGCGTAGATGTGGAAATGCACGGTGAAGAGCCGGCGCTGGATCAGGTCCGGCTGGGTCGGCTGGCGCAGGCGAATCGCGACGTCGGCCTCGCGCATGGCGAGGTCGAGCTCCTCGTTGGAGAGGATCAGCTCGACGCGGATGTCCGGGTAGAGGTCGAAGAATTCCGGCAGGCGCTGGGTGAGCCAGAGCGAGCCGAGGCCCACCGTGGTCGTCACCTTGAGGTCGCCCGAGGGCCGCTCCGCGGTTTCGGTGAGGCGCGCGCGGGTGGTCTCGAGCCGCATCTTCATGTCGCGCGCGGCGCGAAACAGCAGGTCCCCCTGCTCGGTGAGGAGGAGGCCGCGGGCGTGCCTGTGGAAAAGCGGCGCGCGCAATTCGCGCTCGAGCGCGCTGATCTGGCGGCTGACCGCCGATTGGCTCAAGCCCAGGTCGTCGCCGGCCCGCGTGAACGAGCCGGCCTCGGCGACCGTGAAGAAGATCCTGATCTTGTCCCAATCCACGACGGCGTCCCCCGTCGGCCGCCGCCGGCCTTCGGCGCATTGATCACGGCTGCCCGATCGGCGCGCATTGAACCGACATCACCCACCGAGAGCAAGAGCAGACCTGCGTCGAACGCATGGGAAGGGTGAACGAAGCGCGAAGACCGGCGCGCGACGCCTCAATAGCTCCCGCGTGCCGCCCGCCGGTCCCGCTTGCCGGCCGCCGCGAGCGGGGCTTCGGGCGCCGGCGGCTTGTCGAGCGCGCGCGCGATGACGCCGACGATCTCGCCCATGATGCGGTCGATCTCGTAGTTCTTCGGCGTGTAGACCTTCGACACGCCCATGTTGGAGAGGACGAGCGCGTCCTCGTTCGAGATGATGCCGCCGACGACGACCGGGATGTGGTCGAGCCCCTCGAGCCGCAGCCGCGCCATCACCTCGCGCACCAGCGGCACGTGGCTGCCCGAGAGGATCGAGAGCCCGATCACGTGCGCCTTCGTCTCCGCCGCGCGCGCCACGATCTCGGCCGGCGTCTGGCGGATGCCGTCGTAGGCGACCTCCATGCCGACGTCGCGGGCGCGCAGCGCGATCTGCTCGGCGCCGTTGGAATGGCCGTCCAGCCCCGGCTTGCCGACGACGATGGTGGGCGCGCGGCCGAGCGTCTCGGCGAGCTCGCCGACGAGGATTCGCACCTCGCGCTCGCGCGGGGTGACCTTCGTCTCCAGCGTGACGCCGGTGGGCGCGCGATACTCGCCGAAGACGGCGCGCAGGCGCTCGCCCCATTCGCCGGTGGTGACGCCCGCCTTGGCGCAGGCGATGGAGGGCTCCATGATGTTCGTATCCGAACGCGCGGCCGCCTCGAGCGCGTCGAGGGCGGCCTTCGCCGCCGCCTCGTCGCGGCCGGCGCGCCAGTCCCTCAAGGCGGCGATGGCGCCTTGCTCGACGTCCTCGGAGACCGTCAGGATCGCCCGGTCGCCGGTGACGAGGGGCGAGGGCTCGCCCTCCTCGTACCTGTTGACGCCCACCACGACGCGCTCGCCCTCCTCGATCTCGGAGACGCGCGCGGCGTTCGATTCGACCAGCGCCCGCTTCATGTACCCGCTCTCGACGCAGGCGACGGCGCCCCCCATCGCGTCGATGGCGGCGAACTCGGCGCGGGCGGCCTCCATGATCGCCGCGGTCTCGCGCTCGATCACGGTGGAGCCGTCGAAGACGTCCTCGTATTCGAGGAGATCGGTCTCGTAGGCGAGGATCTGCTGCATCCGCAGCGACCATTGCTGGTCCCAGGGGCGCGGCAGGCCCATCGCCTCGTTCCAGGCCGGCAGCTGCACCGCGCGGGCGCGGGCCTTCTTGGAGAGCGTCACGGCGAGCATCTCGATGAGGATGCGGTGGACGTTGTTCTCCGGCTGCTGCTCGGTCAGCCCGAGGGAGTTCACCTGCACGCCGTAGCGGAAGCGGCGATGCTTCTCGTCGGCGACGGCGTAGCGGTCGCGGCAGATCTCGTCCCAGAGCTCGGCGAAGGCGCGCAGCTTGCAGATCTCGGTGACGAAGCGCATGCCCGCGTTCACGAAGAAGGAGATGCGCCCCACCATCCGGGCGAAGTCCGCCTCCGGCACGCCGGTGGCCTTCACCCGATCGAGCACCGCGCAGGCGGTGGCGAGCGCGAAGGCGACCTCCTGGACCGGCGTCGCGCCCGCCTCCTGCAGGTGGTAGGAGCAGACGTTCATCGGGTTCCACTTGGGCATCTCTTCCCGCCCGAACAGGATCGTGTCGCGGGTGAGCCGAAGCGAGGGCTCGGGCGGGAAGATGTAGGTCCCGCGCGAGAGGTATTCCTTGACGATGTCGTTCTGCGTCGTGCCGGTGAGGGCGTCGCGCGGCGCGCCCTGCTCGTCCGCGACCGCGACGTAGAGCGCGAGCAGCCAGGGCGCCGTCGCGTTGATCGTCATCGAGGTGTTCATGGTGGCGAGCGGGATGGCGTCGAGCAGCGTGCGCATGTCGCCGAGATGCGCGATCGAGACGCCGACCTTGCCGACCTCGCCCTTCGCGAGCTCGTGATCGGGGTCGTAGCCGGTCTGGGTCGGCAGGTCGAAGGCGATGGAGAGGCCGGTCTGGCCGCGGGCGAGGTTGCCGCGATAGAGCGCGTTCGAGTCCGCCGCCGTGGAATGGCCCGCATAGGTGCGGAAGATCCAGGGCTTGTCGCGGGTTTTCGTCTCGCTCATCACGCGTCTCCTGCCTCGTCGCCCTCCCCGTCGCGGAGGCGGCGCATGGTGCAACGCATATAGGGCGGGGTCCAGGGCCGCGCCCTCAGACCTTTTGCCTAAGGCTTTTCGCCGGAACGACGGGCGCGCCTTCGCCCTTGGTCGTGTTGCGACGCACCCGGCCCGCGTTAGTCTAGGCCGCGAGGGACGGAACGCGAGACAACGAGGACGATGCCATGTCGGGCCAGCCGGTGAAGGACGCCTACGAGATCGGGGAGATCCCGCCGCTCGGGCACGTGCCCGAGACGATGCTCGCCTACACGATCCGCAAGGAGCGCCACGGCCCGCCCATCGAGAGCCTGCAGGTCGAGCGCGTGCCCACCTGGGAGATCGGCGACGACGAGGTGCTGCTCCTGATGATGGCGGGGGGCGTCAACTACAACGGCGTCTGGGCTGCGCTCGGCCAGCCTGTCTCGGTGCTCGACTTCCACAAGCTCGGCTACCACATCGCCGGCTCGGACGCGGCGGGCGTCGTCTGGAAGGTGGGCTCCAAGGTCAAGCGCTGGAAGGTCGGCGACGAGGTCATCGTCCACTGCAACCAGGACGACGGCGACGACGAGGAGTGCAATGGCGGCGACCCGATGCTCTCGCCCTCCCAGCGTATCTGGGGCTTCGAGACGCCGGACGGCGGCCACGCCCAGTTCGCGCGGGTGCAGTCGCGTCAGCTGATGGCGAAGCCCAAGCACCTCACCTGGGAGGAGAGCGCCTGCTACACGCTCACGCTGGCCACCGCCTACCGCATGCTCTTCGGCCACCCGCCCCACACGTTGAAGCCCTCCGACAACGTGCTGGTCTGGGGCGCGTCCGGCGGTCTCGGCGTGTTCGGCATCCAGCTCTGCGCCGCGGCGGGCGCCAACGCCATCGGCATCATCTCCGACGAGACCAAGCGCGACTACGTGCTCTCGCTCGGCGCCAAGGGCGTGATCAACCGCAAGGACTTCTCCTGCTGGGGGCAGATGCCGCAGGTCGGCAGCCCGGAATACGACGTCTGGGCCAAGGAGGCGCGGCGCTTCGGCAAGGCGATCTGGGAGATCACCGGCAAGCGAGACGTCGACATCGTCTTCGAGCATCCGGGCGAGGCGACCTTCCCGGTCTCGACGCTCGTCGCCAAGCGCGGCGGCATGGTGGTGTTCTGCGCCGGCACGACGGGCTTCAACCTCACCTTCGACGCGCGCTACGCCTGGTATCGCCAGAAGCGCCTGCAGGGCTCGCACTTCGCCAACCTGAAG
This sequence comes from Salinarimonas sp., assembly GCF_040111675.1. NCBI lineage: Bacteria > Pseudomonadati > Pseudomonadota > Alphaproteobacteria > Hyphomicrobiales > Salinarimonadaceae > Salinarimonas > Salinarimonas sp. The sequence continues at coordinate 853,164 of NZ_CP157794.1, read as the reverse complement.
CAGGCCTCCGCCGCCAACCAGTTCGTGCTCGACCGGCGCATCGACCCCTGCATGTCCGAGGTGTTCTCCTGGGAGAAGATCCCGCTCGCCCACCAGAAGATGTGGAAGAACGAGCACGCCCCGGGCAACATGGCGGTGCTGATCGGCGCCCCGCGCACGGGGCTGCGGACGTTCGAGGACGTGCTGGAGGCGGCCGGGGGGTGATCGTTCCCCGAAGGCCGGATGCGATGGAAAGCATTCGTGACCGATGCCGAAGGGCACGTTCAGGCAGATCTGCCCATCCTGCACGGCGACCGCGATGCACTGAGCCCCCACCTGCTGCGCGCCGTTGTCCAGCGGCGTCCGATGCGTCACCGTTCCGAGCGCCTTGGAACGCTCCTGCGCGTGCCGCCTGGCGGCATCGAGAGCCTGATCGATGACGTTCGGATCGAATGGTGCGCATCCGACGCGAGGCTCGTGACGGCTCCTGTCCGAAACCGAGCCCGACGCGGCGACCCACGCCGTCCGGATCGTTCGCGATCGGGACGGCGCGACCGTGGCGGCGTTCGCAAGAGCGTTCCGGATCGATGGCGAGCGGGTCGCCGCCCCGGCTCGAAGACGGCCGCCGAACCGCCGCGCGAGGATCGCGATGGCGGTTTCGATGCCGGCCGCGTCGCACGACGGGTGGTCCACCATGCTCATGCGCGCCTGCCTTCGAGAGGTCAGATCGGCTGAACCCAGCTCGGCATCGCGAAGACGACCTTGTTCATCAGGCGGTTGAACTCCGCGGCCTCCGCCTCGTCGAGCGCGGCGAGCATCGCCTGCTGCCGGGCCTCGAAGAGGGGCACGACCTCGTCCAGCAGCGCGCGGCCGCGGGTGGTGAGGTTGAGAGGCTTGGCCCGCCGGTCGGCGGCGTCCGTGTCGCGCACGATCAGCTCCTCGATCTCGAGCTCTGTCACGGCGCGACTGATCGAGTTCTTCGGCAAGCCCGTCACCAAGCAGATGTCGCGCGCCACGAGACCGTCCTGCTGGCTGAGACTGAACAGGATGACGAAGCCGGGACGCGACAGGCCGTACCGCTCCTGGATCCGGGCATAGATCGGGCCGGTGAAGAAGTTCGCGAGGAAGCTGATCCGCCATGCCGGGGACAGGTCGGTCTCGGTCAGCATGGTCAGCGAGAGCGGACCGAACGCTTCTGTCAGGGCGGAGATCGCGTCGGCGGAGATCGCGTCGGAAGGGGGGTCGAGATCCGTGGTCATGGCCCTTCCTAGCGCAAGATGGTCCCGCCTGGAACTTTACAATAGGTTCTATATGGAACTATAGTGCTTCAGGCAAGCGCCGAAACGACCGCAACAGCGGCGCCAATGGGAGGAAGACATGACACGGCTCATCGCATTGGCCGGCGCTCTCACGCTCGGCCTCGACATCGCCGCCGGTGCGCACGCACGCGATCTTCGCGCCGTCAATGCGTTTCCCGAGAGCTTCGTGTTCAGCCGCGAGATCGCGCAGCCCTTCGCCGAGATGGTGGCGGAAGAGTCGAACGGAGCGCTGGCCATCACCTTCACCGGACCGGACGCCGTGCCGCCACTCGAACAGTTCGAGCCGACGCAGGCGGGCGTCTTCGACATCCTCTTCACCCATCCGGCCTACCACGCCGGCACGACGCCCATGGGCCTCGCCATCGACGCCATCGCCGTCGACCCGGCCGCGCGGCGCGAGGCGGGCATCCTCGACCTCATCGACGCTCACTACCGAGAGACGCAGGGCATGACGCTGATCGCCGCGCCGCCCACCGGCTCGGTGGGGTTCCGCTACTACCTGCGCGAACCGATCGAGGGCACACCCGCTTTCGCGGGGCGCAACATCCGCGGAACGGTGTCCTATCACCCGATGATCGAAGCGCTGGGCGGCGCAGGCGTGATCATGGGCGGCGGCGACGTCTATTCCGCGCTGCAGACCGGGGCCATCGACGGCGCGGCCTGGGGCCTGACCGGGGCGCTCGACTTCAATTGGCATGAAGTGGCGGGCTACATGGCCGATCCGGGTTTCGGACAGGTGGGCCTGATGATCTTCATGAACCTCGACGCCTGGAACAGCCTGTCGGACGACGATCGCGCCGCCATCGAGCGGGCGGCCACCCGGCTCGAGACCGAGAGCGTGGCGCGCTTCGACGTGCTCGCCGCCGAGGAACGCGCGGCGCTTCTGGATCTCGGAATGAAGGTGACCGCGTTCGCCCCCGAGGAGGCCGCGCAGCTCGAGTCGCTCTGGTCGAACGGCGTGTGGACGGTGGCCGAGGCCGGCGCGCCCGAGGCGGTGGGCGCGTTGCGGGAGCTCGCGCGATCCGCGGGCCTGTCGGACTGACATGCGCCGCCTCGGCGCCTTGCACGACGCGTCCTCGCGCTGGCTGTTCGCGCTGGCGGGGGGCGCGCTTTCCGCGGTCGTGGCCCTGTACGTCTTCGAGGTGGTGATGCGCTACGGATTCGGCGCGCCGACGACATGGTCCGGCGAAGCGGTGCAATACGCGCTGGCGGTGCTGATCTTCTGCGCCTTGCCCGACGTGACCCGCCGCGGCGCCCATGTCGCCATCGACATCGTTCCCGAGTCGCTGCCGCCCAAAGCCGCGCTCTGGCTGGGCCGGGCCACGACGCTGATCGCCGCGGCGGCCTGCGTCGCGGCCGGCTGGGTGGTGGCGGGCGAGGCCATGCGGCAGCTCGAGCGCGGCGTGATGACGAATGCCGCGAACCCCATCCCGCGCTGGCCCATCACCGCCGTGATCGCCCTGGGGTTCGGATCGGCCGCGCTGCATTTCATGCGGCAGGCGTTCGGACGCGCGTGATGAGCTGGGCTGTCTTCCTGATCGTCGCCATCGGCCTGTTGCTGGCGGTCCTGTTCACCGGCGCCCGGATCTTCGTGGGCTTCCTGCTGCTCAACATCGTGGGCGTGATGGTCCTGATCGGCCCGCGCGGCTTCGGCCTGTTCTCGAGCTCCATCTACGAGACGGCGACCTCGCCCACGCTCGTCACCGTCGCGCTTTTCGTGCTGATGGGCGAAATTCTCTTCCGCTCGGGCACGGTAGACGTGCTCTTCACCAGCGTCGACCGCCTCGTCGGGCGCCTGAAGGGGCGGCTCTACGTGGTCTCCATCGCGCTTTCCACGGTCTTCGGGGCGCTTTCCGGGTCCGCCGTTGCGGTGGCCGCGATGCTGGGCCGGTCGGTTCTCCCGCTGATGGAGCAGCGCCGGTACGACAGCCGCACCTCTGCCGCGACGATCCTCGCCGGCGCGAGCCTCGCCCCGATCATTCCGCCCAGCCTGCTGGCGATCATCGTGGGCTCGCTGGCGGACGTGTCGATCGCCGGGCTTCTGGTCGCCGGGATCGTGCCGGGCCTGATCTTCGCGGCGCTGACGCTGGCCTTCGTCTATCTGCGGGGCGGAGACATGCCGCCACCCGAACCCGCGGCGAGCGACGTCTCGGCCCTGCGCGCGGCGGCGAACATGCTGCCCTTCCTCGTGGTCGTGACCTCCGTCATGGGGCTGATCCTGCTGGGCGTGGCGACGCCTTCGGAATCCGCCGCGACCGGCGTCGTCGGCGCGCTGATCGTCGCCGCGCTGTTCGGACGCCTGACCGTGCCGATGCTGCGCGAGGCCATCGCCAGCGCCGTGACCATCGCCACCGTCATCCTGATCATCGTCGTTTCGGCCAAGCTCTTCAGCCAGCTTCTGTCCTTCGCCGGGGCGACGCGGGGCCTCGTGTCCCTGATCGGCGATCTCGGCCTGTCGCCGGAACTGACCTTCCTGATGATGATGGTGATCCCGCTGGTGCTGTGCATGTTCATCGACCAGATCGCCTTCATGCTCCTGGCGGTGCCGATCTATCAGCCCATCGTCGCGGCCATGGGCTACGATCCGATCTGGTTCTGGACCTTGTTCCTGATCAATCTCACCGTGGGCAGCCTGACGCCGCCCTTCGGCTATACGCTCTTCGCGCTCAAGGGCGCGGCCGAGGGGATGAGCACGGCCCAGGTCTACCGTGCCGCGTGGCCCGTGGTGGGCATCTTCCTGACGGGAATGGCGCTCCTCTGGGCGTTTCCCGCCCTCGTCACCGCGATCCCGAGGGCGTTCGGATGAGCTGGCGCGAGCACGACGTCGCGACTTCGCATTTCGTCGCCTCGTCCGACGAGCCGGGGCTCGAGCTCCATCTGCGCGCTCACGCGGACGATCCTTCGCGCCCGCCGGTGCTGATGGTGCATGGCGCGACGTTCGCCAGCCGCCTCTACGACATCCCCCATCCCGGCGCGAGCTGGCTGCGCGCGACAGCGCGTGCGGGATTCGCCGCCTATGCGCTCGACATCCGCGGCTACGGCTTGTCGCGGTCTGCCGCAATGGAGCGAGCCACCGCGCCCTATGCGCCCGCGGGCAGCGCGATCCGCGACATCGACGACGCCGTGACGTGGATCTGCGCGCGGCACGGTGTCGATGCGGTGCGGCTGATCGGCGGCTCCTGGGGGTCCATCACGACCGCGCTCTACACCGCGACCATCGGTGCGCGTCGTGTCACGCGGCTGGTGCTTTACGCGCCGATCTTCGCTGAACGCAACGCGGACTGGCTGGACCTGCTGGCAGACCCGGACAGCCCCGGGCGCCTGAACCCCGGCTTCGGCCCGGCGCGGCTCGTCACCGAGGCGGCGACGCGGGCGCGCTGGGACGCCGAGATGCCGGCGGGCGCCGCGTGGCGCGACGAGGAGGTGTTCCAGGCGCTCGTCCAATCCTCCCTCGCCGACGACCCGGCGTCCGGCGAGCACGATCCCCCGGCCTTCCGCGCACCGAACGGCACCTTTCTCGATCTCTGGGAGGCCTTCCAGGCGCGACCCGTCTACGACCCCGGCGCCATTCGCTGCCCGACGCTCCTGATCCGCGGCGGCGCCGATCCGACCTCGACCCGCTCGGACGCACTCGGGCTCTTCGACCGGCTCGGCGCGGCCGACAGGCACTATGTCGAGATCGCCAATGCAGCTCATTTCGCCAGTGCGGAACGTCGCGCGCCGCAGGTGTTCATGGCGGTCGAGGGCTTCCTGAGCGCACCCGATCGTTGAGGCGGCCTTCGTTCGCCGTGCACAGCCGACCCGACCCGGCCCGAAGGGCAGCTGGCGCCCATCGGCGACGTCCCGCCGGTCGAGCCCGACACGCGCTGGCGAACCCTGCTCGAGGCGAACCGCTTGGACGCATGACGCGAACCGAGCAGCCTCCGGCGAGGCCGCGGCGGTTCGAGGCGTCTCTCGCGCCGACGCGTTCGAGGCACGTCGTCTGTTGTGACCTGGAGCTCGCTGGCGCGCCCTACGGGACTCGAACCCGTGTTTTCGCCGTGAAAGGGCGACGTCCTGGACCGCTAGACGAAGGGCGCGCGGACCGCGGCGGGCTGGTCGCGCCGCGGTGACGCCCTCTTAGAGAGGTTCGGCGGGGATCGCAAGCGCCGCGTTTCGTCGCGGGAGCGGTTTTCACGCCGCGCATCGCGAGGCCGTCAGCCCGCCGGATCGGCGACGTCGAGGATGCGCGCCTCGATGCGCTCGCGCCCGCCCCAGGCGTTCTTCGTCAGCGCCGCGGCGAGATGGAGCGGGCGGCCTTGCGCCTCCAGCAGCGCGCGGCCGAGCGGCTCCTCGGCGCAGCGGAAGGCGATGGCGTCGAGGCTGCGGCCGTCGCCGGCGGTGAAGGTCGCCTTGACGTGGCCGGAGCCGACGATCATGGCCCGCGCCACCCGGTGGGCGGCGAAGGCGAAGACCGGCTCGGGGCAGCCGGACCCGAAGGGGCCGGCGTCCTGGAGCGCCGCGAACAGCTCGGGCGTCGCGCCGCCGGCGGTGAGGCGGGCATCGACGAGGAGCGCGTCCGCGGCGAGCGCCTGCGCCACCGGATCGGCGAGGCGCTCGGCGACGAAGGCGGCGAAGGCGGAGAGCCCGTCCGCCGGGACGGTGGCCCCCGCCGCCATGGCGTGGCCGCCGCCCTTGACGGCGAGGCCGGCCTCCACCGCCGCGCGCACGGCGCGGCCGATATCGGCGCCCGGCACCGAGCGGCCGGAGCCGGTGGCGAGCCCCTCCGGCGTCGCCGCCGCGAAGGCGAAGGCCGGGCGGCGGAAGCGCTCCTTCAGCCGCGCCGCGACGAGGCCGACGATGCCGGGATGCCAGTCCGGCCCCGCGGCGAGGAGGACGGGCGCGTCCGGAGCATCCCCGAGCAGGCGCTCGGCCTGGGCCGTCGCCTCCTCGAGCGCCGCCGCCTCGATGGCCTGGCGCTCGCGGTTGAGGCGGTCTAGCGCCTCGGCCATGCGCGCGGCGGCGAGCGGGTCGGCGCAGCCGAGGAGCCGCGCGCCGAGCGAGGCGTCGCCGATGCGTCCGCCGGCGTTGATGCGTGGGCCGATCAGGTAGCCGAGATGCCACGCCTCCGGCGCCGCGGTGAGCCCGGCGGCGTCGAACAGGGCCGCCAGTCCCGGGCGCCCGCGCCCGCGCATGACGACGAGGCCCTGGCGCACGAAGGCGCGGTTGAGGCCCGTGAGCGGGACGACGTCGGCGATGGTGGCGAGCGCCACGAGGTCGAGATCGTCGAGCAGGTTCGGCAGGGGCTGCGCGACGCCGGGCGCGGCGCGCAGCACGCGGGCGAGGGCGACGAGGGTGAGGAAGACGACGCCAGCGGCGCACAGGTGGCCGAGGCCGGAGAGGTCGTCCTGCCGGTTCGGGTTCACCAGAGCCGCGACGGCGGGCAGCGTCTCCGGGGCCTGGTGATGGTCGAGGACGACGACGTCGAGGCCGAGGCGCGCCGCCTCGGCGAAGGGCTCGTGGCTCGCCGTGCCGCAATCCACCGCGACGAGCAGGGTCGCGCCCTCGGCGGCGAGGGTGCGGATCGCCTCGACGTTGGGACCGTAGCCCTCGGTGATGCGGTCGGGGATGTGGATGCGCGTGGTCACGCCGACGCGCTCGAGGAAGCCCGCGAGCAGGGCCGCCGAGCAGGCGCCGTCGACGTCGTAGTCTCCGAAGATCGCGACGCGCTCCCCGCGGACGACGGCGCGGGAGAGGCGTTCCGCGGCGGCGTCCATGTCGAGGAGGGCGCTCGGGTCCGGCATCAGGTCGCGCAGCTTCGGGGCGAGGAAGCCCGGCGCGGCCTCGAGCGTCACCTCCCGCCCGGCGAGGACGCGGGCGAGCGTGTCGGGCAGGCCGTGGGCCTGGGCGATGGCCTGCGCCACGAGGACCGTGCGGGACTCGAGCCGCTCGCGCCAGGGACGGCCGGTGAGCGAGCGAGCGACGTCGAGCACGGCGCGGGGCGTCTCGGGTTCGGGAGGCACGGGAACGCGCGCGGCGAGATCGAGCATCGGCCTTGGCGGGAGCGGGGACCGGGCGCACTCCAGGCGGCGCGCCTCGCTCCCGGTTGTTCCATGGCGGGACGGTCGCGGCAAGGCCGCGAGCCCCCCGGTCCACAGGCCCGAGTCGAAGGGCCGCAGCCGCTCAGAGCAGCCGCATCACGACGTCCGGCGCCTCGACATGGGCGTTGTGGCCGAGATCGGGCAGGACGACCGCGCCCGGATCGGTGCGCGTCATCGCCTCGCGCGAGACCATCGGATCCCGCTCGCCGGCGGCGAGCGCCAGCGGCGCGCGGCAGCCGCGCATGAGCGCATCGATCGAGGGGCCGACCGCCCCGAAGGCGGCCGGGTCGAAGGCCGCCGCGAAGCCGCCCTCGCGCTCGAGGACGCCGTGGGCGGCGGTCTCGGAGCCGGGGTCGACGAGACCGGCGAGGCCGGCGATCTTGAGGGCGTGCTCCGTGGCCTCGCCGCGCGCGGCGAAGAGCTTCGGCGGCTTGGCGGCGAGCCTGCGTGCGCCGTCCTCCTCGTCGGCCGACCAGTCGAGCTTGACGCCCAGCCCGACGACGCGCGCGGGCGGCGGGCCGTAGAGGCCGGAGCCGAGGAGCGCGCCGATCACCCCGCCGAAGGAATGGCCGAGAACGATCGTCTTTTCCGGGTTCTCACCGTCGAGAAGAAGGGCGATGTCGGCCGCGTGGACGCCGTATCCGTAGGGGCCGTGCATGACGGAGCGCCCGTGGCCGCGGAAGTCCGGCGCGAGCCAGCGCCGCCCGCTCGCCGCGGCGAGGGGCGCGAGTCCGGCGAAAACCGCCGCGTTGGCGGCGAGCCCGTGGAGGAGCACGACGAGCTCCTCGCCCTCCCCGCCCCGCGCATGCCAGATCCCGTTCGCGCTCGTCGTTCCCTCGAATGCCATCTGTGTCCTCGCCCGTCTCGTTCGCCGTCGCGCGCAGGTCTCTACGCGCAGATCGCCTCGTTGAGAAAGGCGTGTTTCGGCGCGATTGCGCGGGCGTTTGCAGATCGACTGGCGCATCCCCTCCGGTCCGCGGCTGCGCCGCGGCCCACCTCCCCTGCGGGGAGATGGCGACAGCGCCCCGTCTACGCGTCGCTCAGTACCGCCGGAACAGGCTCACCAGCTTGCCCTGGATCTTCACGCGGTCGGGGCCCAGCACCCGCGTCTCGTAGGCGGGGTTCGCCGCCTCGAGCGCGATGGAGGAGCCGCGGCGGCGGAAGCGCTTGAGGGTCGCCTCCTCGTCGTCGATCAGGGCGACGATGATGTCCCCCGTATTGGCGACGTCCTGGCGGCGGACGACGACGATGTCGCCGTCCAGGATGCCGGCCTCGATCATCGAATCGCCGCGTACCTCCAGCGCGAAATGCTCGCCCGAGGCGATCATGTCCGGCGAGACCGTGATCGAATGGCTCTGCGACTGGATCGCCGAGATCGGCACGCCGGCTGCGATGCGGCCCATGACCGGGATCTGCACGCCGCGCTCCTCGTCGGAGAGAACCGGCGGCGGCGCGGCCTTCGGCTTCGCCGCGAGCCCGCCCTCGACGACGGAGGGATTGAAGCGGCCACGCGGCGCGGAGACGCCGAGCCCTTCGGGCAGGCGCACCACCTCGAGCGCGCGGGCGCGGTTCGGCAGGCGGCGGATGAAGCCCCGCTCCTCGAGCGCGGTGATCAGCCGGTGAATGCCGGACTTGGACTTGAGATCGAGTGCGTCCTTCATCTCGTCGAAAGAGGGCGGGACGCCGGTCTCCCGCACCCGCTCGTGGATGAAGCGAAGCAGTTCGTGCTGTTTGCGCGTGAGCATGGGCACCCCGTCTTGGAGCCTCTTGGAGCCTTCCGCGACCGCCGGCCGAATCGCCGATACGATCTCCCGGAAAACAAACGCGGAACTTATACCCGTTCCCCATGCGTTCCGCAACCCCCGCAGCGGCGAGTCGTCGCGCCAGGATGAACGCCCGGCCCTTCGCTCACATCATTCCGGCGAGCCGCACGATCTCCACGACCTCGCCGACCTCCCGCGCGGGGTCCCGCACCGGCCGGACGATGAGCGCCTCGGCCCGGGCGAGCACGCCGAGCATCGACGAATCCTGAACGGGAAAGGGCGTCGCCTCCGGCAGCGCGCCGGGCCGCGGGGCGAGGGCGGCGCGCACGTAATCCTCGCGGCCGTCGTTCTCGCCGATCGCGCTCCCCAGCACGGCCGATTCGCTCGGCAGGCGCCCGGCCGCGGGGTCGCCGAGCAGGGCGCGGATCGCCGGGCGCAGGAACAGGAGCCCGCAGACCATCGACGAGACCGGGTTCCCCGGCAGCCCGAGGAACAGCGTGCCGTCGAGCGTGCCGTGCATCAGCGGCTTGCCCGGGCGCATGGCGATCTTCCAGAAGCCGAGATCCATGCCCGCCTCGCGCAGGGTCTCCTGCACGAGGTCGTGCGCGCCGACCGAGGCGCCGCCGAGCGTCACCAGGATGTCCGCACCGGCGGCGCGGGCGGCCGCGAGCTTCTCGCCGATCGCCGGCTTCGTGTCGCGCGCGATGCCGAGCGGCAGCGCCGCGCCGCCGGCAGCCTCCACCAGGGCGGCCAGCGCGACGAGGTTCGAGGCGACGATCTGGTCCGGGCCCGGCTCCTCGCCGGGCATGACGAGCTCGTCGCCGGTGGCGATCAGCGCGACCTTCGGGCGACGGCGCACGGGCAGCGCGGGATGGTTCATCGCGGCCGCGAGCGCCAGGGCGCGCGGGTCGAGCGCGCGCCCGGCGGGGATCAGCACGTCGCCCTCGGCGAAGTCGAGCCCGCGCGGGCGCACGAACCGGCCCGCGGCCGCGCTCTCCAGGACGCGCACGCGTCCGTTCTCGAGAGGCTGCGCATTCTCCTGGATGACGATCGTGTCGGCGCCGTCGGGCAGCGGTGCGCCGGTGAAGATGCGCACGGCCTCCCCGGCCCCCACCCGCCCGGAGAAGCGCCGGCCCGCCGCGCTCTCGCCGACGATGGCGAGCTCGACGGGCGCCGTGGCCACGTCGGCGGCGCGCACCGCCCAGCCGTCCATGGCGGAGGCGGCGAAGGGCGGCTGCGTGCGGGTCGCGACCACGTCCTCGGCCAGCGTGCGGCCGAAGCAGGCCTCGAGCGGCAGGCGCTCGGCGGGAAGGGCTGCGCCGGCGGCGGCGATGATGCGGGCGCGGGCCTCGGCGACGGGGAGCAGGCTCACGACGCGCCCCCTCCCCTAGCCGTCGGCCCGGTAGGTCCCGGAGCGGCCCCCGGTCTTCTCGAGGAGCCGCACGCCCTCGATGCGCATGCCTTTGTCGGCGGCCTTGACCATGTCGTAGATCGTGAGGCACGCGACGGAGACGGCGGTGAGCGCCTCCATCTCGACGCCGGTCTGCCCGGCGACCTTCACCTCGGCCACGACGCGCACGCCCGGCAGCGCCTCGTCGATCGCGCAGTCGACCCGCACCTTGGAGATCATCAAGGGGTGGCACAGCGGGATCAGCTCGTGCGTGCGCTTGGCCGCCATGATGCCGGCGAGGCGGGCGACGCCGAGCACGTCGCCCTTCTTGGCGTCCCCCGCGCGGATGACGGCGATGGTCTCGGGCTTCGTGATCACCACGCCCTCGGCGATCGCCGTGCGGGAAGTGACGTCCTTGTCCGCGACGTCGACCATGTTGGCGGCGCCGGAGGCGTCGATATGGCTGAGCTCGCTCACGCGGCCTCTCCCAGCAACGTGCGGGTCGCGGCCGTCACGTCGTCCTGGCGCATCAGGCTCTCGCCGACGAGGAAGGCGCGGATGCCCGCCGCCTCCAGCCGCGCGATGTCGGCCGGGGTGAAGATGCCGCTCTCGCCGATGACGATGCGGTCGGACGGGATCAGCGGGGCGAGGCTCTCGGCGACGGAAAGCGAGACCTCGAAGGTGCGGAGGTTACGATTGTTGATGCCGATGAGCCGGGCGGGCAGCTCCAGCGCGCGCTCGAGCTCGGGGGCGTCGTGCACCTCGACGAGGGCGTCCATGCCGAGATCGTGCGCGGCCAAGACGAGGTCGCGGGCGGCGGCGTCCGACACGCTCGCCATGATGACGAGGATGGCGTCGGCGCCCCAGGCCCGGGCCTCCATGACCTGATAGGGCTCGAACAGGAAGTCCTTGCGCAGGGCGGGAAGCGCGCAGGCGTCCTTGGCGGCGGCGAGGAATTCCGGGCGACCCTGGAAGGAGGGCGTGTCGGTGAGCACCGAGAGGCAGGCCGCGCCGCCGGCCTCGTAGGCGCGCGCCAGCGCCGGCGGGTCGAAATCGGCGCGGATGAGGCCCTTCGAGGGGCTCGCCTTCTTGATCTCGGCGATGAGCGCCGGGCGGCCGGCCTCGATCGTCGCGCTGAGCGCCGCCGCGAAGCCCCGCGGCGGTGCGGCGTCGCGGGCCCGGCGCGCCATCTCGGCGGGTGCGGTCGCGGCCTTGGCGGCGGCGATCTCCTCGCGCTTGTAGGCCTCGATCTTCGACAGGATATCGCTCATCGCCCGGCCCTCACGCCTGGGAGGCGCGCACGAGGCGCGCGAGGGCCGTCTTGGCCGCGCCGGAATCGATCGCCTCCGCCGCCTTGGCGACGCCCTCGGCGAGGTCGGCGGCGGCGCCCGCGACGACGAGGGAGGCGCCGGCGTTGAGGACCGCGATGTCGCGATAGGCCGTCCGCTCGCCCTCCAGCACGGCGCGCAGGGCGGCCGCGTTATGGGCGGGATCGCCGCCCTTGAGGTCCTGCGGCTCGGCGAGCGCGAGGCCGACGTCGCGCGGGTCGATCTGGAAGGTGCGGATCTCGCCGTCCTCCAGCGCCACGACCTCGCTCGGGCCGGTGGTGGTGAGCTCGTCGAGCCCGTCGGAGCCGTGCACGACCCAGACCCGCTCGGAGCCGAGCGCGCGCAGGGTCTCGGCGATGGGGCGCATCCAGGCGCGGGAGAAGACGCCGAGCAGCTGGCGCTTCACGCCGGCTGGGTTCGAGAGGGGCCCGAGGATGTTGAAGATCGTGCGCGTGCCGAGCTCGACGCGGAAGGGCGCGACGTGGCGCATGGAGGCGTGGTGGGCCTGGGCGAACATGAAGCACAGGTTCGCCTCGGCGAGGCAGCGGGCGAGGCCCGCCGGATCGAGGCCCAGCGTGACGTCGAGGGAGGAGAGCACGTCCGCCGCGCCGGATTTCGAGGAGGCCGCGCGGTTGCCGTGCTTGGCGACCGGCACGCCACAGCCGGCGACGATGAAGGCGGCGAGCGTCGAGATGTTGTAGGAGCCGGAATGGTCGCCCCCGGTGCCGACGATGTCCATCGCGGTGGGCGGCGCGTCGACCCGCAGCATCTTGGCGCGCATGGCCGAGGCCGCGCCGACGATCTCGTCGAGCGCCTCCCCGCGCACGCGCAGCGCCATCAGGAAGGCGCCCGCCTGGGCAGGGGTGACCTCGCCGGACAGCAGCGCGTCGAAGGCCGCGCGGGCTTCGTCCTGCGAGAGGGCCGCGCCCGTGGCGACCTTGGCGAGATAGGGCTTGAACGCGTCCATGACCGACCTTGCGACGTGCTGCGACCGTTGGCCCTCTGTAGCAAGGCGGGGCGCGCGGGGAAAGCCTCGCGGATCGCGCTCACTCCCGCCGCAGCCAGGGCCGCGTCTCGGGCGTGCGCCGGACGGTCTCGACCGCGACCGCGCCGTCGCGGAAGCTAAGCGTCGCCGCGCCGCCCGCCTCCAGGCGCTCGCGGCCGAAGAGGTGGGGCGCGGCGCACCAGGCGGGGGCGGTGAGCCGGGAGACCAGGACCACGGCCCGCGAGCAATCCTCGGCGAAGGCGCGGGGCTCGCGCACGACGGAGACGGGGCCGAGGCCCGGCAGGGTCGCGACGCAGGCGAGCGCGTCGCAGGCGACGCCGCGGGCGAGCGACGGGTCGTCCGGCGCGCGGGGATCGCCGTCGGCCTCGAGCCATTGCGCGAGGACGAAGTCGCCCGGATCGCCGAGCACGACGAGACGTCCGTCGGCGGCGCGCAGGGCGACGCCGCGGCCGTCGCGGTCGACGTAGAGGTCCGGCCGCTCCGGGCTCGCGGCGAGCAGCAGCCCGGCGAGGGCCGGGACAAGCGCGAGCAGCTTCAGCCAGGAGACGCACAGCGTCGCCAGAAGCAGCGCCGCGACGAGGAGGGAGAGCGCGCCGACGCCGAAGGCCGGGACGACGACCTGCGCGCCGGGCAGGCCCGCGACCCATTCGGAGAAGGCGATCACCTGGCCCACCCCCGCGCCCATGACGTGCCAGGGGAGCGCGTCGAGGCCCAGCGGCAGGAGCGCCATGCCCAGCACGGCGGCGGGCATGACGAGGAAGGTGACGAGGGGCAGGGCCAGCACGTTGCCCAGAACGCCGTAGGGATTGGCGATCTGGAAGTGGAAGGCGGCGAAGGGGCCGGTCGCGGCGGTGGCGATCAGCGTCGTGCCGACGATGCCGGCGATCACGCCCCAGCCCGCGCGGGCGATCCGGCCGACGCGCCCCGGCGGCGGGCCGGGCCTTCGCTCGCGCGCCGCCTGCCATTCGGCGCCGGCGATGAGGCCCGCGACCGCCGAGAACGACATCTGGAAGGAGGGCCCCACCAGCGCCTCCGGCTCGCGGGCGAGCACGATCAGCGCCGCGAGCGCGAGGTTGCGCATGGAGAGCGCGGGGCGGTCGACCAGGATCGCGCCGAACACGATCGTGGTCATGATCAAGGCCCGCTCGGTGGCGACCGCGGAGCCGGAGAACACGCAATAGACCGCCCCGGCCGCGATGGCGGCGAGGGCCGCGATCTTCTTGATCGGCAGCGTCAGCGCGAGGACGGGGATCGCGGCGAGGAGCGCGCGCAGGCCGAAGAAGACGGTGCCCGCCGCGAGCACCATGTGCAGGCCGGAGATCGAGACGATGTGGTAGACGCCCGCCGCGCGCAGGACCTCGTTCGTCTCCTCGGCGATGAGCCCGCGCTTGCCGGTGACGAGCGCCGCCGCGACGGCGCCGGGCTGGCCGCCGACGGTCTCGGCGATGCGGGCCGTCACCGCGTTGCGCGCGGCGTCGAGGCGGGCGGCGAGGGCGAGGCCGAGGTCCGGCGGCTCCGGCGGCGGGGCGGTGTCCACGCGCCCGGAGAGGCCGCCCACCGCGCCGATCCCGCGAAAATACGCCTCCTTGGCGAAATCGTAGCCGCCGGGCCGCACCGCCTCCGGCGGCGGCAGGAGCCGCGCCCGCGCCGCGATCCAGTCCCCCGGCGCGAGCCCGACCCCGCGCTCGCCGCGCACGGTGACGCGGGCGCGGAAGGTCCCGGCGCCGACGACCGGCAGGTCGTGCGCGTGGATGCGCAGCACGAGCCGCACGCCCGCGGGACGGGCCTCCAGGCTCTCGACGTAGCCGGCGACGAGGCCGCTCGCGGGCTCGGACAGGACCGGCGCGGCGACGCTCGCCTGGCGCACCGCGCCCGCGGCGAAGCCGGCGGCGGCGCAGGCGAGGGCGCAGAGCGCGATCCCCGCGGCCATCGAGCGCGTCCAGGCGAGGCGCGCGGCGAGGACGAGCGCCGCCGCGAGGGCGAGGGCGGCGGTACGCGAGGGCGCGTCGACCTGGAAGAACAGGAGAATGCCGCCGCCGAAGCAGACCGCGCCCCAGGAAAACAGCCGTCGGCGCTCCACCTCCGTCGAGAGCGCCGCGGCGATGCGCTCCCGAAGCGAGCGCGCCCGCCAGCGCCGGACCAGGCCCGTCCAGGCCGCGGCGACCGTCGCCGCGAGGCGGGCGGAGAGCCCGGCTGCGATCTCCCCGGCGATCACGCGCACACTCCCGGCTCGGCAATCCCGGCGGGCAGTCTAGCGGATGAGACGACCGAAGGCGCATCCGGAAATCACCGTATATCCGGACGCGCGATGCAGGCTCTCCCCTCTCTCGACGAGAGAGGGGAGAGGGGGGTGCGTCGCGCTTCTCCGGATCCGTCGTGCGGACCCGTTCCCGCCGCGAGCGAAATGCTCTAGAGAGGCCCGCGAGAGACCACGCCCACCCCGAAGGACGGCGCATCACCCGATGTCGGACCAGATCGTCACGCGCTTTGCGCCCTCGCCCACCGGCTTCCTCCATATCGGCGGGGCCCGCACCGCCCTGTTCAACTGGCTCTTCGCCCGCCGGCACGGCGGGAAGATGCTGCTGCGCATCGAGGACACCGATCGCGAGCGCTCCACCGACGAGGCCATCGCCGCGATCCTCGACGGGCTGACCTGGCTCGGCATCGACTGGGACGGCGATGCCGTGCACCAGTTCTCCCGGGCCGAGCGGCACCGCGCGGTGGCGCTCCAGCTCCTCGCGGAGGGCAAGGCCTACCATTGCTACGCCAGCCAGGAGGAGCTCGCCGAGATGCGCGAGCGCGCCAAGGCCGAGAAGCGGCCGATGCGCTACGACGGCCGCTGGCGCGATCGCGATCCAGCCGAGGCGCCGGCGGGCGTGAAGCCCGTCGTGCGCTTCAAGGCGCCGCTCGAAGGCGAGACTGTGGTGAACGACGAGGTGCAGGGGCCGGTCACCTGGTCGAACAAGGAGCTGGACGACCTCGTCCTCCTGCGTTCGGACGGCACGCCCACCTACATGCTCGCGGTCGTCGTCGACGACCACGACATGGGCGTCACCCACGTGATCCGCGGCGACGACCATTTCACCAACGC
The DNA here is from genome assembly GCF_040111675.1 of Salinarimonas sp. NCBI lineage: Bacteria > Pseudomonadati > Pseudomonadota > Alphaproteobacteria > Hyphomicrobiales > Salinarimonadaceae > Salinarimonas > Salinarimonas sp. The sequence goes on along the minus strand of NZ_CP157794.1, from coordinate 837,208 downwards.
CGCGCGCCAGACGCAGATCTACCAGGCGCTGGGCTGGGACGTGCCGGCGATGGCGCACATCCCGCTCATTCACGGGCCGGACGGGGCGAAGCTGTCGAAGCGCCACGGCGCGCTCGGCGTCGATTCGTACCGCGCGATGGGCTACCTGCCCGAGGCCCTGCGCAACTATCTCGTCCGCCTGGGCTGGGCGCACGGGGACCAGGAGATCTTCTCGACCGAGGAGATGATCGCCGCGTTCGGCCTCGAGGCCATCGGCCGCTCGGCGGCGCGCTTCGACTTCGTCAAGCTCGAGGCGCTCAACGGCCATTACATGCGCCATGCCGACGACGCGCGGCTGCTGGAGGCCCTGGAGACCATCATGCCCGAGATCGGCCCGGAGCGCGGGCTCGGGACGAGCCTGTCGCCGGAGCTGCGCGAGAAGCTGCTCGCGGCCATGCCGGGGCTCAAGGAGCGCGCGCGCACCCTGGTCGAGCTCCTCGACAGCGCGGCGTTCCTCTACGATGCGCGCCCGCTCGCCCTCGACGAAAAGGCGAGGAAGCTCCTCGACGACGACGCTCGCGCGCGCATCGCCGGCCTCGTCCCGAAGCTCGAGGCGCTGGAGAGCTTCGACGCCCAGACGACGGAGGCCGCCGTGCGCGCCCATGCCGAGGAGACCGGCGTCAAGCTCGGCCAGGTGGCGCAGCCGCTGCGGGCCGCGCTGACGGGCCGCGCGACCTCCCCACCGCTCTTCGACGTGATGGCGGTGCTCGGCCGCGAGGAAACGCTCGCGCGCTTGAAGGATCAGGAAAAGCCCTAATTCGGGGCGAAACAAGCCAAGCCGGGCTTGGCTTTGCGCCGAAGCTCCGCCTTTGGGCGCGCTTGAACCCGGGGAGGGGATCGGTTAACCCCTCTCCACCTTCGCGTCAGCGACTGCCGCCGGAGAAGGTCCGCCCACACGATCGGCGCCTCGGCGCCCGCGCGCGAGGGACCCGTCCGGAAGGCGCTCACCATGAAAGGGCCTTGCGCATGAGCAGCACCACGAGCACCTTGCAGATTGACGGCAACGCCGTCGAGTTGCCGGTGAAACCCGGGACGATCGGCCCGAGCGTCGTCGACATTTCGAAGCTCTACGCGCAGACGGGGGCCTTCACCTACGATCCGGGCTTCACGTCCACCGCCTCCTGCGAGTCGAGCATCACCTATATCGACGGCGACGAGGGCACGCTCCTCTACCGCGGCTACCCGATCGACCAGCTCGCCGAGCACGGCGACTTCCTCGAGACCTGCTACCTGCTCCTCTACGGGGAGCTGCCGACGGCGGCCCAGAAGGCCGACTTCGACTATCGCGTGACCCGTCACACGATGGTCCACGAGCAGATGCAGCGCTTCTTCATGGGCTTCCGCCGCGACGCCCATCCGATGGCGATCATGGTCGGCTCGGTCGGCGCCCTCTCGGCGTTCTACCACGACTCGACCGACATCTCCGACGCGCAGCAACGCATGATCGCCTCCATGCGCATGATCGCCAAGACGCCGACGCTGGCGGCGATGGCCTACAAGTACTCGATCGGCCAGCCGTTCGTGTACCCGAAGAACGAGCTCGACTACGCCTCGAACTTCCTGCGCATGTGCTTCGCGGTGCCGTGCGAGGAGTACCAGGTCAACCCGATCCTGTCGCGCGCGCTCGACCGGATCTTCATCCTGCACGCCGACCACGAGCAGAACGCCTCCACCTCGACGGTGCGGCTGGCCGGCTCTTCGGGCGCCAACCCCTTCGCCTGCATCGCGGCGGGCGTGGCCTGCCTCTGGGGCCCGGCCCATGGCGGCGCCAACGAGGCGGCGCTGAAGATGCTCGAGGAGATCGGCACGCCCGAGCGCATCCCCGAATTCGTGGCCCGCGCCAAGGACAAGAACGATCCCTTCCGCCTGATGGGCTTCGGACACCGGGTCTACAAGAACTACGACCCGCGCGCCAAGATCATGCAGAAGACCACCCACGAGGTGCTCAACGAGCTCGGGATCAAGGACGACCCGCTGCTCGAGGTGGCGGTGGAACTCGAGCAGATCGCCCTGCGCGACGAGTATTTCGTCGAGAAGAAGCTCTATCCGAACATCGACTTCTACTCGGGCATCACCCTCAAGGCCATGGGCTTCCCGACCACGATGTTCACCGTCCTCTTCGCGGTGGCCCGCACGGTGGGCTGGATCGCGCAGTGGAAGGAGATGATCGAGGACCCCTCCCAGCGCATCGGCCGCCCGCGCCAGCTCTATGTCGGCGAGCCCGAGCGCGACTACACGCCGATCGCCCAGCGCGGGTGACGGCGCGTCCACGCGAGACGAACGATCGGAGCGGGCCCTGCGGGGCCCGCTTCTCGTTCGGGGGGCCGCGCCGCCGCACCCCGCCCTCCCCTGTTTCGCTGCGCTGCGGAACGTGCTAGACACCCCGCCGCTCGACGCCGCCGCCCGACGCCGAGGATACCGTCCGGCGGGGCTTTCGCACGGGGCGAGCCCGCCCGTTCGGAGAGGTCCCCACGGGGCGCGGCCCGGAACAGAACCGATCTCCCATGTCACAACCGCAAGCCCTGGCCAAAGGGCATCCCGATTCACCGGCCGGCGCCGATTCCGCGCTCCCCGAGGCCCACAAGAAGGCGGGCTTCTGGACGCTGACCATCGGCTCGGTGGGCGTCGTCTACGGCGACATCGGCACGAGCCCGCTCTATGCGCTCCGGGAATCGATCATCGCCGCCTCCGCCGGAGGGCCGATCACCCGCGACATCGTGCTCGGCGTGCTCTCGCTCATCCTGTGGGCGCTGATCCTCGTCGTCACGATGAAGTACGTCTTCCTGCTGCTGCGCGCCGACAACAACGGCGAGGGCGGCACGCTGACGCTGGTGGCCCTCGCCATGCGCGCGCTCGGGCGCGGCCGCGCGGCGGTGCTGCTGCTCGGCGCGGTGGGCGCCGGGCTGTTCTACGGCGACGCCATGATCACGCCGGCGATCTCGGTGCTCTCGGCCGTCGAGGGGCTCAAGATCGCCGCCCCCGCGAGCGCGGACTACGTCGTGCCCATCGCGCTCGTGATCCTGGTCGTCCTGTTCTCGGTGCAGAGCCGCGGCACGGGCAAGGTCGCGGCCCTGTTCGGGCCGATCACCTGCGTGTGGTTCGCGGTGCTCGCGACGACGGGGCTCTACCACATCTTCGACGATCCGGGCGTGCTCGCCGCCATCAACCCGCTCTACGGCGCCCGCTTCCTGATCAACCACCCGTTCGTGACGATCGCCGTGCTCGGCGCGGTCTGCCTCGCGGTGACGGGGGCTGAGGCGCTCTACGCCGATCTCGGCCATTTCGGGCGCGGGCCCATCCGCACCGCCTGGCTCACCATCGTGCTGCCGGCGCTGACGCTCAACTATTTCGGCCAGGGCGCGCTCGTCCTCTCGAACCCGGAGACGATCGAGAGCCCGTTCTACAATCTCGTGCCGGACTGGGCGACGCTGCCCCTCGTCGGGCTCGCCACGGTGGCGACCATCATCGCGAGCCAGGCGGTGATCACCGGCGCCTTCTCCCTCACCCGCCAGGCGGTGCAGCTCGGCCTCCTGCCGCGCCTCGAGATCCGCTTCACCTCGGAGGCGCATTCCGGGCAGATCTACATGCCCCGGGTGAACTGGCTGCTGCTCGCGGGCGTGGTGATGCTGGTCGTCGGCTTCGGCTCGTCCTCGGCTTTGGCCTCGGCCTACGGCGTCGCCGTCTTCGGCGCCATGACGGTGGACGCGCTGCTGGCGATCATCGTCATCTGGAAGGGCTGGCGCTGGGGCCTCCTCGCCGCCCTCGCCACCGTGACGCCCTTCCTCGTCGTCGACCTCGCCTTCTTCGGCGCGACGCTCTCGAAGCTCCTGTCCGGCGGCTACGTGCCGGTGCTGCTCGCCACCGTGCTCATCCTCACGATGTGGACCTGGCTGCGCGGTTCACGGCTCCTGTTCGACAAGACCCGCAAGACCGACGTGCCCTTGGCCGAGCTGATCTCCATGCTGGAGAAGAGCCCGCCGCACCGGGTGCGCGGCATGGCGGTGTTCCTCACCTCGGACCCCGAGACGACGCCCACCGCGCTCCTGCACAATCTCAAGCACAACAAGGTGCTGCACGAAAAGAACGTCGTCCTCACCGTCAAGACCGCGGACACGCCGCGCGTCTCCGACGAGGAGCGGGTGCAGGTGGAGCCGCTGGGCGAGAGCTTCTACCGGGTGGTGATGACCTACGGCTACATGGAGACGCCGAACATCCCCAAGGGCCTCGCCATCCTGCGCAAGCTCGGCTTCAAGTTCGACATCATGGCGACGTCGTTCTTCCTCTCCCGCCGGAGCCTGCGCCCGGCCGCCCAGTCCGGCATGCCGCGCTGGCAGGATCGGCTGTTCATCTGGCTCTCGAAGACGGCGTCGAACGCCACCGACTTCTTCCAGATCCCCACCGGCCGCGTGGTGGAGGTGGGGACGCAGGTGACGATTTGAGGCGGGGGCGCGACAACGCCGCCTCCCCCGTGCTCTCATGCGCCTCCGACACGGAGGCCCTTCATGCTGCACGGATTCGTCCTGATCGTCGTCTTCCAGTACGCCGGGGAAGCGGCGGCGCGCCTCCTGGGGCTGCCGACGCCGGGGCCGGTGGTCGGGCTCGCGGCCTTGGCGCTCCTCGCCATCGCCTGGCCGGCGCTCTTCCGCGTCGCGGAGCCGACGGCGGACGCGCTCTTGCGGCATCTGAGCCTGCTCTTCATCCCCGCCGGGGTCGGCGTGCTGCAGCACCTCGACCTGCTGCGCGCGGAGCTCGTCGGGCTTCTCGCGGTGCTGGTGCTCTCGACGCTGATCACGATGGGGATGACGGCCGCGATCTTCGCGCTCCTGGCGCGGCCGGCGAAGGAGGGCGCGCGATGACGGCGCCCGCCGAGTTATGGGTCTATCTCGCGACCTCGCCCCTGTTCTGGCTGGCGCTGACGCTGTCGGTCTATCTCGGCGCGGACCGGCTCTCGGCGTGGTCGGGGCGCAATTCGCTCGTCAACCCGGTGCTGATCGCCATCGCGGCGCTCGGCGCCGTGCTGGTGGCGACGGGGACGTCCTACGAGACCTATTTCGAGGGCGCGCAATTCGTGCACGTGCTGCTCGGGCCGGCGACCGTGGCGCTCGCCATCCCGATCGTGCGCTACCGCGCGGAGATCCGCGCGAACGCCCTGCCGCTCGTGGTGGCGCTCGTCGTGGGGGGCGTGACCGGGATCGCGAGCGCGGTGGGGCTCGCGATCGCCTTCGGGCTCGACCCGGCGCTCGTCGCCTCGCTCGCCCCGAAATCGGTGACGGCGCCCATCGCCATGGGCGTCGCGCGCGAGATCGGCGGCGTGCCGGAGCTCACCGCCGTCCTCGTGATCATGACCGGAATCACCGGAGCCGCCCTCGTCACCCCGACGCTGAACCTGCTGCGGGTGCGGGACTGGCGCGCCCGGGGCTTCGCGGTGGGCCTCGCCGCGCACGGCATCGGCACGGCCCGCGCCCTGCAGGTGAATCCCGTGGCGGGCACCTTCGCGGGGCTCGCCATGGGGCTCAACGGGCTGGTGACGGCCTTCGCCGCGCCCTTCGTGGTGCGCTGGGCGCTGGGGGGCTAGAGCAGATTCTCACCACTCGGGTTCATATCCTGCTGCGGTGAAGAAGTTCGCGCATTCCTCTGGCGGGAAGGCTTCGATGGCGTCGGCGACGGCGCTCCAGAGGGCGTCGCGCGTCCGGGCGGCGACCTTCCTGAGCAGGGCCTTCAGCTTGGCGAAGGCGTTCTCGATGGGGTTGAAGTCCGGGCTGTAGGGCGGCAGGAAGCGCAGCTCGGCTCCGGCCGCCTCGATGGCCTCGCGCACGGCGGGGGTCTTGTGGCTGGCGAGGTTGTCCATGATCACCACGTCGCCGGGGCTCAGCGTCGGAACCAGGACCTGCTGGACGTAGGCGAGGAAGCTCGCCGCGTTGATCGCGCCGTCGATCAGCATCGGCGCGTCGATCCCGCCGATCCTGAGCCCGGCCACGAAGGTCGTGGTGCGCCAATGGCCGTGAGGGATGCCGGCGCGCAGGCGCTCGCCTTCGGGGGCGCGGCCCCGCAACCGCGCCATCTTGGTGTTGAGCCAGGTCTCGTCGATGAAGATCAGCCGCTGCGGGTCGAGCTCGGGCTGCTCCTCGAACCAGGCCTCGCGGGCCGCGGCGACGTCGGCGCGGTCCTGCTCGCTGGCGTGGCCGGACTTTTTTTGAACGTCAGGCCGTGGCGGCCGAAGAAGCGGTGCACCGTCGAGGGCGCGAAGCGCTCGCCGTGCTCGCGCTCGAGCCGCTCGGCGATCTCGACGAGGGTGAGATCCGGCGCCTCCTCCACCATCGCGAGGATGACCGGGCCGAGCGCCTCGATCCGCCCGGACCGCGTGTCGCCGCCTTGCGCCCGCGGCGCGACCGAGCCCGTCTCGCGCCGAAGGTTGAACCACTTCACCGCCGCGGACGGCGCGATCCCGAAGCGGTCCGCCGCGGCCCGGCGGCTCATGCCGGCATCGACCGCAGCGAGGACGCGCTGCCTCAGATCCATCGAGAGGGGCTTCGTCATGGCGGCTGGCCTCCTCCGCCAGCCTCTACCGTGAATCACGAACTGGCCTCGAAGGGAATCCCCCGCGCGATTCCATCAGGAAGCGATCTGCTCTAGACCCCCAGCGCGGCGGGCGTCAGCGCCCGCGGCGCGGACGCTCGCCGCCGCCGCGGCCGCCGGCGAGCCAGGCGATGCTGGCGCCGTCGCGATCGCCGCCGGACCGCGCCGGCTGCGCGCCGGCGGGACGGCCCTGCTGCGGGCGGCCCTGCGCCGGCTTCGCCTTCGGCTGAGCCGGACGGGCCTGCTGCTGGCCGGCGGGCTTCTGCTGCGCCGGACGGCCCTGCGCCGCCTGCGGCTGGCCGCCGCCGCCGCGACGACCGCGGCCGCCGCGCCCGGCGCCGTTGCCGCCGTTGCCGCCGCGGCGCGGCTCGCGCGGCGCCTCCTCGGCGAGCGCCTCGACGCCGCCGGCGTCGAAGCCCGCGGGCACGGGCTCGACGGGCACCGTCAGCCGCGTGAGCTTCTGGATGTCCCGGAGATACGCGCGCTCCTCCTCGTTGCAGAAGGACAGCGCGATCCCGGAAGCGCCGGCGCGGGCCGTGCGGCCGATACGGTGGACGTACTGCTCGGGCACGTTCGGCAGGTCGAAATTCACCACGTGCGAGACGGCCTCGACGTCGATGCCGCGCGCGGCGATGTCGGTCGCGACCAGCACCCTGCAGGCGCCGCTCTTGAAGGCGCCGAGCGCGCGCTCGCGCTGGCCCTGGCTCTTGTTGCCGTGGATCGCGAAGGCGGCGATGCCGGCCTTCTCGAGCCCGCGCACGACCTTGTCCGCGCCGTGCTTGGTGCGGGTGAAGACCAGCACGCGGTCGATGTCGGGCGCGCGCAGGACGTGCTCGAGCAGCGCCGGCTTGCGGCCCTGCGCCACGAAGGTGACGCGCTGCTCGACGCGCTCGGCCGTCGTCGCGACCGGGGCGACGGAGACCTTCACCGGATCGGTGAGGTAGCCGTCGGCGAGCGAGGCGATGGTGGTCGGCATGGTGGCCGAGAAGAACAGCGTCTGGCGCTGCTTGGGCAGCAGCGTCACGATCCGGCGCAGCGCGTGGATGAAGCCGAGATCGAGCATCTGGTCGGCCTCGTCGAGGACGAGGATCTCGACGTTGGCGAGCGACAGCGAGCGCCGGTCGATCAGGTCGAGCAGGCGCCCGGGGGTCGCGACCAGGATGTCGACGCCGTTCTGGACGGCGCGCTCCTGGCGCGGCACGGGCACGCCGCCGAAGACGACGGTGGAGGTGAGCTTCGAGCCGCGGCCGTAGGCGCGGAAGCTCTCCTCGATCTGGCTCGCGAGCTCGCGGGTGGGGGAGAGGATCAGCGCGCGGCAGCCCTTGCGCGGGGCGGGCCGCTTGTCGGCGGCGAGGCGCTGGATCATCGGCAGCGCGAAGGCCGCCGTCTTGCCGGTGCCGGTCTGGGCGATGCCGAGCAGGTCGCGCCCGGCGAGAACCGGGGGAATGGCCTGGCCCTGGATCGGGGTCGGGCGCTCGTAGCCCTCGCGGGCGAGCGCCTCGAGGATCGGGGCGGAGAGGCCGAGGTCGGAGAAAGTGGTCAAGAGATGTCTTTCACGTGCGGGGAGCCCCGTGGCCGGGCGCGCGCGCACGCATCGTGCGTGGAAAAGCGCGGGTTCGCCCTGAGCGAGGCTCGTCGGTCGGGGAACGACCCGCGTGATGGGGCGATCTGGAGGGTCGCGTCCGAGGACCTCGGGCCGGATCCGCCCCTTTGGAACGGGGCGGCCTTCACGCAGCCGGGTCGGGGCGCTCCATGGCGGGGCGCCGACGCGATGAGGGGTACATGGGCCGGATGGGGGCGGATGTCAATGTGCGACGTCGCTGTGCGTGGACGGCTGCTACGGCACGAAGGTCAGCCCGGCCGCGATCACCACCCCGGTCACGACGAGCGCGACGAGGCAGAAGCCCATCATGTCCTTGGCGCGCAGGCCGGCGATGGCGAGGGCGGGCAGCGCCCAGAAGGGCTGGATCAGGTTCGTCCAGGCGTCGCCCCAGGCGACCGCCATGGCGATGCGCGGCAGGTCGGCGCCGATCGCGAGCGCGGCGGGGATCGTCACAGGGGCCTGCACGGCCCACTGGCCGCCGCCCGAGGGCACGAAAACGTTGACGACGCCCGCGGCGAGGAAGGTGAGGAGCGGCAGCGTCGCCTCGTTCGCGACGGCGACGAAGCCCTGCGAGAGGGTCGCGGCGAGCCCCGAGCCGATCATCATGCCCATGATGCCGGCGTAGAACGGGAACTGCACGATGATGCCGCTCGCGCCCTTCGCCGCCTCCTGCAGCGCCGCGAGGAAGCGCAGCGGCCGTCCGTGCAGCATGATGCCGAGGAAGAGGAAGACGAAGTTGACGATGTTGAGGTTGAGCGCGCCGGACTGGACGAGGAAGTAGTAGCCCGCGAAGACCAGGCCCATCACGCCCACCGCCTGCGAGAGGAGGAGGCTGTTCTCGAGCCGCGCGGCCGGCGTGCCCTCGCCCTGCGCGGCGGGCGCGGGCGCCTCCTCGAGCAGCCGCTTGTCGATCGTGACCGTCTCCTCCGGCTTCGGCAGCATCAGCCGGTTGACGAGCGGCAGCACGACGAGGAGCGCGGCGACGATAGCGAGGTTGAAGGCGGAGAAGATGGTCGCGCTCGTCGGCACGACGCCCATGCTCTCGGCCATGAAATGCCCGTCGGTGGCGATCGTGAGCGGGATCGACCCGGCGAGGCCCCCATGCCAGACGACGAATCCGGAATAGGCGCTCGCGATCAGGAGCCGGTAGTCGACCCCGGGGACCTCCCGCGCCAGCCGGCGGCCGAACATGGCCCCGATGACGAGGCCGAAGCCCCAGTTGATCCAGGCCGCCGCCATCGAGACCAGGGTCACGAGCACGATGGCTTGCGCCGGGCTGCGGGCGAGCCCCGCGAGTGCGCCGAGGATGCGCGAGACGAACGGCGTCGAGGCAAGCACCCAGCCGGTGACGAGAATCAGCACCATCTGCATCGAGAAGGCGAGCAGGTTCCAGAACCCCTCTCCCCAATGCCGAATCATGCCGATCGGCGTCTCGCCCTCGACGGCGATCCCCAGTCCGAACACCAGGAGCGTGAGCAGCATGACGAGCACGAAGGGATCCGGCAGCCACCGCTCCACGACCCGCGCCGATCCGACCCCGATACGCCCCAGCATCCGTCCCTCCCCCGCCCATTCGCACGCGCCGACGAACGGCAGCGCGACACTGCATGCGTTCATAGGCGGCAACGCAGGGCGTGTAAAGTCCGGATGCGTCATGGTCGCGAAGTTAACTTATAGTTGCTTTCCGACGGCGCGCAGGAGATGTTCGGCCGACGGTCGCAGCCCGCCGTGCGCGAACGAAAACGCCCCCCGCATCGCTGCGGAGGGCGTCCGGAAAGCCCTGCGGAAGAGCCCGGCCTTACGCGGCCTCGGTCTCCAGCGTCTTCCGCGCCTTGCCGGCGGCGGCGATGGGGATGAGGCGCGGCTTCTTCGATTCGGGGATCTCGCGCACGAGGTCGACGTGCAGGAGGCCGTTCTCCAGGCTCGCGCCGGTCACCTGCACGCCGTCGGCGAGCTGGAAGCGGCGCTCGAAGGCGCGCGCGGCGATGCCCTGGTGCAGGAACTCGGAGCGGCGCTCCGGCGCCCGGCCCTCGTCGGCCTTCTTGCCGCGGATGGAGAGGGCATGCTCCTTCACCTCGATGGCGAGGTCGTCCTCGGTGAAGCCGGCGACCGCGACCGTGATGCGGTAGGCGTGCTCGCCCGTGCGCTCGATGTTGTAGGGCGGGTAGCCTTGAGTCCCCTGGGCGCCGTCGACGCCGCCGAGCTGGTCGAGGGTCGAGAACAGGCGGTCGAAGCCGACGGTGTTCCGGTAGAGCGGGGAGAGATCGAAATGGCGCATGGCATATCCTTTCGCTGAAGCGACATGCTGTCATGGGCGGTCCGCCCGTCGGGGCCGGACCGGGGTTGCGCGCCGCCGTTTGGCCGGCGCAGTCTCGACATGGGAAGCGGGGGAATGGGATTCAAGACCTCTGCCGGCGCGCGCCCTCCCCCCTCGCTCGCATCGGCGCGATCGCCTATCCTCGCACCATGAAGCTCGTCCCCACGGCCGCGAATCCCGTTCCCGAAGGCGCCATCGTCTCGCGCGTCGTCGCCCGCGACGGCGCGCCCTTGCGCGTCGCGCGCTGGCCGGCGCGCACGGACAAGCCGCGGGGGACCGTGGTGATCTTCCAGGGCCGGGCGGAGTTCGTCGAGAAATGGTTCGAGACGATCGAGGACCTGCTCGCCATGGGCTTTTGCGTCGTCGCCTTCGACTGGCGCGGCCAGGGCGGCTCGGAGCGGACCCTCGCCGATCCGCGCAAGGGGCATGTGGGCCGCTTCGGGCTCTACGCGCGGGACGTGGAGGCGATCGCGGCGCAGGTCCTGAAACGCGAGTGCCCGAAGCCGCACGCCGTGCTCGCCCATTCCATGGGCGCGGCCATCGCCCTCGACCTCGCGCGGCGCGGCAGGCTGCCGGCGGAGCGGCTGATCGCGCTCGCGCCGATGCTCGGGATCGTACGGGTCAAGCACCCGACGCTGGCCTACTACGCGACCACTCTCGCCTGGCTCCTCGGCTTCGGGGGGATGTACGTGCCCGGCGGCGGCGAGACCTCGCAGACGACGAAGCCCTTCGCCGGCAACCCGCTGACCTCCGACCGGCTGCGCTACGCCCGCAACGCCGACGCCGCCGCGGCGCTCGGCGAGGGGGCGATCGGCGATCCGACGATCGGCTGGGCGCGGAGCGCCTTCGCGCTGATGCGCCGGCTCGCCGAGCCGCGCGCGGCGCTCGACATCCGCCTCCCGACGCTGGTGATCGCAGCGGGCGCGGACCGGGTGGTCTCGGCGCCGGCGGCGGAGCGCTTCGCCTCGCGGCTGAAGACCGGCAACGCCCTCGTCGTGCCGGGGGCGCGCCACGAGCTGATCGCCGAGGCCGATTCGATCCGCGAGCCGGTGATGGCCGCGATCGAGGCCTTCCTGCCGCAGCCGGCGGACGTCGCGACCGCCGCCCCGGCGCGTGGGTGAGCTCGTCGGGCTGCGAACGGGGACGTCATCCCGGACGCCGAAGGCGATCCGGGACCCATAGGCGCGACGTCGGCTCGAGCGCGCATGCCGCGCTCGTCGCGCCACTTTTCAGCGCATTCAGGGCGAGCGACGCGGCCTGAAGGCCGCGAAACGGATGACGGAGCGTCTAGGTCCCGGGTCGCCGTTCGGCGCCCGGGATGACGGCGAAAGGCGACCGTCATCACCGCCCGTCAGCGCGTCGGCGCGGCCTCGGCGATGGCGAGGAAGTCCGCCGCCTTCAGGCTCGCGCCGCCGACGAGGGCGCCGTCGACGTTCGCGACGGCGAGGATCTCGGCGGCGTTGCCCGGCTTCACCGAGCCGCCGTAGAGGATGCGCACGGCGTCGCGCTCGGCCGCGCTCGTCTTGGCGCCGAGCGCCTCGCGCACCGCGGCGTGGACCTCGGCGATGTCGTCGTTGGTGGGGACGAGGCCCGTGCCGATCGCCCACACGGGCTCGTAGGCGACGACGGTATCGGCCGCCGTGATGCCGTCCGTCAGCGAGCCCTCGAGCTGGCCGCGCACGACGTCGAGGGCGCGCCCGGCCTCGCGCTCCTCCCTGGTCTCGCCGACGCAGACGATGGCGACGAGCCCGGCGCGATGGGCGGCCTGGAGCCTGGCGCGCACGTCGGCGTCGGTCTCGCCGTGGTCGTGGCGGCGCTCGGAATGGCCGACGATGACGTAAGTGGCGCCGGCGTCGGCCAGCATCTCGGCCGAGACGTCGCCGGTATGCGCGCCGGACTGCGCCGGATGGCAGTCCTGGCCGCCGACGCCGACGGGCGAGCCGGCGAGGCGCTCGGCCATGCGGGAGATCAGCGTCGCCGGCGGGCAGAGCGCGAGGTCGAGCCGCCCGGCCAAAGCCGCGTCGACGCCGTCGCGCACCGCCTCGGCCTCGGCGAGCGCACTGGCGAGGCCGTTCATCTTCCAGTTCCCGGCGACGAAGGGGCGAGGCTGCGGCATGGCGGGATGGCTCCTGTCGTGTGATGCTGTCGTCCGATGTGATCCTCGCCCGTCCTTACAGGCGATCGGGCGCAGGCTCAAATCGGGCGTGGAGGCCGCGTTCCGCCCGCGAAAGGCCGCGCGGCCGCGCCCGGGCTTTCGCCGGCGCGCCGAATGCGCTAAGCGCCTGCGATCGAATGAAACGAGACGGCTCATGCTGCAGAACCTTCGCAACGTCGGAAAGACCCGGACCGGCAAGGTCGTCGCGGGCGTGCTGTTCGCCCTCCTGATCGCGTCCTTCGCGGTCTGGGGCATCGGCGACATCTTCCGCGGCGGCGCCACCACCACCGTGGTGCGGGTGGGCGAGACCGAGATCCAGGCGCAGACCGTGCGCGACATCTACACGCGCCAGCTGCGCCAGCTCTCGGCCCGCCTCGGCCAGCCGCTGACGGCGGCGGAGGCCCGCGCCTTCGGCGTCGACCAGCAGGTTCTCGGGCAGATCGTCACCGAGGCGGTGCTCAACGAGCGCGCCCGCGACCTCGGCATCCGCGCCGGCGAGACGCTGGTCGCCCGTTCCATCGTCGAGGACCCGGCCTTCCAGGCGGGCGGCGCGTTCGACCCGAACGCTTTCCGCCGCTTCCTCTCGCTCGCCGGCATGTCGGAGCCGATGTTCGTGGCCGAGCAGGCGCGCGATCTCGAGCGCCGGGCGATCGTCGAGGCGGTCGGCGCGGGGCTCGCGGCCCCGATCGCCGCCGAGGAGGTTTTCCACCGCTACGACCAGGAGCGCCGCACGGCGGACGTGCTCGTCCTGCCGGAGAGCCTCGCGGGGGACATCGGGGCGCCCGAGGAGGCCGCGCTCGAGAGCTTCTTCGCCGAGCGCCGCAGCCAGTGGCGCGCGCCGGAATACCGCGCCGCCGACGTGCTGGCGATCTCGCCGGCGGCGATCGCCGACCCGGAGGCGGTCTCCGAGGAAGCCGTGCGCGCCCGCTACCAGGACGTGGCCGAGACCCGCTTCGGCACCGCCGAGCGCCGCGCCATCCAGCGCATCCCCTTCCCGAACGTGGAGGAGGCCGAGGCCGCTTCGCAGCGCGTCGAGAGCGGCGAGACCACGTTCGAGGCGCTCGCCGAGGAGCGGGCCGTGGCGAACGACGTGCTGAACCTCGGCGCCCTCACGCGCTCGGAGGTGCTCGACCCGGCCGTGGCCGAGGCGGCCTTCGGGCTCGCCGAGAACGCCGTGAGCGAGCCGGTGGCGGGCCGCTTCGGCGCGTCGCTGGTGCGCGTCACCGACATCCAGCCGGCGGCCGTGCAGCCGCTCGAGGAGGTCGAGGAGGCGCTGCGCCTGGAGATCGCGCTGGAGCGCGCGACGGACCGCATCCGCGACGTCTACGACGAGATCGAGGATCAGCGCGCCGCCGCGATCCCGCTCGAGGACATCGCCGCCGAGCGCGGGCTCGACCTCGTGCGCATCGAGGCGGTTGACCGCCAGGGGCTCGGCCGCGCGGGCGCGCCGGTGGAGCCGCCGGCCGGCGAGACGCTCGTCGAGGCCCTGTTCGAGACGGACATCGGCGTCGACAACCTCGCCATCCGCACCGAGGAAGGCGGCTACGTCTGGTACGACCTCACCAACGTCGAGCCGGCCCGCGACCGCGAGCTCTCCGAGGTGCGGGACGAGGTGGTCGAGGCCTGGCGGCAGGACCAGGTCGCGCAGGCGCTCACCGACGAGGCCCGCGCCTTCGTCGAGCGGCTGGAAGCCGGCGAGAGCCTCGAAGCCATCGCCGCGGAAACGGGGCTTTCGGTCCAGGCGGTGGAGAATCTCGCCCGCGGCGAGGCCGCCGGCCCCCTGACCGCGACCGCCGTCGATCGCCTCTTCGCGACCCGCGTCGGCGAGCCGGGCACGGCGCCGCTCGGCGAGACCGAGCGCGTGGTCTACCGGGTCACCGGCGCGAACGTGCCGGACTACATCGTCACCACGCCGCAGGCGGAGGCCTACGACCAGCGGCTCTCGCAGCTCCTCTCGCAGGACGTGCTGGAGCAGTACCTCGTCTACCTCCAGGAGGAGCTCGGGGCGGAGATCGACCAGGAGGCCTTCGAGACGGCCATCGGCGGCGGGGCCTTCTGATGGAACTCGCGCCCGCCTTCGAGACCGTCGCGGCGGCCTACGAGGCGGGCCGGCCGAGCCTGATCGCGACGCGGCTCGTCGCCGACCTGGAAACGCCCGTCGCCGCCTTCCTGAAGCTGCGCCGCGCCAAGGCCGGCGCGGCCTTCCTGCTCGAATCGGTCGAGGGCGGCGCGAGCCGCGGGCGCTACTCGATGATCGGCCTCGAGCCGGACCTGGTCTGGCGCTGCCGGGACGGCGCGGTGGAGATCGACCGCGCGGCGCTCTCCGGGGAGAGGCGCTTCGAGGCCGATCCGCGCCCGCCGCTGGAGAGCCTGCGCGCGCTGATCGCCGAATGCCGCATCCCGCGCGACGACGAGGCCGCCGACGGGCCGGGCGCGCTGCCGCCGATGGCGGCGGGCCTGTTCGGCTATCTCGGCTACGACATGGTGCGGGCCATGGAGCGCCTCGGCCCGCCGAACCGCGACGCGCTGGGCGTGCCGGACGCGGTGCTGATCCGCCCCACCGTGATGGTCGTGTTCGACGCGGTGCGCGACGAGATCACCCTCGTCGCCCCGGTGCGTCCGCGCCCGGGCGTCCCGGCGAGGGCCGCCTACGAGAGCGCCGTGGCGCGGCTCGAGAGCGCGGTGGACGCCATCGAGGGTCCCCTTCCGGCGGACGCGCGGCTCGAGACGGCGGACCCGCTCGCCATCGAGGTCACCTCGAACACCCCGCCGGAGACCTACGAGGCGATGGTGGAGCGGGCGAAGGACTACATCCGCGCCGGCGACATCTTCCAGGTGGTGCTCTCCCAGCGCTTCGAGGCGGCGTTCCCGCTGCCGGCCCTCGCGCTCTACCGCTCGCTCAGGCGGGTCAACCCCTCGCCCTATCTCAGCTTCCTCGACTTCGAGGACTACCAGATCGTCTGCTCGTCGCCGGAAATCCTGGTGCGGGTGCGCGAGGGCGAGGTGACGGTGCGGCCGATCGCCGGCACGCGCCCGCGCGGCGCGAGCGCGGCGGAGGACCGGGCGCATGCCGAGAGCCTCCTCGCCGACCCGAAGGAGCGCGCCGAGCACCTGATGCTGCTCGACCTCGGCCGCAACGACGTCGGCCGCGTGGCCGAGTACGGCTCGGTCGCGGTCACCGACTCGTTCTTCCTCGAATATTATTCGCAGGTGATGCACATCGTCTCGAACGTCGTGGGCCGCCTGTCGGGGCGGCACGACGCGCTCGAGGCGCTGGTGGCGGGCTTTCCGGCGGGGACCGTGTCGGGCGCGCCGAAGGTGCGGGCGATGGAGATCATCGACGAGCTCGAGCGCGACAAGCGCGGGCCCTATGCCGGCTGCATCGGCTATTTCGGCGCCGACGGCGAGATGGACACCTGCATCGTGCTGCGCACGGCGCTGGTCAAGGACGGGCGCATGCACGTCCAGGCCGGCGCGGGCGTCGTCTACGACAGCGTGCCGGCCTCCGAGCGCATGGAATGCGTCAACAAGGCCAAGGCGCTGTTTCGCGCGGCCGAGGAAGCGGTGCGCTTCGCCAGCCGCGCGCGACGCGGGCAGTGAGCGCGGAGGCGCGCCGACGCCCCCGCTCCATGCGTCAGAGCTGACCGAGCATCGCCTCGGCGCCGGAGGTGTCGGCCTTGCCGGGGGCGTCCTCGACGTTGAGCGCCTTCATCACGCCGTCCTCGACGATCATCGAATAGCGCTGGGAGCGCAGGCCCAGCCCGAAGCCCGTGCCGTCGAGCACGAGGCCGATCGCCTTGGCGAAATCGCCGTTGCCGTCGGCGACGAACTCGAGCTTGCCGTCGGCGCCGACCGACTTCTCCCAGGCGCCCATCACGAAGGCGTCGTTCACCGAGGTGACCACGATGGCGTCGACGCCCTTCGCCTTGATGGCGTCGGCGTGGGCGACGTAGCCGGGGACGTGGTTGAGCGTGCAGGTGGGCGTATAGGCGCCGGGCACGGCGATCAGGACCACCTTGCGCCCCGAGAACACGTCGGCGGTCGTGCGCACCTGCGGACCGTCGTCGGTCATGGCGCGGAAGGTCACCTCGGGCAGGCGGTCGCCGGGCTTGATCGTCATGTCGCGTCGTCTCCGTTGCGCTGGATTGGCCCGTGCGGGCGGGCTCGGGAGACGTACTTATCGCGCCGGCGGCGGAAAGCCACGCCTTTCCGCGCACGGGCCGGCGCGGGCCTCGCACGATTGTGACCCGCCCGCCGGTCTCGGCCGTATAGAACGGTCGTGCCCCGACCGCCGGGCGGCTCGAGCCGCCGTCGACAGCGAGGATCGCGCCGATGCCGACCACGACCGCCGCGCCGCCGCCGACACGCCCGCGCGACCCGCGCCTCGACGTGTTCCGGGGGCTCGGCATGTTCATCATCATGATCGCCCACGTGCCGTGGAACACGTGGTCGAACTGGATCCCGGCGCGCTTCGGCTTCTCGGACGCGACCGAGATGTTCGTGTTCATGTCCGGCATGGCCTCGGCCATCGCCTTCGGCCGCGTCTTCGACGCGCAGGGCTTCGGGGTGGGCACCGCGCGGGTCGCCCAGCGCATCTGGCAGGTCTACTGGGTGCACGTGGCGGTCTTCCTAACGATCGCCGCCCTCGTCGCCGCGATGGGCCCGATGCCCTTCGGCGACAAGACCTACATGCAGCAGCTCAACCTGGTGCCGTTCTTCGAGAACACGGCGACGAACCTCATCGGCTTCCTGACGCTGACCTACGTGCCGAACTACTTCGACATCCTGCCGATGTACCTCGTCATCCTGGCGCTGATGCCGATCGTGCTCGTGCTCGCGCGCGTGCATGTCGGCGTGGCTCTGGGCTTCGTCGCCGTCCTGTGGCTCGCGGCGCAGGTCCGGCTGCTCGACCTGCCGGCCGAGCCCTGGTCGGACCGGACCTGGTTCTTCAACCCGTTCGGCTGGCAGCTGTGCTTCTTCCTCGGCTTCTTCTGGATGCGCGGCGACATCCCGGCGCCGCGCCTCGACAGCCCGAAGCTGCTGGCGCTCGCGATCCTCGTGCTGGTCGCGAGCTTTCCGCTCGCCTATTGGCCGCTGTTCCTCGCGGTGGAGCCGCTCGAGGCGATCCGCGGGGAGATCGGCGTCCTCATCACCAAGACGCGCTTCGGCATCCTGCGGCTCGTCCACTTCCTGGCGCTGGCCTACGTCGCGCTGTGGATCGTCGAGCGCTGGGGCGGGCTCGTCCGCAACGCGGCGGCGCGCGTCGTCGCCAAGGTGGGCCAGCAATCGCTCGCGGTCTTCGCGACGGGGCTCGTGGTCTCGCGCCTCGCCGGCATGTATCTCGACCATGCCGGCCGCGAGACGCTGACCTACGCGATCGCCAATGTGTCGGGCATCGCGATCCTGATCGCGACCGCCTACCTCGTCGGCTGGTTCAAGTCCTCGCCCTGGAAGGCGAAGGCGGACAAGCCCGCGCCCGCCGCGCGGCAGGCTCCCGCGCCGGCGGAATAGGCGGGCTCAGTCCGGCAGCGGCGCGAGGGCCTCGACGTCGATCGCGGCGCCGTCGGCGACGAGCGTGAGCCGCACCGGCAGCGGGCCGGCGACGTCCTTCGGGGCGTGGGCGATCTCCACCGCGAACACGCCCTCGGAATCGGGGTCGGCCGCGGGGGCGAGGAACCAGCGATCGTCCGGCCCCTCCGCCAGCAGCACCGCGCCCCGCGGCGCGCGCACGCGGACCGCGAGCGCGTCCTCGCCCGCGGGCTCGACCGCGAGCACCGCGAGCGGCCCGTCGGTCTCGCCGAGCGGGGTCGGCGTCGGGACCGCCTCCAGCGCCCGGGCGATGGCGACGTCGCTTCCGATCGCCTCCGGCGGCAGCGTCAGCGAGGCCTCGGCGGTCGCCGGGATGCAGATCTCCTTGCAGACCCCGTAGAACAGCGACAGCGACAGCACCGCCGGCTCGTCGGGGTCCTCCGGCGTCACCTTCAGCGGCAGCACCACGTGGTCGAGATAGCCGTAATAGGCCCCGAACGGGTCCTCGTAGCGCCCGGGCGCCGGCCAGGCGATCTCCACCAGGGCGACGTTGCGCGAGCCGGTCCAGTCGAACTCGGCCGGAATGCCCGAATCGCCGGGATGGCGCCAATAGGTCTTGTAGCCGGGCTCCATCTCGATCTCGAGCCCGGCCCAGCGCGCGCCCTCCGGCTCGACGTCCCCGGCGAGGAGCCGGGCGCGGGAGGCGTGGTCGTCGGACCAGGGCGAGACGCCTGTCGGCGCGGCTTCGGCAGGCGCGAAGGCGAGGCCGGCCAGGGCCACGGAGACGGCGAGAAGGGCGAGATTGAGAGCGTGAGCGGGCATGATCCGGAACTCGGAAGTGGCGATCCGGCTTCAACATCGGCATCGCAGGGGCGTTTCGCCACCCACGTTCGCGTGAGCCTCGCTCACGACACGAAGACGGCGTCGCGGCTCGGGGGCGTCACGCCGCACCCCGGCGGCGGCGTCGCGGGGCGGAACCCCTTTGACGAAATCCCGCCGCAGCGTAGCATGTGGCTCGCGTCGGACGGCAAAGACGAGGATCGCGCCATGCCCGGCTATCTCGACGGTCAGTTGCTCGTCGCCATGCCCGGCATGGGCGACGAACGTTTCGAGCGCACCGTGATCTATCTCTGCGCCCACTCGGCGGAGGGGGCGATGGGCATCGTCATCAACAAGCCCGCCGCCGACATGAGCCTGCCGGACCTGCTGGTCCAGCTCGACATCATCCCGGCCGACGAGACGATCCGGCTGCCGACCCGCGTCGGCGACATGAAGGTGATGATGGGCGGCCCCGTGGAGACGAGCCGCGGCTTCGTGCTGCACTCCCCGGATTTCTTCCTCGACCAGTCGACGCTCCCCATCGACGGCGACGTCTGCCTGACCGCCACCGTCGACATCCTGCGGGCCATCGCCGGCGGACGCGGGCCGGACCGCGCGATCTTCGCGCTCGGCTACGCCGGCTGGGGCGCGGGCCAGCTCGAGACCGAGATCCAGCGCAACGGCTGGCTCTCCTGCCCGGCCGATCCCGAGATCGTGTTCGGCGGCACGGCGGAGGCGAAATACGAAAGCGCCCTGCGCAAGATCGGCATCGACCCGGGCATGCTCTCCCCGATCGCCGGGAACGCCTAGGCACGGTGCGATCTGCCCTTCCGGCATTTCACGTCGACAGGGCGATTGCGGGCGGCTGCGCGACGGCCTATCTAACGGCCTTGCTCGCCCGGCGGGCGGCAGGTTCGTTTCCCCCACGAGGTTCCAATGGCCCGCGACGTTTCCGATGCGACGCCGATCGAGTCGCGCGACGAGCTCGTCGCCTGGATCGCCGAGGGCGAGAAGCCGAAGAGCGCCTGGCGCATCGGAACCGAGCACGAGAAGGTCCCCTTCTACCGCCACGACCTCTCGCCGGTGCCGTTCGCGGGCGAGGCGGGCATCGAGGCGATTCTCGCCGGCCTGCAGCGCGAGACCGGCTGGGAGCCGATCGAGGATCGCGGCGCGCTCATCGGCCTGTTCGAGGGCGACGGTGGCGGTGCGGTCTCGCTCGAGCCGGGCGGCCAGTTCGAGCTCTCCGGCGCGCTCCTCACCGACGTGCACGAGACCCGCGCCGAGCTCGACGAGCACCTCGCCGCTCTGGCGCGCGTCGCCGAGCCGCTGGGCGTCTCCTTCCTCGATCTCGGCATGAGCCCGCTCTGGCGTCGCGAGGAGACGCCGATCATGCCCAAGAGCCGCTACGAGATCATGATGGGCTACATGCCCAAGGTCGGCGGGCTCGGCCTCGACATGATGCTGCGCACCTCCACCGTGCAGGTGAACCTCGATTTCTCGAGCGAGGCCGACATGGTGACGAAGCTGCGCGTCTCGCTGGCGCTGCAGCCCATCGCCACCGCGCTCTTCGCCAACTCGCCCTTCACAGACGGCAAGCCCAACGGCTTCCTGTCCATGCGCTCGCAGATCTGGACGGACACCGACCCGGACCGCACGGGCATGATGCCATGCGCGTTCGAGGACGGCTTCGGATACGAGCGCTACGTCGATTGGGCGCTCGACGTGCCGATGTACTTCGTCAAGCGCGGCGGGACCTATCACGACGTCGCGGGCGCGAGCTTCCGCGACCTGCTGGCCGGGCGCCTGCCGCAGCTGCCCGGCGAGCGGGCGACGCGCTCGGACTGGGCGAACCACGTCTCGACCGTGTTCCCCGAAGTACGCCTCAAGCGCTTCCTCGAGATGCGCGGCTCGGATGCCGGCCCGCGCGGCTTCCTGCTCGCCGCGCCGGCCTTCTGGGTCGGCCTGCTCTACGACCAGGTCTCGCTCGAAGCGGCCTGGGACCTGGTGAAAAGCTGGACCGCCGAGGATCGGCAGGCGCTGCGCGACGCCGTTCCGCGGCTGGGGCTCGACGTACGGATCGCCGGCCGCTCGGCCGCCGAGGTCGCGCGCGAGGCGCTGCGCATCTCCCGCGCCGGCCTCACCCGGCGCGCCGTCACGGATGGGCTGGGTCGTGACGAGACGCTGTATCTCGATCCTCTCGAGCAGGTCGCCGAGACCGGGCGGCCGCGGGCGCGCGATCTCCTCGACCGCTATCGCGGCGCGTGGAACGGTTCCGTGCTCCCCGCCTTCCGGGAGTGCGTGCTGCTCGACCCGGCGCTCGCGTGACGGGGGCGTCGCGCGCCTCCGAGAAGGGCACGCGGTCGCACTCGCCGGCCTGGTCGTAGACGAAGACCGACCACTCGTCCCACCGCGGATAGTGCGGCAGCTGCGCCATCATCTCCCGCGCGAAAGCGATTGCGCCTGCGCGCATCTCTCCCGCGCGCCGGGCCCTGCGGCCGGTCCGGTCGACGACGAGGTGAACGCCGTCGGATGCGTGTAGGTAATGGACGTTCACGGATGCCTCCGTTGGTTCGACGTCCTAGACGCGCCCCCTTTTACCTTTGTTTCCGCTACGATTCGGTGTCCGCGTCCGGAATGCACGCCCCTCCGAGTCGCTTTTCGGCACTCTCCCCGGCTTCCCCGTTATCCACAGGGGCAATCGCGACGATTCACCGGCGACGCAGCCTGTGCGCGATCCGGTCCTGCGTCGTCTACGCCGCATGTCGGGCTGTTGTCGCGGGCGCGACTCGGCCATACTCCTCCGCGGCGGGAAGGGTGAAACGCGGTCACAACGCGCCTTCCCGTACGGATCGGGCCGCTCGCAGCGGCCGTGATGTGGGCGCGAACGACGCCCCGGGGGTGAAACGATGTTGACGCAGACCGACCTGCCCGAAGAGCCGGTATCCCTCTCCGTTCGCGGCGCCGAAGGGCACGAGCACGTCGTCACGGTCGGGCGGCAGCTCGGCGGCGGCGTCAGCCTGTCGTGCTCCTGCGCGATGTTCGCGCGCGAGGCCTGGTGCCGCCACGCCGTGGACGTCCTGTGCATGCGCCTGCGCGCGCTCGGCGTCTCCGAAGACGGGCTCGAGTTCACCCTCGAGAGCGCGGTGATGGGCACCAAGGCCGAGGACCTTGCCCACGAGCTCGACCGGGCCCTGATCGCCTACGAGCGCGCCTTGAAGCGCTTCGACGAGAGCCGCTCCGGCAGCCTCGCCGCCGACGTGGTCGAGACCATGGGCGCCGTCGCCCGGGACATCGCCGACGCCGCGGCCACGGTGTCCGACGTCGTGCTGCGCTTCAAGCGCGCGCTCGACGTCGCGCGCGTCGAGGGCTGATTTCGCCGGCCACCCATCACCGGCGTGCAACGCCGCCATCACCAAACGTCGTTTGTGGCGGCGACGGGGCGGGCGTAGCGTCGCGGGCATGTCGACCGCTCCGCCGAACGCGGCCGCGCCTGCCGCAGGCGCCCGCCCCGACCCCGTCCAGGCGGGCCTCGACGCGCGCGCGCTCGGGCTCTACGCCACCGTCGTGTTCTCCTGGGGCGCGAGCTGGATCGCGCTCAAGGCGCAGCTCGGCGTGGTCGCGCCCGAGGTCTCGCTGCTCTGGCGCTTCGTCATCGCCGCCGCGATCATGCTGGCCTGGGTCGCGGCGCGGGGCGAGCGGATGCGCTTTCCCTTGCGTGACCACCTGCGCTTCGCCGCGGCGGGCGCGTTCCTGTTCTCGCTGAACTTCACGCTGTTCTATTACGGCGGCGTGACCATCCCCTCGGGCCTGCTGGCCGTGGTCTTCTCCCTCGCCTCGATCACCAACCTGCTCATGGGCGCGCTTCTGCTGAAGCAGCGGCCGGAGGCGCGGGTGGCGCTCGGCGGCGTGATCGGCGTCACCGGCGTCGCGCTGCTCTACTACCCGCAGATCGCCGGGGCCGGCTTCGACCGCGCCGCCGCTGTGGGGCTCGGCCTGTGCCTTCTCGGCACGCTCTCCTTCTCGCTCGGCAACATCGCCGCCGCGAGCCTGAAGGACCGCGGCGTGCCGCTCCTCTCCGCCAACGCCTGGGGCATGATCTACGGCGTGCTCGTGCTGCTCGCGCTCTCGATCGTGCGCGGCCACGACTTCCAGGTGGAATGGACCCTGCCCTATCTCGGCGGGCTCTTCTTCCTCGCCATCGTCTCCTCGGTGATCGCCTTCGCGTCCTACGTCACGCTCCTGCGCCGCATCGGCCCCGCCCGCGCCGGCTACGCGACGGTGCTGTTCCCCATCGTGGCGCTCTCGGTCTCGACCCTGGTGGAGGGCTACGTCTGGACGTGGCCCGCGATCCTCGGCGCGGGGCTGGCGCTCCTGGGGAACGTTGTGGTGCTGCGGCGGGGGCGGTGAAAGGGATGTCGCGCGACGCGGCCTGAAGGCCGCGAGACCGGCCGCGGCGGTGATGGGTCCCTGGTCGCCGTTCGGGGCCCGGGAGACAGCGCTCGGCGGCCGCCCGAAGTCGCGCCCGCTACTCCGCCGCCGCGCGCGCGGAGCCCAGATTGTCCAGGCTCTGCTTGATCTCCTCCGCCAGCGCCTCGGAGAGCGGCGTCGCCTCGTAGCGGTTGCGCAGGAGCACGATCTTGCAGGTGGCGAGCGCCGGGAAGCCGTCGGAGGGGCCGAGCACGCGCATCCCTGTGCGCACCGCGCTCTCCGGCAGGACGGAGACCGCGAGCCCCGCCTGGACGGCCGCGCCCACCGCGCTCGAGTTCCAGCTGGCGTAGAGGATGCGGAAGGCGCGCCCCTGCGCCTCGAGCCGGCTCGTCGCCGCCTGGCGCCAATCGCAGGTGGGCCGCCCGAGCGCCAGCGGCAGCGGATCCTCCTCGTGCACCGCATGCCGGGCCGAGGTCACCCAGAGCAGGCGCTCGATGCGCACGACCTCCGCCGCCCCGCCCCGGTTCGCCACCTGGGTGACGATGGCGAGATCGAGGTCGCCGCCCTGGATGCGATCCATCAGCATCGGCGATGGCTCGCAAACCACCGTCACCTCCGCGCGCGGATGCGTCTGCGAGAAGCGCACGAGGATCTCGGGCAGGTAGCGCTCGGCGTAGTCGTCCGGAACCCCGAGGCGCACGCGCCCGGTCAGCGCGGCGTCCTCGAAGGAGGCGAGGCATTCGGAATTGAGCCGCACGATGCGCCGCGCGTAGTCGAGCAGCCGCTCCCCGTCCTCGGTGAGGCGCACGCCACGCCCGTCGCGGGAGAAGAGCGGCCGGCCGACGCGCTCCTCCAGCCGCTTCATCTGCATCGAGACGGCGGACTGCGTCTTGCAGACGATCTCGCCGGCGCGCGTGAAGGAGCGCTCGTCGGCGATGGCGACGAAGGTGCGCAGCTGCTCGACGTCGATCATGTGAGCCATGGGCTTCCCCGCGCCGGCTCATTCAAGGCCGTGATCTCTCCTATCAGGAACATTCGTTTCCGTCATCCGCCTCAGGATGGCATAGACGCGGTGCAGCGAAACCAGAGACCACCTGGACTGCCGGGCCCGCGCCGCGGGACCCGCCCTTTCGCATTCGCGCGCCCGGAGCGGCGCGCTCTTCCGAGGAGAGCCGATCATGTCCGGCAAGACCTTTCCCCCGGCCGCGCGGTCGAAGGGCGCGGTCGTCGCCCGCTACCTGTTCCTGAGCCTGGCGGCCACGCTCGCCGCGCTCTGGAAGGCCATGATCAACCGCCGCGCCGTGGTGCGCCTCTCCGATCTCGACGACCGCCTGCTGCGCGACGTCGGCGTGACCCGCGACGACGTCCGCGCCTGCCTCGACACGCCCTACCACGTGGATCCCTCCCACCGGCTGGCGCTTCGACGACTTCAAGGCAAGGCGAAGCGGGCCGCCCGAACGGGCGTAGCCGACTGGCGGCGCGAGGCGAGCGCGGCCGCGGACGCCCGGCTGATGGCGGCCCTGAAGGCGGCGTGAACGCTCGCGGATCGCGGCGACGGTGAGCGAATGGGGAGCGCCTCGGGGGATCGGGGCGCTCTTTTTTTCCGTGACGCTGCCCGGGGGCAGTCGCGCGCCACCTTCCCCTCCCCTTGACGACCCTCCCCAAACCATCCATTTACCATCCACACGGATGGAGTGAACGGATGACGGGCGGAGCACGAGCGGCGGGGGACAAGACCCCCGACAGCGAGAAGATCACGATCAACCTCGGCTATGTCGATCTCGGCCGCGTCGACCTCCTGGTCCAGGAGGGCTTCTACGCCAATCGCAGCGACTTCATCCGCACCGCGATCCGCAACCAGCTGACGCGCGAGGGCGAGGTCGTGGCGCGCACGATCGAGCGGCACACGTTCGATCTGGGGCTGCGCGTCGTCACGCGCGCCGATCTCGAGGCGGCCCGCGCCGCCGGGGAGCGGCTCCATCTCAAGGTGGTGGGCCTCGTGCGCATCGCCGCCGACGTCGACCCCGATCTCGCCCGCGAGACCATCGCTTCCATCACCGTGCTCGGCTCGCTCCAGGCCGGCGGCGACGTGCGCGCCGCCCTGGCCGAGCGCATCGGCTGAGCGAAAGGCCAGACATGAACCGGCACACCCTGTCACCCGCCATGCGCGAGGCGCTCACCCTGACCCGGGCGGGGCGCGTGCTCGAGGCGACGCGCGCCATCCAGCAGGCGCTCGGCGGCGCGGCCGCGGACACCGCGCATGAGCGGGCGCCCGACGCCGCCCCACGGCTCGCGCCGCCCCCCGCTCCTCCTGCGCGGCCCGCGCCCTCCGCCCGCCCGCGCCGGCCGCTCGGCGCGGTGATCGCGGCCCTGCGGGAGGGTCGGCGCGGCCTCGACCTGCCGGGCCTCGACCTGCCGGACAAGCCCCGCCCCGCGCCGAAGCCCGAGCCCCTCGCCGAAGGCGCGCGGTTCGAGTCGCGCAGCCATGCGGGCGCCGCCGGGACGCGCCGCTACAAGCTCTACGTCCCCGCCGGCGCGGCGGCGGCGCGTCCGCGCGGGCTCGTCCTGATGCTGCACGGCTGCACGCAGGATCCGGACGATTTCGCCGCCGGCACACGGATGAACGCGCTGGCGCAGCAGCACGGGCTGATCGTGGCCTATCCCGCGCAGGAGCGCGGCGCGAACCCCAATCTCTGCTGGAACTGGTTCGCCCCCGAGCATCAGGCCCGGGGCGCCGGCGAGCCGGAGATCCTGGCGGGCCTCGCCCGTGCGCTCGCCGCCGAGTTCGGCGTGCCCGACGCGCGCGTCTTCGCCGCCGGCCTCTCCGCCGGCGGGGCGATGGCGGCGGTGCTGGCCCATGCCTATCCGGACCTGTTCGCCGCGGTCGGCATCCATTCCGGCCTGCCGGCGGGCGCCGCGCGCGACGTCGTCTCGGCCTTCGCCGCCATGCGGGGGGACGGCGGGGCGGGGGCGACGCCCGGGCGCGGAACGACGAGAGGGGCGACCCGCACCATCGTCTTCCACGGCGCGGCCGACAGGACCGTCCACGTCTCGAACGCCGCGCGCCTCGCGGCGGGCGTCCATGCCGACGCCGCGACGGCCCCGCCCGAGCACGGCGAAGCCGGCGGCCGCCGCTATCGCCGCGTGCGCATCGGGGACGGCCCTGCGGCGCTGCTCGAGGTCTGGACCATCGCCGGCGCCGGCCACGCCTGGTCCGGCGGCAGCCCGGCCGGCAGCTACGCGGACCCGGCGGGGCCGTGCGCCTCGGGGGAGATGGTGCGGTTCTTCCTGGAGGGGTGAGATTCGGAGGGGTGGGATCCGGAGGGGTGAGGCGCCGTCATCCCGGACGGCGAAGCCGATCCGGGACCCATACGCTCGACCTCGGCTCGAGCGCGCATGGTGCGCTCGTCGCGCGACGCATCAATCGTCGATGTCCTCGAACGCAGCCTGAAGGCTGCGACACCGACGTCGGCGTTTATGGGTCCCGGATCGCCTTCGGCGTCCGGGATGACAGAGGGGCGGCGCGCCTCACTTCCTCCCCCAGAACCCCTCCATCATCGCCTTGACCATCGCCATCTGCGCGTCCTGCATCTCGCGGCCGGCGTCGATCATCTTGCGCATGGCGAGGAAGGCCTCCTCGGAGGCGGCCTGGGCGGCGGCCTGGGGGTCCTGCGGGGTCTCGGGCTCCGGCTCGGGCCTGGGGGGCGCGCCCATCATGGTGGAGAAGATCTCCTCCCAGGGGTTTTCGGTCGCGCCGGACGCGGCCTTGGGCTTCGGCGCAGCGGCCTGCCCGCCTCCCTGCCCGCCCGCGGCGCCCATCCGCGCCATGCCGTCCATCAGCATCGCGGTGAGGATCGGCAGCATCCGGCCCGTCGCCTCGCCGGCGACGCCGGAGAGGGCGGCCGCCTGGTCGGCGACGCGCCGCGCGTAATCGGGCGAGCCGAACAGGGCTGCGAGCGCGCTCTCGCCGGTCTCGCGGGACCGGGGGGAGAAGGCCGCCTTCGGGTCGGTATAGGCGCCGGCGAAGGCGCCCGTCGCCATCAGGCGGGCGAGCGCGTCCATGGTCTCGGGATGCGCGGCCGAGCGCTGCAGGCCCATGGCGAAGGCCGGGACGAGGGCGGCCACCGCCTTCTGCGTCTCCTCCAGGGAGAGGCCGAAGGCCTTGGACACGTTCTCGAAGGCCGCGCCGCCCTGGGCCTGGCGCATCATGTCGAAGAGGTTGGTCATGGGTCGTCGCGATCTCCAGCTCGGGCGCAGTGTGGGGCAACGCGCGGGGGAAGGAAACGGGGTGGCTTTGCGGATGGACGGGCGCCTGCCCGTTTTTTCGGCAGATCGCGCCGCAAGCACGGCCTTGCCCTAAACGAAGCGGGGCGCGACCATGCCGCGTTTCGTGAGACGCGTCCGCATGCCGATGAAAGCCGCCGCCCCCGAGCCCGCCCTGCCCCGCTACATCCGCGCGGCGGGGGGCGTGCGCGTGGCGATCGGGACGACGAAGCGGGGCTCGCGCCCGATGGCGATCGCCGAGCGCGGCGGCTACCGGGTGCGCTTCGTCAACGGGGCACGATGCGAGGGCGTCTATCTCAACACCGGCGGCGGGCTCGCGGGCGGTGACGATCTCGCGCTCGACGTCTCGCTCGCGCCGGGCGCAGCGGCGACGCTGACCACGCAGGCGGCGGAGAAGGTCTACCGGGCGCAGGGCGAGCCGACCGTGATGCGCGTCGCCCTCGATCTCGGCCCCGGCGCGGCGCTGGACTGGCTGCCGCAGGAGCAGATCCTGTTCGAGTGCGCGCGGCTCCACCGGCGCATCGACGTCGCCATGGCCGAGAACGCGCGGCTGCTCATGGTGGAGAGCGCGGTCTTCGGCCGCCTCGCCATGGGCGAGACGATGGAGACGGGCGCGCTCCACGACCGCTGGCGCATCCGCCGCGGCGGGCGGTTCGTCTTCGCCGAGGATCTTCGGCTCGACGGCGCGGTCGCCGAGCTTCTCGCGCGCAAAGCCTGCGGCGCCGGCGCACGGGCGCTCGCCACCGTGCTGCTGGTCTCGCCCGACGCGGAGGCGCGGGTCGAGGCGGCGCGCGCGGCGCTGGCGGACGCAGCCGTCGAATGCGCCGCCGGCGGCTTCGACGGCATGCTGATCGCGCGCTTCCTCGGGCGGGACCCGCAGCGCCTGCGCGCGGATCTCGCCCGCTTCCTGGCGCGGCTCTCCGGCCGCCCCCTCCCCCGCTCCTGGTCCACCTGAGGTGCCGACATGAAGCTCTCTCCCCGCGAGAAGGACAAGCTCCTCGTCGCCATGGCGGCGATGGTGGCGCGCCGGCGGCTCGAGCGCGGCGTGAAGCTCAACTACCCGGAGGCGATCGCGCTGATCACCGATTTCGTGGTGGAGGGCGCGCGCGACGGCCGCTCCGTCGCCGACCTGATGGCGGCGGGCGCGCACGTGATCACCGCCGAGCAGGTGATGCCCGGCGTCGCCGAGATGATCCACGACGTGCAGGTGGAGGCGACCTTCCCGGACGGGACGAAGCTCGTCACCGTGCACGAGCCGATCCGCGGCGCGACGGGGGAGTTCGTCCCGGGCGCGGTCTGCCCGGCGGAGGGCGACATCGTGCTCAACGAGGGCCGCGAGACGATCACGCTCGAGGTCTCGAACACCGGCGACAGGCCGATCCAGGTGGGCTCGCACTACCATTTCGCCGAGACCAACGGCGCGCTGGCCTTCGACCGCGACAAGGCGCGGGGCATGCGCCTCGACATCCCCGCCGGCACGGCCGTTCGCTTCGAGCCGGGCCAGACGCGGGAGGTGACGCTGGTGGCGCTCGCCGGCGAGCGGAAGGTGTACGGGTTCCAGGGGAAGGTGATGGGGGCGTTGTGAGGGTGTGGTAGGATCGGCGGGGTGCAGTGCGGAGGATTTCGAGCATGGGATCGCATGCGACGATCGGCGAGGACGGGTCCGTCGCCGTACCGGATGATGTTCGGCGGGCGTTGGGCTTGAAGGCGGGCGACCGGGTCGAGTTCACCGTCTCGGACCGCGGTCGCGTCGAGATCCGGCGGGTGAAGCAACCCTTCGATCGGCTTGCCGGACTCCTCTCCGATTATGCCCGCCCGGTCTCCGACGAGGACCGTGCGCGCCTCATCGGCGAGGCCATCGGGCGGAAGGGCCGCGAATGAGCGAGCGCATCGGGGTCGACACCAACGTCCTGCTTCGCGGGCTGCTCGGCGACGACGGGGGGCAGCTCGCGCGCGCGACGCGCATTCTCGAGACCGAGCCGTCCACCGAGGTGTTCGTCAACTGCGTGGTTCTCGCAGAGCTCTTCTGGAATCTCCGCGCCGTCGAGAACGTGCCACGCGCGCGCATCGTCGAGGCTCTCGAGGGCCTCTTGTCGACGCAGGGCTTCGCCTTCGAGAACGAAACTGCGGTCGAAGCGGCTTTGAGGGATTATCGCGACGGCCTCGGCGACTTCTCGGACCGCCTCATCGCCCGCATCAACGAGGCGCACGGCGCCTCGCAGACGTTCACGTTCGACCGTAAGGCCGCACGGCACCCGCCGCTCGCGCTGGTGCCCTAGCGCCGACGCCACGCCCCAGAAAGGCCCCGCGCCCAGAAAGGCCCCGCCCATGCCCTACCGCATCACCCGCGCCGCCTACGCCGACATGTTCGGGCCCACCGTCGGCGATCTCGTGCGGCTCGCCGACACGGAGCTGACCATCCGCGTGGAGCGCGACTTCACCGTCTACGGCGAGGAGGTGAAGTTCGGCGGCGGCAAGGTGATCCGCGACGGGATGGGGCAGTCGCAGGCGACGAACGCGCAAGGGGCGGTCGACACCGTGATCACGAACGCGCTGATCGTCGATCATTGGGGGATCGTGAAGGCGGACGTGGGGCTGAAGCACGGGCGCATCGTCGCGATCGGCAAGGCGGGCAACCCGGACGTCCAGCCGGGCGTCGACATCGTCGTGGGGCCGGGCACGGAGGCGATCGCCGGCGAGGGCCGGATCCTCACCGCGGGCGGGTTCGACGCGCACATCCACTTCATCTGCCCGCAACAGGTGGAGGACGCGCTGATGTCGGGCGTCACCACCATGCTCGGCGGCGGCACCGGCCCCGCCGACGGCACCAACGCCACCACCTGCACGCCCGGGCCCTTCCACATGGCGCGCATGCTCGAGGCCGCCGACGGGCTGCCGATGAACCTCGCCTTCTCGGGCAAGGGCAACGCGGCGCTCCCCGGCGCCCTCGTCGAGATGATCGAGGCGGGCGCCTGCGCGCTCAAGCTCCACGAGGATTGGGGGACGACGCCGCAGGCGATCGACACCTGCCTTTCGGTGGCGGACGAATACGACATCCAGGTGATGATCCACACCGACACGTTGAACGAGTCGGGCTTCGTCGAGAACACGATCGCCGCCTTCAAGGGCCGCACCATCCACGCCTTCCACACCGAGGGCGCGGGCGGCGGGCACGCGCCGGACATCATCAAGGTGGCGGGGCTCGCGAACGTGCTGCCCTCCTCCACCAACCCGACGCGGCCCTTCACGGTGAACACGATCGACGAGCATCTCGACATGCTCATGGTCTGCCACCACCTCGACCCGTCGATCCCGGAGGACCTCGCCTTCGCCGAGAGCCGCATCCGCAAGGAGACGATCGCGGCGGAGGACATCCTGCACGACATCGGGGCGCTCGCCATGATGGCCTCCGACAGCCAGGCCATGGGCCGCGTCGGCGAGGTGATCACCCGCACCTGGCAGACGGCGCACAAGATGAAGGCGCAGCGCGGCGCGCTGCCGGAGGACACGGGCTCGGGGGCGGACAATTTCCGGGTGAAGCGCTACATCGCCAAGTACACGATCAACCCGGCGATCGCCCACGGCATCTCCCGGCACATCGGCTCGATCGAGGTCGGCAAGATGGCCGATCTCGTGCTGTGGGACCCGGCCTTCTTCGGGGTGAAGCCGCACCTCGTGCTCAAGGGCGGCGCCATCGTCGCCGCCGCCATGGGCGACCCCAACGCCTCGATCCCGACGCCGCAGCCGGTCCATTACCGCCCGATGTTCGCCGCCTTCGGCAAGGCGCTGGCGGCGACCTCGGTGACGTTCGTCTCGAAGGCCGCCATGGAGCGCGACGTGCGCGGGCGGCTGGGGCTGGCGAAGGAGGTGCTGCCCGTGGAGAACGTGCGCTCCGGCATCTCCAAGGCCGACATGATCCACAATTCCGCCTGCCCGGCGATCACGGTCGACCCGGAGACCTACGCGGTGACGGCGGACGGGGACTTGCTGGTCTGCGAGCCGGCGGAGAGCCTGCCGATGGCGCAGCGGTATTTCTTGTTTTGAGGGTGGGGGGAGCATTTCCGGGCCGCGTTCCTCACCTGCCGTGTTTCCATTCTACGCGCGATGCAATAGAAACGTGCGCGAGGAGAGAATCTATCAGGGGCGAGCATGGCGGTCGGGTCGACAACGGACATTGCGGAACACGTCAGCGACCGCCGCCGAGCCAAGCAATTCGAGAGCGCGATCCGGCAGCTCGACTGGCCGGGCCTCTTCGACCTCTATTGCCAGATTGAAGCCCGCGAAACGCCCGGCTGGCCTTCGGGCCGGGCCTTCGAATACCTGGTTCTACGTGCCTTCGAGCTCGACGGGGCTCATGTGGAGTATCCCTTCAGGGTGACGGAGGGGCGAGAGACGCTCGAAGAGATCGACGGAGCGTTCTACCTCGACGGCCGCGCACATCTGGTCGAGTCCAAGGATCGAGACGCCAACGTCCAGATCGCTCCCATCGCCAAGCTCAGAAATCAGCTTCTTCGGCGTCCAGCCGGAGTGGTCGGCATCGTTTTTGGGCGGAACGGATTTTCCTCGCCGGCGCGCACGCTGGCGAGCTACGGAGCGCCCCAGGCGATCCTCCTCTGGGAAGGCGAGAAGGTGAAGTGGCTCCTCGGCCAGTGCCGCCAGGGCGAAGCGGAAGCGCGCTTGTTCGCCAAGGCGCTCGAACTGAAGTATCGTCACTACGTCGAGCGGGCGATCCCCACACTGGATGTCAAGGAGGCGATGGCATGACGACGCTCGTCACCGAGGGAATCCTCGACGAGAGGCTATGGCGCGCCCTGCTGCGAGCGACGCGACAGGACGGCGTTCGCGTCCTCTCGGCGGGAGGGCGATCCGCCGCGGTCTCGAAGGCGAACACCATCCTGGTCCTTCGTGACGAGCCCGTCGCGCTCGTTCTTGACGCGGACACGAGCGACCGGCGCCTCCTCGAGAACGAAACTGCGACCGCCCGCTTCGCGCTTCAGCTGGGTGCGGACGACGTCCCCGCAGAGGCGTTCCTGATAGTCCCCGCAACGGAAGCGCTGTATCTCTCCGACGATGCGTTCATCGCGCAGATGCTTGGACGTCCGCTCACGGAAGTCCAGCGCGTTCGCGCCGAATACGAGCCGCAACGCGTCATTCGCGAGCTTCTCGGCGCCGACGGCGTCCGTCGGCTCGTCGAGCGGCTGGAGGCGGATGCTCAAGCAGCAGAGCGCATCGCGCGCTCGGATGCAGCGGCCCCGGTCCTCGCCTTTATCGAGTCCAGCCGCGCCTGGGAGCGCGCAACCGAGGCCATCACCGGGTAGCCCTCACCCCCTCAACCACTCCTCAACCCCCATCCCCCGATACCCCTCCTCCGCCACATACGCGAACATCCGCCGAAACCGCTCCGGCTCGTGGTAGCCGAGCATGCGGAAGACCTCGCGTTCGCCCGGGGGCGCCGCGGCCAGGCCGTCGACGGATGCCGGGAAGAACTGCACCGTGGGGGTGAAGCGCACGCCGTATTTCGCGGCGAGCTCCTTCTCGGAGAGCGTCTCGCCGTCGAAGTCGGTCACCTCCAGCGAGCCGATGATATTCAATTGCAGGATGGCGAAGCGCTCGCGGATGTAGGTCTCGACCGCGGGGTCGGCGAAGTTGATCAGGTGGGTGTCGCGGCAAGAGGGGCAGCCGCGCAATTCCCACATGATCGCGAAGCGCTTGCCCGCGGCCGCGGCGTCCTCGAGGTCGGGGCCGAGCTCGAGGAAGCTCTCCAGGAACCACGATTGGCGGTAGAGGCCGTCGTCGGTGCGGATCGTCTCCGCGCGGGCGGGCCCGGCGGCGAGCGACGCCGCCCCGGCGCCGAGGATCAGGTCGCGTCGCGTCACCACCATCGCTCGTCCCTCCCGTTTCCCGCGCGAGGCCAGCCTTCCACCGCGCCCGCGCCTTCTCACCATGTCGCGATCAGCCGATGCGTCCCAGCACCGGCACGGCGTCGAGGAGCCAGCCGGCGAGGATCGGCATCCAGCCGAGGAAGATCAAGGCCCCCGTGGCGACGAGCGCGCCGCCCATCGTCTTCTCCACCGCGCCGAGATGACGCTTGAAGCGCGCGAGCCAGCGCAGGAACGGCCCGGTGAAGAGGGCGGCGATCAGGAACGGGATGCCGATCCCGGCCGCGTAGGCGGCGAGCAGGCCCGCGCCGCGGCCCCAGCCTTCCTCCATGCCCGCCACCATCAGGATCGAGGCCAGCACCGGCCCGACGCAGGGCGACCAGCCGAAGGCGAAGGCGAGGCCCACGACGAAGGCGCCGGCGAGGCTCGCGGGCCTCGTCGCGACATGCACCCGCGCCTCGCGCATCAGGAAGAACCAGCGGAAGGCGCCGAGCATGTGCAGGCCGAGGATCACGATGATCACGCCCGCGATCTGCGAGAGCAGGATCATGTGCTGCGAGACGAAGCCGCCGAGCGTCGTCGCCGCCGCGCCGAACGCGACGAAGACGAGGCCGAAGCCGAGCACGAAGGCGAGCGCGCGGGAGAAAGCCCGCCCGGTCGTCGCCGCGCGCGGCTCCTTCGTCAGCTCCTCGAGCGAGGCGCCGGCGAGGAAGCACAGATAGGGCGGCACCAGCGGCAGGATGCAGGGCGACAGGAACGAGAGCAGCCCCGCGCCGAGGGCGGCCGCGAGCCCTATGTCCATGCCCATCCGCGTTTCCTCGTCTTACATTCCTGTTTCGTGATATGTTACGGGAAACGCGGACGGGGGCAAGACGGGCCCGGCACGGGCTCCTGCGGACGCGAGCGAGGACCGCATGCGCGCTTTCACACGACGGAACGTTCTGACCGCGCTCGCGGCGCTCGCGGGCGCGGTGGCGCTCGGGCGGGGGATGCCGGCCCGGGCCGGGTCGGTCGAGATGGTGATGTTCCGCCGCGCCGGCTGCCCCTGGTGTCACACCTGGGATCGCGAGATCGGCGCCATCTGGCCGAAGTCCGACATCGGATCGCGGCACGCCATGCGCATGGTCGATCTCGACGCCGACCCGATGCCGGAGATCGCGCTCGACCGCCCGGTCCGGTTCACGCCGACCTTCGTCGTCGCCGTCGACGGCGCGGAGATCGGGCGGATCGAGGGCTATCCGGGGCAGGACTTCTTCTGGGGGCTGATGGAGCGGCTGGCCGCGCAGGCCGAAGGCGCGGCGCCCCCCGTGGTGAACTGAGCGCGGCTGCCCGGATTTCTTCTTAGCAGCGTGGTGCGGCGTTCCGGCCGACCAGACCCGGCATTCGCTTTACGTAACGTTCATTCACACAAATGTTAGTGTCGACTCCGTCAGCTCCGGACGGTCCGGCGCGTGCGGAGAAACACATGTCGGCGTTTTTGTCTCGGTTCGGGGTCAAGTTTCAGATCGGGCTTCTCGCAGCTCTCGGCGTCATCGGGTTCGCGGTCGCCACGCTCGTCTTCATGGATGGCGTGCGGCGCATCGAGGCGACCTCGAACGCGCTCGAGCGGCTCAGCGCCCGCGAGCTCGCGGCGGCCTCCGCGGCCCGGGATCTCGCCGATGCCCGCATCGTCGACACCCGCTTCCTGATGGCCCCCTCCGACGCGCTCGTCGCCCGGCACGCCCACGACGTCGCCGAAGCCGCCCGGGCGCTCGACAGCCTCGCGCGCGAACCCGGCGCCATCGCCGCGCGGCTGGCGCGGCTCGACGAGGTCGCGACCGCGTACGGCGCGCGCTTCGCCGATCTCGTCGCGCTGCAGCGCCGCCTCGGCTATTCGGAGAGCGAGGGCCTCCAGGGCGCGTTGCGCGAGGCCGTGCACGGGGTCGAAGAGCGCCTGAAGAGCTTCGGCGACGCCGAGCTGCAGGTGCTGATGCTGATGATGCGCCGGCACGAGAAGGACTTCATCATGCGCGGCGGCGCCCGCTACGTCGAGGCGCACCAGACGCGCCGCGGCGAGTTCGAGGCGCTGCTCGCGGGGCGCGCGAGCCTCCCCGCCGCGGATCGCCGCGCGATCTCGGAGCTGATGACGACCTACGGCGCCGCCTTCGACGCCTTCGCCGCGGCGCAGGAAGAGGCGGGCGCCGTCGCGGCCGCGCTCGCCGCGCTCTACGCCGAGGCGGAGCCGGCGATCGCCGCCATGCTCGACGAGATCGGCGCGGCCTACGAGGCGGGCCTCGCGGCTCTGGTCGCGCAGGAGGCGGCGGTTGAGCGCACCGCCTGGATCGCCGCGGGTCTCATCCTGACGCTCCTGCTCGCGGGCTCGTGGCTCGTCGGGCGCTCGCTGGCGAACCCGCTCGTGGCGCTCTCCGACGCCCTCGCCCGGCTCGCCGGCGGCGATGTCGCCGTCGTCGTCCCGGGCACCGGACGGCGCGACGAGCTCGGCGCCATGGCCCGCGCGCTGGACGGCTTCAAGGCCGCCCTCGCCCGCAATGCAGAGATGGAGGCCGAGGCCAAGACGCGGGAGCGCGCCGAGGCGGCGGAGCGCGCGCGGCTGCTCGCGAGCCTCGCGCAGGACTTCGAGGAGCAGGTCGGCGGCATCGTCGCGACGGTGGCCGAGACCGCGCGCGGCCTCAACGGCTCCGCCGACGCGCTGACCACGACGGCGCAGGCGACGGCCGTACAGGCGAGCGCGGCGGCCGCGGCCTCGGAGCAGGCGGCGGCGAATGTCGGGACCGTGGCGGCCGCGGCCGAGGAGCTCGCCTCCTCCACCGCCGAGATCGGCCGGCAGGTCTCCGAATCCACCGCCATGGCGGGGGATGCGACGCGCCAGGCCACCGGCGCGGTGACGCAGGTGCGGGGCACGGCGGAGGCGGCGCAGCGCATCGGCGACATCGTCGCGCTGATCCAGGAGATCGCCGAGCAGACCAACCTCCTCGCGCTGAACGCCACGATCGAGGCGGCGCGCGCGGGGGAGGCCGGGCGCGGCTTCGCCGTCGTCGCCGCCGAGGTGAAGCGTCTCGCCGACCAGACCAGCAAGGCCACCGTCGACATCGGCCGCCAGGTGGAGGGCATCCAGTCCGCCACCGCCGGCTCGGCCGAGGCGATCGCGCAGATCGCCCGCGTCGTGGAGGGGCTCTCGGCGACCTCGACCGCGATCGCCGCCGCGGTGGAGCAGCAGGGCGCGGCGACGCAGGAGATCGCGCGCAACGTGCAGCAGGCCTCGGCCGGCACTGCGGAGGTGTCGCGCGGCATCGCGGGCGTCACCGACGCGGCGGGCACGGCCAGCGCCTCGGCTTCCGAGGTGCTGCGCTCGTCGAGCGATCTCTCCAGCCGGGCGGACGAGCTGACGCGCGCCGTGCGCGGCTTCGTCGAGGCCGTGACGCGGGACGGCGCGAAGGCGGCCTGATCCGCCGGAGCGTCGTCTCGTCCACCGCCCGGGTCCCACGCGGTGGCATGATGCTCCGGGCGCGTTGCGCGGGCGAAACCCGCGCAACCGCGCTTGTCAGCGGCGAACGGATGTGCAACCTTGATTGCGCTCAACCCTTTCGCCGCCGTCGAGGTTGCCCATGGTCACGCGCGTCTCCACCGTCTCCTTCGAAGGCGTCGAGGCGCGCGCGGTCGAGGTCCAGGTGCAGATCGCGCCGGGGGACGTGAAGTTCAACATCGTCGGCCTGCCGGACAAGGCCGTTGGCGAAAGCCGCGAGCGCGTGCGCTCGGCCATGATCTCGTCCGGGCTCGCGCTGCCGACGAAGCGCATCACCGTCAACCTCGCCCCGGCGGACACGCCCAAGGAGGGCAGCCATTTCGACCTGCCGATCGCGCTCGGCCTGATGGCGGCGCTGGGCGCCATCCCCTCGGACGCGCTCGAGGGCTACACGGTGCTGGGCGAGCTGGCGCTGGACGGCACGATCACGCCGGTGGCGGGGGTGCTGCCGGCGGCGATCGCCGCGCTCTCGCGGGAGCACGGGCTGATCTGCCCCAAGGCCTGCGGGCCGGAGGCGGCCTGGGCCTCTGAGGGGATCGAGGTGCTCGCGCCGGAGAACCTCATCCAGCTCGCCAACCACTTCAAGGGCACGCAGGTGCTGGCGAAGCCGACGCCCGCCGTGGCCGCGGCCGCGGGGGACCTGCCGGACCTGCGCGAGATCAAGGGCCAGGAGAGCGCCAAGCGCGCGCTGGAGATCGCCGCCGCGGGTGGGCACAACCTGCTCATGTCCGGCCCGCCGGGCGCCGGGAAATCGATGCTGGCGCAGCGCCTGCCTTCGATCCTGCCGCCGCTCTCGCCGCGGGAGCTGCTCGAAGTGTCGATGGTGCATTCCGTCGCGGGGCTGATCCAGGAGGGCAAGCTCTCGGACCGGCGGCCGTTCCGAGCGCCGCACCATTCGGCCTCGACGGCGGCCCTCGTCGGCGGCGGCGTCACCGCCCGGCCGGGCGAGGTGTCGCTCGCCCATCGCGGGGTGCTCTTCCTCGACGAGCTCCCCGAATTCCAATCGCAGACGCTCGACAGCCTGCGCCAGCCCATGGAGACGGGCGAGGTGATGATCGCGCGCGCCAACGCGCGCTGCACCTACCCGGCCCGCTTCCAGCTCGTCGCCGCCATGAATCCCTGCCGCTGCGGCCAGGCGACCGAGCCCGGCTACGCCTGCCGGCGCGGGCCCAACGAGCGCTGCATGGCGCAGTACCAGGCGCGGCTCTCGGGCCCTCTCCTCGACCGCGTCGACCTCACGATCGAGGTCCCGGCCGTGAGCGCGGCCGACTTGATTCTCCCGCCGCCGGCGGAAGGTTCGGGCGAGGTGGCCTCCCGCGTCGCCGCCGCCCGCGCCGTGCAGGCCGCGCGCTACGCCGAAGCCGGCCTCGCCTCGACGGTCACCAACGCCTCCTGCCCCGGCAAGGTGCTGGAGGAGGTGGCCGCGCCGGACAGCGAAGGCCTCGCCCTCGTGCGCAACGCCTCCGAGGCGATGCGCCTCTCCGCCCGCGGCTTCCATCGCGTGCTCCGCGTCGCCCGCACCCTCGCCGACCTCGACGGCGCGACACAGGTCAGACGCGTGCACCTCGCGGAGGCGCTGTCGTATCGTTCGCACTTGGATCGACGCAAGGTTGCCGCTTGACGATTGCGCCGAGTAGCGATTTTCTCTGCCGGGTCGATGGAATGCGGCATGCCGCCCGCCTATGATCCGGCCGCGAGCGTCGCTTCGCATTCCGGTGAGCATGACCAGCGGAGGCGCCGGTGTACGGAACGCTGACCGATTTCGCCGGAGAGGCTCTCGCCTGCGTCGAGGCCATCGACCGAGCAGTCACCTTGGACGCGCTCGCCTACGAGGTCGATCGCGGGCTCAACCGCTTCGGGTTCGAGCACTTCGTCGTCACGCTTTTTCCCAGCGCCGGGCAGTCGATCGAAGACGCCATTCTGCTCTCCCGACTGCCCGACGGCTGGACGCGGATCTACGCGGAGCGCTCCTTCCTCGACCATGATCCCGTGTTTCGCCACTGCCAGATCGCTTCGAACGCGTTTACCTGGACCGACGCGATCCGCCACGAAGCCCGAGATCTCGCGTCACAGAACGTCATGAGCGAGGCGAGGCGCTACGGAATGATCGACGGCATCTGCCTTCCGGTGCAGGGCGCGAGCGGCTTGGAGGGCTGCGCCTCTCTCAGCGGCCGCGCGCCGGATCTGTCGTCTCGCGTTCGGCCTGTCGTACACTTCATCGCAGCTCACGCCTATTTGCGAAGCCGCCAGATGGTGCGACGCAACCGAGACCCCCGCCTGCTCACCCCACGAGAGCGGGAAGTCCTGACATGGGCCGCGCGCGGCTTTTCCGCTGCACGGACGGCTGGAATGCTCGGAATTACGGAGCGCACCGTTACAGCTCATATCGTGAGCGCCTGCGAAAAGCTGAACGCGGCGAACAAGACGGCAGCCGTCGCGCAGGCCATCCACCGCGGGCATATTTCGCTGTAGCTGTATTTTCTTACAATTCAATGCGGCGCGTTCCCTGTCACAGTGCTCACGTGCAGGCAGCTACGCGTCGCCCCTCGTTGTTTCGATCGCCTCGACGCGCCTGCGCCGGAGTACCAGGTCTCGAGGATCAATCGATGTCGAAATCCACTCCCGTCAATCTCGAAAAGTCGCGAAAGGAAAGGAAGCCGCTACGTCTGTCGCCGCAGGAGATGAAGGCGCTGTATCTTCTGCGAGAACCCTTGATGGAGGACATCATCGAGCTTTCGATGATGCTCGAGGAAACGGAGAGGAAGCTGGCGCTCGATATGCTCATCGCCATCATGTCTCACAAGAAGCGCTCCCTGTCCTGAGCGGCCTGTTCCGGGCTGCGCGGAGCGCCGTTCTGTCCGAGGCATCTTCATTTTTCGCCCGAAAAGTGCCATGATGCCTCGGACACAATGGTCGGAGATACCCCGTCCATCCACGGTTGCGATCTCGATCGGTGCCGTCGCTCCACCTCTCCGGGCCTACTTCTGAGATGTCGACATGCATGCCGCGATGCCTGAGAACAGCAATCTGGTGTTCGACCTGATCGACAGGATCGCTGCCGCGGAGAAGCTCGAGGAGGGCCACGACGTCCTGCGGGAGAACCTCCAGAGATTCGACCTCAAGCATGCAGCCTATCTGGGGTTGAACATCCCCTCCGAACGCCGGCGACGTCCTTTGATCGCGGTGACCTACTCGCCCGATTGGCAACGCCATTACCTGCAGAGCGACTACGTCAATCTCGATCCGGTAGTGTCCCTCGGGCTCGGCGGCGTGCTGCCGATCGACTGGGGGGAGATCGATCGGTCGAAGCCCAAGGTGCGGAAGATCTTCGGCGAGGCGCAGGAATTCGATCTCGGAACGCAGGGGCTTTCCTTCCCCATTCGCGGTCGGCACGGCGAGTTCGCACTCTTCTCGATCAACAGCGACGTACCGTCGCATGCATGGGGTGCCCAGAAGCGCGTGCTGATCAAGGAGTTCATGGTCATTTCTTATTATTTCCATTCCTGGGCGTTACGAGTGGAGAAGGTCGACCAGAACGATTACGCTCTTAAGTTGTCTGAGCGCGAAAAAGAATGCTTGAGATGGTCCGCTGCGGGCAAGACCATCTGGGACACGTCCGCCATCCTCGGCCTGAGCGAACGCACCGTTCGGTTTCACCTAGAGAATGCTCGCGCCAAGCTGAATGCGCTGTCGACGACCCACGCGGTATCGAAGGCAATTTCTTATGGTGTAATACCGCTACCGTAGAGTGAACACCTGTCTTATTCGACAGGTTTCATCTTGTTAAGTTCGTGCAACATTCCGCCCGTTGGCTGTGGCATCACAATCGACGGGAGAGAAACATGATCCGCGTCATTCAAGGCCATCAGCGGGGGGCTTACCCGCGAGAAGTGGATGCGATGCATCGCATCCGCAAGAAGGTCTTCCACGACCGGCTCGGCTGGGACGTCTCGGTCATCGGTGATTGGGAGATCGACGGTTTCGATGCTCTGGACTGCGTGTACCTCGTCTGCATCGACGACGAGGAGAACGTCATCGGCAGCATCCGTCTTCTGCCCACGACCGGCTTCAACATGTTGAACGACGTGTTTCCGGAGCTGCTTCCGGAGGGTACCCGCGTCGAGAGCCCGCTCATCTGGGAGTCGAGCCGTTTCTCCATCGATCCGGACGCCGATCGGGAGCTGACCAAGAACCGGCTCAGCCGGCCGACGGCGGAACTCATCCTCGGCATGAACGAGTTCGGCCGCCGGCTCGGCCTCACCCACATCGTGACCGTCTACGACGCTTTCATCGCCCGCATTCTCCGGCGTGCGGATTGTCGTGGCGAGCCGATCTCCAGCCCCGTCCGGATCGGCAAGACGATCGCCTTCGCGGCGCTCTTCGAGATCGGTGACGAGATGGAATCGGCGTTGCGGCGCGCGAGCGGGATCGCAGGCCCGATCCTCGAGGACGATCAGCAGGCCGCGTCGGCATCGGCCGCCTAAAGACACCGGGTGCCTTAATGTCCAAGATGTCGATCGAAGTGAAGAGCCGCGCGGGGAAAAGCGAGGAGAAGGATTGTCTCAAGCTCACCCCGCGTGACATGCGCAGCCTCTACTTCCTCCGTGAGCCGTACATGGATCAGATCGTCGACGCCGCGGTGATGCTCGACGAGCACGATCGGAAGCTGGCCGCGCGTATGCTGCAGGCGCTGATCGAGCACCGCCGCAACTCGCTGTCCTGAGCCGAGACGGTGGTGAAGAGGGCCTGAACCGGATCCGCGCCCTTCGCGCAGATCCGGCAAGCCCGCCTTCACCACCTTTCTCAAGCCGTCCTTCAGCGCTGTTTCGCCATGATCCCTACCGGACGACGGGGTGGGGTCATGGACCAGGGCATCGACACGGCTGGCGCATCGGCGGGAAATCTCGCCGGCGCCGTCTTCACCATCACGCCGCTGACGGCGGCGCTCGCGCTCGCCGCCGCGCTGGCCCTCGCCGGCGTGATCGCCGCGGTGCTGATCCTGCGCGACCACATGCGCGTCGAGGCGCGAGCGCGCGCGCTCGAGGCGGAGATCGAGGCCCTTCAGGATCGGCTCTGGCGGGCGGAGGAGGGCGAGCACTTCTTTCGCACCCTCGCCGAATCCCAGCTCGACGCCCTGGTCCAGCGAGACGCCGCCGGGCGCGTCACCTACGCCAATGCGGGCTTCGCGCGGCTCCTCGGCGCACGCTCGGGCGATCTCGTCGGGCGCAAGGCGGCCCTGCGCATCGTCGAGACCCGCGCCGCGCAGCCCGGGCCGGACGGCTCCCGGCTCGTCGACGAGGCGATCGAGACGGAAGACGGCGTGCGCTGGTTCGCCTGGATCGAGACGCAGACCCGCGGCCGAAGCGGGGCGATCGAGACCCTGCGCGCCGGCCGCGAGATCACCGACCGCATCGACGCCGAGACCGCGCTCGCCGAGGCGCGCGCCCGCGCGGAGGCGGCGAGCGAGGCGAAGTCGCGCTTCCTCGCCACCGTCAGCCACGAGTTCCGCACGCCGCTCGGCGGCATCCTCGGCATGGCGGACCTGATCCTCGACACGCCGTGCGATCCCGAGCAGACCACGTACGCCCAGGCCATCAAGACGTCCGGTGGAGCGCTCCTCTCCCTCATCGACGAGATCCTCGATTTCTCCCGCATCGAGGCCGGCAAGCTGACGCTCGCGCCGGCCCCGTTCGGCCTCGCCGCCTGCGTCGAGGGCGTGGTCGAGCTGCTCGCGCCGCGCGCGCAGGGCAAGGGCGTCGAGATCGCCGCCTTCGTCGCCGCGGACCTCCCGCCACGGGTGATCGGCGACGCGGATCGCATCCGGCAGATCCTCGTCAATCTCGCCGGCAACGCCGTGAAGTTCACCGAGGCCGGCGGCGTCGGGGTCGAGGCGCTGCCAGGCGCCGATGGCGGCGTGGTGCTGCGCGTCTCCGACACGGGACCCGGCATCGCGCGTGAACGCGTGCCGCACCTGTTCGAGGAGTTCGAGCAGGGCGACGGCTCGGCCGCCCGCCGCCATCCCGGCACCGGTCTCGGCCTCGCCATCACCCAGCGCCTCGTCGCCGGCATGGGCGGGACGATCGCCGTCGACAGCGCCCCGGGCGAGGGCGCACGCTTCACCGTCACGCTCCCGCTTCCCGCCGCCGAGGCGCCGACGGCGGCGCTCACGGCCGAGACGGATCCGGCGCCGCTCGCGGGCAAGCGGATCCTGGTGCTCGGCCGCTCGCCGTTCGAGGCGCCGTTCATCGCACGGCGCCTCGCCGAGGCCGGCGCGCAGGCGAACCTCGTCGACAACGAGGCCGAGGCGCTGGCCAAGATCGCCATGGCCGCCGAGGGGCGCGAGGCCTACGACGCGCTCCTCGTCGATTGCGCGCTCGGCGACGAGCTGGCCCGCGACGTCGCGGCGGCGGCCCGCGAGGCCGGGGTGCCGCGCTCGATCGTGCTGGTCTCACCCTTCGAGCGACGCGATCTCGGCTC
This sequence comes from Salinarimonas sp., assembly GCF_040111675.1. Taxonomy (NCBI): domain Bacteria; kingdom Pseudomonadati; phylum Pseudomonadota; class Alphaproteobacteria; order Hyphomicrobiales; family Salinarimonadaceae; genus Salinarimonas; species Salinarimonas sp. Next base: position 793,579 of record NZ_CP157794.1, on the reverse strand, counting down.
GCCGACGGCGGCGGGCTACGACGGCTATCTGGTCAAGCCCGTGCGCGGCCGCTCCCTGGTGCAGAGGCTGGCCGAGCCCCTGGCGCCGCGGCCCAGCCCGGCGGCGGCCTGCGCCGAGAGCGCGGCGCAACCGGCGCTGCGCCGTCTGCCCGGCGAGCGCGGCAACGCCCCGCGATCCGGCGCGCCGCGCGTCCTGCTCGCGGAGGACAACGAGATCAACGCCCTCCTCGCCCTGAAGGCGCTGGAGAAACGGGGCGCGGTCGTCGACTGGGCCAAGGACGGGCACGAGGCCGTCGCCTTGGCGGAAGCCTCGTTCGCCGGGCTCCGGCCCGATTACGACGTCGTGCTCATGGACATCCGCATGCCGGGCCTCGACGGACTCGAGGCGACGCGGCGCATCCGCACGCTGGAGCGGGCGCTCGGCCGCCGGCGCCCGCGGCGCATCGTGGCGCTCACCGCGAACGTGCTCAAGGAGGACGAGGAGGCCGCCGGCGCGGCCGGTCTCGACGGCTTCATCCCCAAGCCGCTGGAGCCGCGCCTGCTCGACGGCCTGTTCGGCGCGGCCGTACGGGACCGCACGCTCGCGCGCGCCGGCTGAACGAAGCCGCTGCCGCAACGGATTTCGCGCGTCTCGCCGAACTTTGTTGCGCCGGCTATGGTGACAAGCGCAACCATCCTGTCACAATTGTGTTGAAACGCTATGGTTCAACAGCCGAAAGGCGGACGCGGCGAGAGAATCGCGATGCGGAGGGCACCGCCGGACGAGGATGAAATGGCGCCGCTGCCTGCCGAAGCGACGCCGAGCCGGCTTCCCAGCCGCTTCGGCTCGATGTTGACCTCCCCCCACATCACGAGCTTCGTTCGTCCCTTCCGCAAGAAGGGCTCGGCGGCGATCGCCTTCCTGCGCGGCGCGAACATGAATCGCGCGCCCGTGACGCGCCCGCTCGACCCGGTGCTCGGCCGGATCGGCTCGCTCGAGGTGCGCATCGCCACGACGCCGAAGCAGATCCGCGCGGCCCAGCGCCTGCGCTACAAGGTGTTCTACGAGGAGGGCAACGCCCTCCCCCACACGACCTCGGCCCTGGCGCGGCGGGACTTCGACGAGTACGACGCGATCTGCGACCACCTGCTGGTGCTCGACCACGCCGCGCCGTCCAATCTCGGCGAGCCGGCGCGGGCGCTGCGCGGCGTCCCGGCGCGGAAGAAGCAGCCGGCGGTGGTCGGCACCTATCGCCTGCTGCGGCAGGAGGTGGCCGAGCGGCATTTCGGGTTCTATACCCAGGCCGAGTACGACATCGCGCCGATCCTCGCCGCGCATCCGGCGAAACGCTTCCTCGAGCTCGGCCGCTCCTGCGTGCTCAAGCCCTACCGCAACAAGCGCACGGTGGAGCTGCTCTGGCACGGCATCTGGACCTACGTGCTGCACCATCGCATCGACGTGATGCTGGGCTGCGCCAGCCTGGAAGGCACGGATCCCGACAAGCTCGCCCTGCCGCTGTCGTTCCTGCACCACCACGCGACCGCGCCCGAAGACTGGCGCGCCCGCGCCCTCGACGAGCGCTACGTCTCGATGGATCGCCTCGCCAAGGACGCGATCGACCCGAAGACGGCGCTGCACGCCCTGCCGCCCCTGATCAAGGGCTACCTCCGGCTCGGCGCGACCTTCGGGGACGGCGCGGTCATCGACACGCAGTTCGGCACGACGGACGTGCTCGTGGTGCTGCCGGTCTCGGCGATCAACCCGCGCTACGTCGCCCATTTCGGCTCGGACGCGCAGCGCCACGCGGCATGAGGCGGCGCGCTCAGCCCTCCGCCGCGAGCGCGCCGAGCCCCTCCCGATAGCTCCGATAGAGCAGCTCCACGCCGAGCTCGGCGCGCAGGCGGGCGTTCGAGACGCGCTTGTTGTTGGAATAGAAGCTGCGGCCCATGGGCGAGAGCTCGGCCTCGTCGAAGGGGATCTCGGGCGGGGGCGCGACGCCGATCAGCGCGGCGGCGTGGGCGACGACGTCCTGCGGCGGGGCGGGCGCGTCGTCGACGACGTTGTAGATCCGGCCGGCCGGCGCGCGCTCGAAAGCCGCCAGGACGGCCTGCGCGATGTCCGCGACGTGGATGCGGTTGAACACCTGCCCGGGCTTGACGATCCGCCGCGCCGTGCCGGCGCGCAGCTGCAGGATGGGATTGCGACCCGGGCCGTAGATGCCGCCGAGCCGCAGGATCGCGACGCGCTTGGAAGTGCGCGCGCCGAGCGCCAGCCATTGCGCCTCGGCGACGAGCCGCGCCTCCGCGCGAGCGCTCTCCGCCGTGGGCGGCGTCTCCTCGTCTACCCAGCCGCCCTGCGCATCGCCATAGACGCCGATCGTCGAGAGATAGACGATCGCGTCGATGCTCGGGGAAGCCGCGATCGCCTCGCCATAGGCGGCGAGCGCCGGATCGCCGCCCGCGCCGGGCGGGATCGAGACGAGGAGCCGGTCGGCCACCGCGAGATCCTCCGGGATGCGCGGGTCGGCGGCGTCCTCGCCGAACAGGCGCGCCTCGACGCCCTCGCCCGCCAGCCGCTCGGCCTTCGCCGCGGATCGCACGGTCCCGATCGCCCGCGCGAACGATCCGCGGCGCACGACCTCCGCCGCGCTGTAGCCATGCCCGAACGTGAACAACGCCACCACCGCTCCGGTCCTCCTGCGCCTCTCGGCGGGAGACCCTAGAGCGGCGGCGGCGCCGCGTCACCCCGCGACGCTCACGCGGCGTCGCGGATCGAGGCGAGGAAGCGCCCGACCTCGCGCTCCAGCGTGGTGGACTGGCGCGAGAGGTCGCCCGCGGCGCCGACGACCTGGGCGGAGGCCGCGCTCGATTCCTCGGCGGCCTGCTTCACGCCGCCGATATTGGTGGAGACCTCGCTCGTGCCGGCGGAGGCCTGCTGGATGTTGCGGGCGATCTCCTGCGTCGCCGTGCCCTGCTCCTCGACCGCTGCGGCGATGGCGCCGGCGATACCGCTCATGCGCTCGATCGTCTCGTTGATGGCCGTGATCGCGGCGGCCGAGTCGACGGTCGCGCTCTGGATCTCGCCGATCTGCCCGGCGATGTCCTGCGTCGCCTTGGCCGTCTGGTCGGCGAGGGTCTTCACCTCGGCGGCGACGACGGCGAAGCCGCGTCCCGCCTCGCCGGCGCGCGCCGCCTCGATCGTGGCGTTCAAAGCCAGCAGGTTCGTCTGCTCGGCGATGGTGCTGATCAGCTCGACCACCTCGCCGATCCGGTCGGCGCTGCGCGAGAGGCGCTGGACCTTGTCGGCGGTCTCCGCCGCCTCGCGCATGGCGTCTGAGGCGATGCGGGCCGATTCGCCGACCTGCCGGGAGATCTCCTGAATCGAGCTCGACAGCTCGTCCGCCGCCGAGGAGACGGTGTGCACGTTGGCGGAGGCCTGCTCGGAGGCCGCCGCCACGGTGAGCGCCTGCGTGGCGGTCTCCTCGGCGTTGGCCGCCATGGACTTCGACGCGCTCTCGAGCTGGCTCACCGCAGAGGAAACCGCGGCGATGACGCCGCCGACCGCGGCATCGAACGAATCGGCGAGCTTCGCCATCTCGCGACGCTTCTGCTCGGCCTGGCGCGCCTCCGCGCGCTCCTGCTCGGCCTGCAGCCGGTCGGCCTCGAGGCCGTTGTCGCGAAAGACGGCCAGCGCCTGCGCCATCTCGCCGACCTCGTCGCCACGGCCCTGGGCCGGGATCTCGGTGTCCCACTCGCGGCGCGCGAGCCGGCTCATGGCGCCGACCATTGTGGTGATCGGCCGCGAGACACCGGCCGTCAGGAACCAGGTGGCCCCCGCGGCGACCACGGCGCCCGCCGCGATCACGGCGCTCACCAGCCAGACCGCGCTCCCGTGCTCGGCCTGCGCGTTCGCCATGCGGCGCTCGGCCCGGGCGACGGCGTAATCCATGAAGCCGTTGACGCTCTCGCGCGCCTCGCGGAAGACCGTGACCGCGGCATCGCGGGCGACGGCTTCGGCCTCGGCGACGCGCCCGGCCGCGACGGCCTCGACGACGCCGCTGCGCACGAGCGCGGCATAGGCGTCGGAGGTTTCCGACATGGAATCGAAGAAGGCCTGCTCCTCGGGGGAGAAACGGGTCTCGGCGATCTGCGCGAGCCGGCGGTCGATGCGGGCGTCCTGCTCCTCGATCTCGGAGGCGAGCTGCGCGCGCGTCTCGGGACGGTCCGCGAGCAGGAACTCGAGCGAGTCGCCGCGCATGCGGTAGAGCGCGGCCTTGACCGCGTCGAGAGCCTCGAGCGTCAGCAGCTCCTGCGTGTACATGTCGTCGAGACGTCGGTTGCTCTCGGACAGCGCGCTCAAGCCGATCGCGCCCGTGGCGACGAGAGCGGCGAGCATCAGGCCTGTAGCGAGCAGTATCTTGTGCGGAATCCGCAGAGCGCGTTTTGGCATGTCGTACCCCCAAACCGACGCCGTTCGGGTTCATCGCGCCGGCGAAATGATAGCTATCCGACACAGGGTTAATACCACCTTAATTTCGTGGAATTATTTCCAAATTCAAGGAAAACGATCGTATTGCGCCCGCGCGCAACGCCGTCGGAGCAGAAAAGATATGTTGAAACAAACTGTCACCCCTGGGTGCGGGCATTCCCCTGGCGCATCCCCGAGGCGGGTCGCGCGCCCCCCGGAACCCCCGCGCAACCAGGACCGTTCCCCTCCCGCCGTGTCCAAGCTCGCCCACGCCCTGCGCCTCGCGCGCTCCTTCGCCATCCTCTCCCGCGCGGTGCTGACGCGCGGGCCGATGCGTGCGCGGACGTTGAAGGACCGGCTGGCCATGTTCCCGAAGGACGGGCTGCCGGTGGAGAGGTCCGTCGACATCCGCTGGAACGACCATCAGGTCCCCTGGATCACCGCATCCACGGATCGCGACTGCGCGGTCGCGCTCGGGGCCGTGCACGCCCATCTGCGGCTCACCCAGCTCGAGGTGCTGCGCAAGGTCGCCTACGGCCGCGTCGCGGAGATCGCCGGCCCCGCCGCCATCGACGTCGACCGGGCGCTGCGCACGCTCGGCATCGCCCAGGCGGTGCCCGGCATCCTCGCCATGCAGCCGCCGGAGACGAAAGCCTGGCTCGAGGGCTTCGTCGACGGCCTCAACCACGTGATCGAGCACGCCCCGGAGGACCCGCCTGACTTCCCGCTGCTCGGCCTCTCCCGCGAGCGCTGGACGCCCGCCGACGTGATGGCGGTGGGCCGCGCGGCGGTGGCGGACGTCAATTGGGTGATCTGGCTCCGGCTCATCCCGCTGCGGCGCGATCCGGACTGGCCCGACCTCTGGGACAAGCTCCTCGCCCACGGCACCGGCACGATCGCGAACCTCGCCGGCTGGGACCTCGAGACGATGCTCGCGACCGCGCTCGGCCCGGCGCTGAAGGGCTCGAACGCCTACGCGGTCCACAAGGACGCGAGCGCCACGGGCACGGCGCTGCTCGCGGGCGATCCGCACCTGCCGATCTCGGTGCCGAACATCTGGATGGCGGCAGGCTTCCGCTCGCCCTCCTATCACTGCGTCGGCTTTCAGCTGCCGGGCCTGCCCTTCACCGCCTTCGGCCGCAATCCGGATCTCGCCTGGGGCGGCACTGCCCCGCACACCGCCTCCTCCGACCTGTTCGACCTCTCGGGGCTGATGTACGAGCCCTTCGACATGCGCGCGGAGACGATCGAGGTCCGCGGCGGGCGGGACGAGCGGGTGGAAATCCGCACGAGCCGCTACGGCCCGATCATCTCCGACGCCGTGCCGATGAACGCCACCTACGCGCTGCGCTGGGTCGGGCACGAGCCCTCCGACGAGCTCTCCTCCATGCTGGCGCTCAACCGCGCCCGCAGCTTCGAGGAGTTCCGCGAGGCGGCGGACGGCATGGCGGTGCCGGGGCAGAACTGGATCGTCGCCGAGCGCGCGGGGGGCATCGCCAAGCAGATCGCGGCGAAGCTGCCGAAGCGCCCGCACGCGCCGCTAGCCGATCTCGTCTCGAAGCCCGACGCCATCGCGCATTGGGACGCCTACGTCACCGCCAGGGACTTCCCGCCGGAGCGCGACCCGCCGCGCGGCTACGTCGTCTCCGCCAACGACCGGCCGGAGGACACGCCCGCGCCCCTGTCCTATTTCTACTCGCCGGTCGACCGGGTCGAGCGCATCGGCCGCGTCCTCGCCGACGCGCGGCCGGTGACGATGGAGACGCTCACCACGCTGCAGCGGGACGTCACCGTGCCGGGCGCGCTCCTCCTGCGCGACCGGCTGATGCGGCTCGTCAAGGCGGCGGGCGAGCGCGAGAGCGGCGGCGGCGGGCCCTCGCGGGAGGAGGTGCTCTCGGCCCGTGGCGAGGTCGCGCCGCTGATCGTCGACTGGGACGGGTCCTATCCGGAGGAGTCGCGCGGGGCGCTCGCCTTCGAGCTCCTGATCGCGCATATCAGCGCGCACTACCATTCGCAGGCCGAGCGCGCCTTCCACGGCGCGGTGTTCACCGCGCGCACCCTGGTCTCCCAGGACCTGCACGAGCCGCGCACGGAGCTCGTCGCCGCGGTGGCGAGCGGGCTCGTCGCGACGGCGAAGGAGCTGAAGCGCTACCGCGTGTGGGGCGACATTCACCGCCTGCGGCTCGCGCACGTGCTCGGCGGGCTGCCGCTCGTCGGCCGCCGGCTCGTCTTCGCCGACCTGCCGGTGGGCGGGACATCGGACGCGGTGATGAAGACCGCCCACCCCGCCGTGCCGCGCCCGCACCGTGCCTTCTACGGCTCCATCGCCCGCTTCGCCTGCGATTGCGGAGACCTCGACAGCGCGTCGGGCGTCCTGCTCACCGGCCAGGACGGCTGGCTGAAGAGCGAGACGATGCTCGACCAGCTCCCCCTCTGGCGCGAGGGCCGCGCCATGGCGCTGCCGCTGACGCCGGAGGCGGTCGCCCGCCATTTCCCGCACGCGACGCCGATCGCCGCGTCATGATCGACGCGACGCCGTTTCTGCGCGCCTACGCCCGCCGGCGCGAGGCGGCGCTCGCCGGGCAGGACCCGATCGCCGCCCAGCGCGCGACGCTTCGCGCCCTGGTCCGGCAGGCCGCCGCGACCCGCTTCGGGCGCGAGCACGGCTTCCCGGCCATCGCGACGCCCGCTGCCTTCCAGGCGCAGGTGCCGGTGCGGACCTACGAGGATTTCTGGGCGCGGTACTGGCAGGAGCCCTTCCCCGTGCTCGAGGACGAGACCTGGCCGGGGCGGATGCCGTTCTTCGCGCTGTCCTCGGGCACGACCACGGGCCGCACCAAGTACATCCCGGTCAGCCGCGCCATGGTCGCCGCGAACCGGCGCGCGGCGCTCGACATCCTGGTGCATCATCTCGCCAACCGTCCCGGCTCGCGGGTGCTCGGCGGCAAGAGCTTCATGCTCGGCGGCTCGACGGCGCTGGATCGGCTGGCGCCGGGCGTGCGCGGCGGAGACCTCTCCGGCATCGCGGCGGCGACGGTGCCGTTCTACGCCCGCTCCCGCACCTTCCCGCCGGCGAGCCTCGCGCTCGAGGAGAACTGGGAGCGCAAGATCGCCAGGCTCGCGCCGGCCTCGCTCGCCGAGGACATCCGTGCGATCTCCGGCACGCCGACCTGGCTGATGGCGTTCTTCGAGACGCTGGCGCGCATGCACCCGGCGCGCGGCGAGCGGCTCGACGCCTTCTACCCGAAGCTCGAGCTGGTCGTTCACGGCGGGGTCGCCTTCGGCCCCTACGCCGCGCGCGTCGACCGGCTGATCGCGGGATCCGCCATCCGCACGCAGGAGGTCTACCCGGCGAGCGAGGGCTTCTTCGCCATCCAGGACCGCGGACGCGGGGACGGCCTGCGGCTGATCGTCGACAACGGGATCTTCTACGAGTTCGTCGTCCCCGAGACGCTCGGCACGCGCGCGCCGCGGCGCGCCTGGCTGGAGGACGCGGAGATCGGCGTCGACTACGCCCTCGTCGTCTCCACCAATGCGGGGCTGTGGGCCTACGAGGTGGGCGATCTCGTGCGGCTCGTCTCGAAGGATCCGCCGCGCGTCGTCTTCGCGGGGCGCACGGCCTTCACGCTGTCCGCCTTCGGCGAGCACCTCACCGGCGCCGAGATCGACCGGGCGGTGGACGCGGCCGCGCGGGAGATCGGGGCGGAGCTCGTCGAGATCGGCGCCGGCGCGCGCCATCGGGCGGAGGGCGCGGCGCAGGACCATCACCTGTTCGTGGTCGAGCTCGCCGAGGGCGCCCCCTCCCCCGCCCGCGCCCGCGCCTTGCGCGCGGCCCTCGACCGGGCGCTCGTGCGCGCCAACGCCGACTACGCCGCCCATCGCGACGCGGGCCAGCTCGCCGCGCCGGAGCTCGTCTGCGCGCCCCGCGGAACCTTCGCCTCCTGGATGCGCGCGCGCGGCAAGCTCGGCGGGCAGAACAAGCCGCCGCGGGTGATCACCGACGCGGCCCTGCTCGCGACGCTGGAGCGCGCGGCCGCACAGGGAACGCGGGTTCCCGCCGGTCGTTGAACCTGCGCCGCCGTCCAAAGGCGACGCTCACCGGAACCGGACGCCCATGCCGCAGATCACCTTCCCGACCAGGAGCCCCTTCACCCTCGCCGACATGGTGCGCGGCAACGCGCCCGAGACCGTCGGCATCGGCCACCTCCACACGCCGGGCGCCGTCGCCCGCGCCAAGAGCCGCCCCGCCGTGGTGATCCTGCCCGGCCTCGGCGGCATCATCCCCGAGCGCGAGCTGCGCTACGGCAAGATGCTGGCCGAGCAGGGCTACGTCACGCTCGCCGTCGACACGTTCGGCGCGCGCGGCGCGGCGTTCAAGAACCACACCCTGCGCGCCCTGCGCGTCACCGAGACCATGATGCTCGCCGACGCTTATGCGGCCATGGCGCATCTCGCGCGGCTGCCGATGGTGGACCCGGCGCGCGTCGCGGTGATGGGCTTCTCCTACGGGGCCATGATTTCGGTGCTGGCGGCCTACGAGCAGCTGGCGAAGCTCTTCGCGGTCGAGGAGCAGCGCTTCGCCGGGCATGTGAGCTATTACGGCTGCTCGGTGCCGCGTCTCGACGACCCGACCACGACCGGCGCGCCGGTGGAGATGTTCCTCGGCGCGCTCGACCGCAACGTGAACCCCACGCGCTCGCGCGAGATCGCGGACGACCTCACCCGCGGCGGCTCGAAAGTGGGCTTCCACGTCTTCCCCGACACGTATCACCAGTGGGATTCGCAGAACCTGACGAAGAAGTTCGTGCGCTTCTCGCTGTTCTCCTGCCGCTTCGGCGTGGACGCCGCGAACAACCTGCGCGACCTGCGCACCCGCATCGGCATCTCGGGCCGGATCTCGCGCACGCTGGCGCTGATCGCCAACGCCGACCCGCGCGGCTACCACATGCTGCGCGACGAGGGCGTGCTGGCGAAGACCGACGCCCGGCTCGGGGCGTTCTTCGCGGAGGCGCTCGACCACCGCCCGGCGGTCACAGCCGGACGCGGTGACGACGCACGAACGGCGCCTGCGCGGCGATGAAGGCGACGTTCAGGGGCAGCACCGCGAAGACCTTGAACGCCACCCAGACGTCCACCGAGAAGAAGCGCCAGGTGATCTCGTTGAGCCCCGCGAGGAGCGCGAGGAACGCGACCGCGCGCCAGGTGAGGACCCGCCAGGCGCGCTCGGTGTCGAGCACGAGCGACTCCTTGAGCACGATCCGCAGCACGATCCGGCCCGCGGCGAGACCGCCGAGGAGGGCGAGGGCGTAGAACAGGTTCATGATGGTGGGCCGCACCATGATGATCCACGGCTCGGCGTAGGCGAGGCTGAGGCCGCCGAAAATCAGGATCAGCACGGTGGAGGCGACGGGCGCCGTGGGGATGCGGCGCTCGCGCGCGAGGTTCGCGACGAGCGCGAGCACGGTCGCGACCATGAAGATCGCGGTGCCGACGAAGATGCCGCCGATGGCGTTCGCGATGAAGAAGGCGAAGAGCGGGCCGACCTCGTAGGTGAGGCGCTCCTTGAGGCGCACCACCGGCCCGGCCGGCGTGTCGGTCTCGTCCAATCGCGCCCTCGCGTCCATGCGCGCTCCCGGATGGGGCGCGAACGGGAGCGCCGCGCCCAAGCTTCAGCTCAACGGCGGGCGCGGCGGGGCGTTCCCGGGGTGCGTCAACCGCGCTCGAGCCGCGCCGACAGCTCCGGCTTGCGGTTGAGGGTCTGGAAGACGACGCAGTATCGCTCGGTCAGCTTCAGGAGCTGGGCGAGCTGCTCCTCGCCGGCGTCGGCGTCGATCTCGAAGGTGAGGCGGATGTCCTTGAAGCCCACCGGCGCCTCCTTGTCGACGCCCAGCGTGCCGCGGAAGTCGAGATCGCCCTCCGCGTGGACCGTGCCCGAGCGCAGCGGAATCTCGAGCGCGGTGGCCACGGCCTTGAGGGTCACGCCGGCGCAGGCGACGAGCGCCTCGAGCAGCATGTCGCCCGAGCACAGGTCGGCGCCGGTGCCGCCGGTCGCCTTGTGCAGGCCGGCGACCGCGACGGCGCGGGCGGTCTCGACCTTGCAGGCCACCGCCTCGGAATCGAGCGTGCCGTGGGCCTTGAGGGTCACAACCGCCGCTTGGGGGCTCTCGCGGTACTTCTGCTTCAGAGGGGCCTGCAGGGCGCGAAGGGCGGCGGCGTCCATGGGTGTCTCCGACATCAACTTTTCATCGCAATAGCGTACGCGCCGGCTCTCCGGCCCGTACGGTTTCGGGGGATGCGGCAACAAACGATAGGGCGAGTGGCCGCGGGCGGGAATGCCGGACGGTCCGCAGCGGCGGTTGCGTCGATCCGGCGGCGTCAGGCGTGGTTCTTGCTTTCGCGGTCGGACGGCGTCACCACCACAACCCCGACGCCTCCACCTCCCTCTCGCGGATCGGCGGTCGGCGCGCCTCGTCCAGAGCCGCGTAGAGCGTGCGCGCCATGCCCTCGATCGCCGGGCTGCCCCGCTCGCGCGGGCGCGCGACCAGGATCTCGACCTCGTCGTGGACGCGCCCGGGATCGGGGCGCATGACGATCACGCGATCGGCGAGGGTCGCGGCCTCGGTCACGTCGTGCGTGACGATGACGACGGTGAGGCCGGCGTCCTGCCACAGGCGCAGCAGGTGCGCATGCAGGTCGGCGCGGGTGAAGGCGTCGAGGGCGGAGAACGGCTCGTCGAGGAGGAGCACCTGCGGCCCGGCCGCGAAGGCGCGGGCGATGGCGACGCGCTGCTGCTGGCCGCCGGAGAGGTCCCGCGGCAGGCGCTCGGCGTGCTCGAGCAGGCCGACCCGGGCGAGCGCGCCCTGGACGATGCGCCGGCGCTCCTCGGCGGGACGCCCCGCGATGCCGAAGGCCACGTTGTCGGCGACCGAGAGCCAGGGCAGGAGCCGCGGCTCCTGGAAGACGACGCCGACCTTGGGATGCGGCGCCGCGACGATCTCGCCGTCGACCGCGATCGTGCCCGCGCTCGGCCGGTCGAGGCCGGCGATCAGGCGCAAGAGCGTGGTCTTGCCGCAGCCCGAGCCGCCGACGATGGCGACGATCTCGCCGCGGCGGACCTCGAGGTCGACGTCGGCGAGCGCGCGCTTGCCGTCGGCGTAGGTCTTGGAGAGGCGCTCGATGCGCAGCATGGCGGGCTCCTACAAGCGGTCGCGGGCGACGTCCTGCCAGGCGACGAGGGGGCGCGTCGCGGCGACGAGGACGAGATCGCAGGCCTTGCCGAGCAGGGCGAAGGCGACGATGGCGGCGAGGATCTGGTCGGGCTTGCCCATCTGCTGGCCGTCGATGAGGAGGTAGCCGAGCCCCTCGGAGGCGCCCATGAACTCGGCGGCGACGACGAACATGAAGCCGAGCCCGAGGCCGGAACGCAGCGCCGTGATCGTCTCCGGCAGGACCGCCGGCACGAGCACGCGGCGCGCGGTGGCGAGCCTCGAGAGGCGGAAGACGCGCGAGACCTCGATCAGCTTGCGATCGATCGAGAGGATCGCGTCGCACACGCCGAGATAGACGGGGAAGAAGACGCCCACCGCGATCAGGGCGATCTTCGATTCCTCGAAGATGCCAAGCCAGAGGATGAAGAGCGGCACCCAGGCGATGGAGGGGATGGCGCGCAGCGCCTGGAGCGTCGGGTCGAGCGCCTCGCGCGCGAGGCGGCTCGCGCCCGAGAGCGCGCCGAGCGCGAGCCCCGCGGCGGCGCCCAGCGCGAAGCCGACCGCGACGCGCCAGAGCGTGGTCGCGACGTGGACCCACAGGTCTCCGCGCGCGTGCAGCGCGGCGAAGGTCGCGATCACCCGCGAGGGCGGCGGCAGGAGCCGGCCCTCGGCGAGGCCCGCCGCGACGGCGATCTCCCAGCCGAGCGCCGCGGAGACGGGCAGGAGGAGGCCGAGCGCGAGCGCGCGCGGGCTCCCGAGCCGCGGCAGGCGCGGCGCGGAGCGCGATGCCGCGCCGGCGAGGGTCCCCTCCTCCGCGCTCATCGCGCCGCGACCGTGAAGCGGGCGTCGACGAGAGCGGCGAGGGTGCCGTCGATGTCGGAACCGGCCGGCAGAACGCCGGCCTCGACGAGGGCGATCCCCGCGGCGCGGATGGTCGCGCGTTCCGCCTCGCCGAGGACCGGGTTCGTCAGGTCGGTGCGCTCGAGCTGGCGGGCGACGATCTCCGGCGGCAGGCGGGTGACGTCGCCGAGCACGGCGGCGAGGGCCGCCGGATCGGCGAGCGCCTCCTCACGGGCGCGCTCGTAGGCGGCGAGCACGGTGCGGACGATCTCGGGATGCGCCTCGGCGAATTCCTCGCGGACGTTGAGCGTGCCGTAGGTGTTGGCGGCGGCGTCGCGGTAGAACAGCTCCGCCCCGCTCTCGAGCTCGGCCGCGGCCATCATCGGGTCGAGGCCGGCCCAGGCGTCGACGTCGCCGCGCTCCAGCGCGATACGCCCGTCCGGATGCTGCAGCAGCACGAGCTTGACGTCGCGCTCGGTGAGACCGGCGGAGGCGAGCGCGCGCACCAGGAAGATGTGCGGGTCGGTGCCGCGGGTCACGGCGATGCGCCGGCCGGCGAGATCGGCGACGCCGGCGATGCCGGTGTCCGGCCGGGTGACGAGCGCCGTCCATTCGGGGCGGGAATAGAGATAGATCGTCTTGATCGGGTTGCCGTTGAGCCGCCCGACGAGGGCCGCGGCGCCGGCGGTCGAGCCGAAATCGATCGCCTCGGCGTTGAGGAACTCGAGCGCCTTGTTGGAGCCGAGCGTCTGCACCCAGCGCACCTCGATCCCCTCGGCCCCGAGCGCCTCCTCCAGATAGCCGCGCTCGCGCAGCAGCAGGCTCACGGGATTGTAGGTGGCGTAGTCGACCGTGACGACGGAGGGCTTGTCCTGCGCGACGGACGCGTTCGCCATCACGAACGACGCCGCGAGGCCGGCGCCGACAACGGAGAGGAAGGAGCGACGAGACAGGACCATGACGACCTCCTGAAGGCGCACGCTTCCGCTCCGCCGTGAGGCGGATCGAAAGCGGCGGCTGGGGACTCGCGCAGAAAGGCGCGACGGCTGATGCGTTCGGTTTAGCGAACGCTGCCGCGGTCGTCAACAGCGTGGATGTGATTTATCTTATTTCACACATTGTTTCGTGTATTGGGAGCCTGCGCCAGCTCCCGGCACAGGCCGCGCTCGGGCGTCACTTGTTGGTGCGCCCCGTCTTGTTCGGGTCGACGGCGCCCTGATCGTTCACGTCGTTGAGCACGTCGCCCTCGTAGGTGTTCTCGCCCTGGAGGGGACGGCCGTCGGCGCCGACCATGCGCTCGCCCTTGGAGCGGCCGATGCCGGGATCGCTCTTGAGATCGCGATCGGAGGGCGTCTCGGTCTTCGGGTGCTTGTTCTGGGCGGACATGGGTCGCCTCCTTCTCGGGTCACGCTCGGGACGGCGCGAGAACGCCGCCGGATCGCGGGGAACGACGCCCGGGAAGGCGGGTTCCGCGTCGCTCGGGCGCTCTCCGCGTGCCTGGAACGCCGGTCCGGCGCGGCCGTTGACCGGGCGAAGCCGACCTCCATCGACAGGAGAGCGATCCCATGAACGACACGACCGTGAAGAAGGTCGCCAGCGCCCAGTCGCCCACCGGCGAGAACGGCCTCGTCTATCTCGCCAGCGGCAAGCGCATGGCCATGCGCATGTGGCGCGACGAGGCGCCGACGCAGGACAAGCCGCTGCACAAGCACGACTACGAGGTGCTCGGATTCTGCATCGGCGGGCGGGCCGAGCTCGAGCTCGAAGGCCAGACGGTGACCCTCGAGCCCGGCGACAGCTGGCTCGTCCCGGCGGACGCCGAGCACACCTACCGCATCCTGGAGCCCTTCACCTGCGTCGAGACCACCGCCCCGCCCTTCCACGTGCACGGACGCTCCGGCTGAGGCCGGCCGCGCCGAGAGACCAGGAGACCGTCATGAAAGTCAGCGACGTGATGACCCACGGGGTGCATCTCGCGAATCCCGAGGAGACGATCGCCGCCATCGCCAAGCGCATGGCGGACGAGGATCTCGGCTTCCTGCCGGTGGGCGACGACGAGCGGCTCGTCGGCATGGTGACCGACCGCGACATCGTCGTGCGCGCCGTGGCGCAGGGGCGCGACCCGAACGCGGTGAAGGTCTCGGACGTGATGACGCCGGACGTGCGCTATTGCTTCGCGGACGAGGACCTCGACCACGTCGTCCAGAACATGGGCGACATCCAGGTCCGCCGCCTGCCGGTGGTGGACCGGGACAAGCGGCTCGTCGGCGTCGTCTCCCTCGCCGATTCGGCGCTGGCCCACGACACCGAGAAGGCCGGCATCGCCATGAGCGGCGTGACGCAGCCGGGCGGCCCGCACAGCCAGTGAGGCGGATGGGGGGCCGGCGCGCCGCATGCAGGGCGCGCCGGCGACGCTGCGGAGGCGTCCGGCTCCGGTCCGCGCGGAGCAGACCGGGCGGGCGTCACCCCTCATCCGTCCCGCGTGCCTTTCCGAGGCGGCGCATGGCGAGGAGGGCCTCACGGATACGCTCCGGATCCTCGCGGTCGATGGCCCCGACCGCGATCGAGAAGCGCTCCCCCGACACGATCAGCTCGAGCCTGTGAGGCCCGCGAACGGCTCGAGCGCACGGCCCCTCACGTCTCCTCCCGCTCCACCCACTTGTGCACCACGGGCGGGGTGTAGGCGGCGAAGGCGTCGAGGAGCGCGCCGGGCTCGCTCGCCGAGAGCAGCATGCCGCGATGGCCCTCGCGCAGGAAGCCTTCGGCCACCACGTGGTCGAGGAAGCCGTGGAGCTTGTCGTAGAAGCCGTTCACGTCGAGGAGGCCGACGGGCTTGGCGTGGGTGCCGAGCTGGGCCCAGGTCCAGATCTCGAACAGCTCCTCCAGCGTCCCGACGCCGCCGGGGAGCGCGACGAAGCCGTCGGAGAGATCGGCCATCTTCGCCTTGCGGGCGTGCATCGAGTCGACCACGTGGAGCTCGGAGAGGCCGGCGTGGGCGATCTCCTTGTCGACGAGCATCTGCGGGATCACGCCCAGCACCTCGCCGCCGGCGGCGAGCACCGTGTCGGCGACGACCGCCATGAGGCCCACCGAGGCGCCGCCGTAGACGAGCCCGATCCCCCGCGCCGCGAGCGTCTCGCCGAGCGCCACGGCGGCGGCGCGGTAGGCCGGGTCGTGGCCCGGGTTGGAGCCGCAGAACACGCAGATTCGACGCATGGCGAAAAGTCCCCTCTCGACGAAGCGCCCGGCTTTAGACCCGTCGCCGCGCGCTGTCGAGAGCGGGCGCGCTCAGCCCGCGATGTATTCCTTGAGCATCCGCGCCTCCGCCTCGATGGCCGCCACGCGCCGCTTGACGATGTCGCCGATGGACACGATGCCGACGAGCCGGCCCTCCTCGACCACGGGGACGTGGCGGAACTTGCCCTGGGTCATCACGTGCATGAGGTCGTCGATGGCGACCTCCCGGGCGCAGGTGACGACCTCCCGGGTCATGTAGGCGGAGACCTTCGCGTCGAGGGCGGCGGCGCCTTCGCGCGCGATGGCGCGCACGATGTCGCGCTCGGAGAGAATGCCGTCGACACGCCCCCCGTCGCCGCTCACCACGACCGCGCCGATGCGCCGCTCCGAGAGCAGGTGGGCGGCTTCGGCGAGGGTCTTGCCGGGATCGAGGGTGACGACCTCTCCGCCCTTCTCGGCGAGTACCTGTCTGACCGTCATGGTTTCCTCCGCATTGGCGACGCCCGTCTCCCCGGCTCTTCCGGCCGGTTGCATCGCGCGTCGGACGCTCAGGATGCGAGACGATGGCGGCTTTTTCAAGCGATGCCGTGGCCGCCGGCGGGGCCTTTGTCGAAAAGCGGGAACAGGAACAGCCCCGCGACGAACCCGCCGATATGCGCCTCCCAGGCTATGCCGGCGTCGGCCGCGAGGCCCAGCGGCACGGCGGCGACGCCGAAGACCAAGTTGATGGCGAACCAGACGCCGACGAAGAGCATCGCCGTGCGGTTGCCGAGCATCTCCCGCAGCCCGAGCCGCGGGGCGAGATGCGGCGGCACCCCGTAGAAGCGCCGGGGCGAGAAGGCGAAGCGCGCGGCGGCCGCCATCATGCCCGACACGATGGCGGAGGCGCCGATCATCGGCGTGACGTCGTAGGCGTGCGTCGCCCAGTGCGCCAGCGCCCCCGCCACGGCCGTGATCGCCGCGAGCCAGAGGAAGCGCTCCGGCCCGATGCGCCGGGCGATGGGCGTGCCGAAGGCCGCGAGCCACACGGCGTTGAGCCCGACATGCAGCCAGGAGCCGTGCAGGAACGCGTAGGTGAGCGGCGTCCAGAACCCGCCGGAGCCCTGCGTCATGATGAAGCGGGCGAAGCCGAGCTCGCGGCCGGCGTCGAGCGCGTCGCCCGCGATGGCCCGGCGCGCGATCTCGCGCACGGCGTCGGGGTCGATCTTCGTCGTCCACAGGGCGGGGACGAAGCCGAAATCGAGCACGACGTCGAAATAGCCCTCCGGCCCCAGCACGCCGCCGAGCGCGTGCAGCGCGAACAGGAGAGCGATCGAGACGAGGACGACGGTGGGGAGGTTGAAGACGGGCTCGCGCGGCGGCTTTTGCGGCGGGGGCGGCGGCGGCGCGCGCGGGTCGTCGGCTCGAGGCTGCATGGGCACTCCGGATGCGGTCGCCCTTACGTCGGACGGATCGGGCCCCGGCGCAAGAGCGCGGCCGCAGGGTCTTCGCGGACGTCAGCCCTCGGCGAGCACCTCGATGTCGCGGTCGAGCCCGCTCTCGACCCGGAACTCGCGGGTGAAGACGCGCCCCTCGTGACGCGCGATCAGCACGTAGTCGCCTTCCGCCAGCACGACGGAGGGGAAGGCGCCGATCGCCTCGCGCACCACGTCGCCGCCCGGCGTCAGCACGGAGAAGGCCGTTCCCGCGAAGGCCTCGCCCCCCTCCTCGGCCACGAGCTTGAGCGTCACCCGCGCCGCCCGATGGTTCAGGGTCGCGATCGTCAGCTGGCCCGCCCGGACGTCGACGTCGGTGCGCATGGAGGCGTTGGCGTCGCCGTAGGTGGAGACGACGTGATAGTCGCCCTCGGGCAGGCGGATCAGGTCCGTCGGACGCGCCTCGGCGACGACGAGACGGCCTTCCTTGTCCTCGGCCACCGGCACGAAGACGGCGTAGGTCAGCTCGTTCGCCGCGATCGGCATGTCGCCGACCACGCCGCGCACCTGCAGGCCGCCGGCGCTGATCACGAGCCGCTCCACCACGTCGCCCCATTGCATGGTCACCGGCCGCGTGGCCGAGGCGAAGCCGTAGGAGACGTGGATCATGTAGTTGGCCGGCGGCAGCTTGATTCGCGGCGTCGCGCCCTCGTCGCGGGCGACGAGCTCGGCCTCCTCGCCGCGCAGGACGAAGACGCGCCAGATCAGCCCCTCGAGGATCGGCGCGCCGGTATCGGCGTGGAAGGCCGCGAGGGTCAATTCGCCGGATTGCGGCAGGACGGGAAGCGAGCCGAGCCCCTCCTGCGCCGTCGGCGCCTGCGCGCGGGCGGCGCCGAACGGCAGGGCGGCGGCGAGAATCAAGCAGGCGGCGAGAAGGAGACGCATGGACCCGTGACGACCGTTCTCAGGAGGCGGGCGGCTCGCGCCCGCGCCGGGAAGCGGTTATACCGATCTCGACCGATTGTGGACAGATGATGGACGCGATGACCGCAAGCCTGCTCGACACGCTCCGCACCCGCCGCTCGACTCCGGCGCACAAGCTCTCCGATCCCGGCCCCGACGCCGCGACGCTCGAGGACATGCTGCGCATCGCCTCGCGCGTGCCCGACCACGGCAAGCTCGCGCCCTGGCGCTTCGTCGTGATCGACCGCGCCGCCGGCGCGCGGCTCGGCGAGACGATCGAGGCGGCCTACGTCGCCGACAACCCGGACGCCGCGGAGGAGCAGCGCGCCTCCGAGCGCGGGCGCCTCGCGCGCGCGCCGCTCGTCGTGGCGATCGTCTCGCGCGCGGCGCCGCATCCGAAGATCCCGGAATGGGAGCAGATCCTCTCCGCCGGCGCGGCCGCGCAGAACCTCATGCTCGCGGCGCAGGCCCACGGCTTCGGCGCGAACTGGATCACGGAATGGATCGCCTTCGACCGGCGCGTCCTCGACGCGCTGGGCCTCGCGCCGCACGAGCGGATCGCGGCCTTCGTCCATATCGGGACGGCGCAGGCGCGCATGCCGGACCGGCCGCGGCCGGAGCTCGCCGACATCGTCACCCGGCTGTGAGGGCGCGCGCATGTTCTACGAGACCGCAGCCGGCCACCCGCTGAAGCACGACCCGTTCAAGGCCATCGTCGTCCCCCGCCCCATCGGCTGGATCAGCGCGGTGGACCGCGAGGGGCGGGTGAACCTCGCGCCCTATTCCTTCTTCAACGCCGTGTCGGCCAAGCCCGACATGGTCGCCTTCTCGTCGGAGGGGGTGAAGGACGCGCTCACCTTCGCGCAGGAAACGGGCGAGTTCGTCGCGAGCCTCGCCACCTGGGACCTGCGCGACGCGGTCAACGCCACCTCCGCCCCCCTGCCCCGGGGGGAGAGCGAGTTCGCCCACGCGGGGCTGACGCCCGCACCCTCCCGCCTGGTGCGGCCGCCGCGGGTGGCGGAGAGCCCGGTCGCGCTCGAGTGCAAGCTCCTCCAGGTCGTGCCGCTCACCTCGCTCGAGGGGGTGACGACCTATCACCTGGCGATCGGCCAGGTGGTGGGCGTGCACATCGACGAGCGCTTCCTGAAGGACGGCGTTCTCGACACGGCGGCGATGAAGCCCATCGCGCGGGCGGGATATCGGGACTATTTCGTGTGCACGGAGGAGACGCGCTTCTCGATCACGCGTCCGCCGGGCGGCTGAGCGCCGCCCGGTCTCGTCACACCGCGGCCGCGACGATGGCGAAGGCCGCGACGACCCCCACCAGCCCGAAGCCGAGCACGTAGCGCACGCGCCGCGGGGTCTCGCCCTGCCGGGCGCCGTCGCCGTCGATGATCTTGGCCATGGAATGGTCCTCCCGTTTCGTGCCTGAGCGTGATGCTCCGGCGCCGCGCCTCCGGATTGCGCGACGCCGAGACCAACGCCCTGCGAGCGTCACGGTTCGGCAGGTTCGGGCGCGAGGGCCTCAACTCCTTGTCAAGGCCTGCGGTTCGGATCCGGCGCGGAACCGCCGTGAAGAACGGTTAACCATTCCGTCGTATTCTCGACGCGCAAGGAGAGCCGTTCCCCATGCCCGTCGACCCCGCGATCCTGACCGACCTCGAGGGCGCGCTCGCCGCCCGCGACGCCGTGGAGCGCGGGCGCGCCGGAGAGCGTCTCGCGGACCTGTTCTTCTCGCGCGCGCCGACGCTCTCCGAGGAGCACGTCGCCCTGTTCGACGACGTGCTGGAGAAGCTCGTCGGGGACATCACCTTTCGCGCCCGGGTGGAGCTGGCCGAGCGCTTCGCCGACTGCCCGAACGCGCCGCGCAAGGTGGTCTTCGGCTTCGCCAGCGACGACGAGATCCGGGTCGCGCGCCCCGTGCTGGAGCGCTCGCACAGGCTCGACATCGACGCGCTGCTGCGGATCGCGCGGGAGAAGGGCCAGGATCACCTCACCGCCATCGCCAAGCGGCCGAGCGTGCCGGAGGCGCTGACGGACGCGCTGCTCGAGCGCGGCGGGCGGCGGGTCGTCGTCACCGCCGCCGGAAATCCCGGCGCCGCCTTCTCGGCCGACGGCACCGCGATTCTCGTCGCCCGCGCGCAGTCCGACGACGCGCTGGTGCGCGCACTCGCCGAGCGCGACGACGCCTTCTCCGGGCGCATCGCCGCCCTCGTCGCCAAGGCCCGCGCCACGGTGCGCGAGACGCTCACGGCCGAGACCGGCGCCGACCCCGAGATGCTCGGCGCGCTGATCGAGCGCATCGGCGGCGAGCTGGCGCAGAAGGGCGACAAGCGTACGCTGCTCGGCCAGTTCGCCGAGCCGATGGCGGCGATGCAGGAGCGCGCCGCCGAGCAGGGCCTCACCGAGATCGACGCGCTCGGCGCGCTGCTCGACGGCAAGGCCGCCGAGGCGCTGTGCGTGATCGCGATCGTCCAGGGCGTGCCGGTGGAATTCGTCGCCCGCGCCTTTCACGCGGCGACCTACGCGCCGATCCTCGTGCTGGCCCGCGCCTCGGATTTCGGCTGGAAGACCGTGCGCCACCTGCTCAAGGCCAAGCTCGGGCGCATCCCGCCCGACGTCCTCATGGAGGACGCGCGCGCCACCTACGAGCGGCTGGGTCCCGCCACCGCACGGCGCGTGCTGCGCCAGGCGCTCGCGAAGGAGCGGGGGCTCAGGCAGTAGGGACCGCCGACCCCCGGCAGCTCCGCCTCCATGAAGCCTCGGACGCTCAATCGCCGTCCCGTCGGCGGATCACCATCAGGAACGCGCCGCCCGGGCCGTCTGCGACGGCGATCAGGCGTCCCGAGGCGGGAACGCGCGACCCGTCCGCCGCCGCGTAGTCTCCCGCCAGCTCGATCACGCCGTCGCCGCGGGCCCGCGCCATCGCGGCCCATTGCGCGCCGCGGGCCCGCTCCTCGGGGGTGTGTATCGCCTCGATGCTGCGGCCGAGCATCTCGGCCTCCGTCGTCCCGAACAGCGCCTCGGCGCCCGGGCTCCAGGAGTTCACGACGCCGGCCGCGTCGAAGCCGACGACGGCGGTGTCGACCATGCCCGAGAGGAGCGCCCTGAGCCGGGATTCGCTCTTGGCCAGCGCCTCGGTCAGGCGGCGGCGCTCGGTCGCGTTCGAGAACAGGATCGCGATGCCGCCTTCCGGCAGCGGCAGCGGGTAGGCGCGCACGTCGACCAGGCGCTCGGGAAAGGTCGGGGAGGAGGCCTCGAAGGCGACGACCTCACCCCCTTTCATCGCCCGCCCGAGCTCATGCGCCACCCGGCCGCCCGCGGCCGCGGGAAAGACGTCCCAGAGAACCCTCCCCTCCACCTCGGCGCGATCCCGCCCGAAATAGAACTCCGCCACGCGATTAACGGTGACGATCCGCCATTCGGCGTCGAGCGAGACGTAGCCCTCGGCGATGGCGTCGAGCAGAAGCCTGAGCTTGCGCCGCAGCGCCTCGGCGTCGCCGCCCTGAAGCGGCGGACGCCCCGCCTCGCGCAGGCGCTCGTACTCCGCGTAGTCGAGAAGCGCCACGCGCGGCTTGCCGTGATGCGTCACGACGACGGGCGCGTCCTGCGCCTGCTCCTGCGCCGCGCCGAAATTGCGGCTCACCTCCGCGGCGCTGATGCGCACCTCTTTCCTCGCGGTCACCTCGGAACCCTCGCTTCGCCGAAGTGTGCTGAATAGCAGAGCTTCTTCCCGCGCGCAGTCGTGATGATTCCGGAGACAACACGCGGAAACGGATTGCGTTCGCGGAAGAAATCCGGATATTTGGGTAGGGTATCCGAAAAACATGGTGAGAACGAAGACGATGGGGACCACCGAGGTGGACGGCGCGTCCGGGAACGAGACCGCTCTGGCTGCGACCGGCATCGCAGGATTCGACGAAATCCTCTTCGGTGGCTTGCCGCGCCACGCTGTCCACCTCGTCGAGGGCGAGCCGGGAACCGGCAAGACGACCGTCGGGCTGCAATTTCTGCTCGAAGGCGCGCGCCGCGGCGAAACGACGCTCTTCATCACGATCGCCCAGAGCGCGCGCGACCTCGGCCGCTCCGCGGCGTCGCACGGTTTCGACACGGCGGGCATCACCGTGGAGGAGATCAAGACCCTCGACCTCGCCCGCGAGGCGGCCCAGCGGCAGACGGTGCTGCACACGGCCGACGTCGAGCTCTCGTCCATGATCGCCGGCATTCGCGGCGCGATCGAGCGCTCGAAGCCCGAGCGCGTCGTTCTCGACTCGCTTTTCGAGCTGCGGCTCCTGTCCGGCGATTCGCTCGGCTACCGCCGCGAGCTCATCCTGCTCAAGGAATTCGTCGTCGCGGCCGGGGCGACGGCGCTGTTTCTCGACTATCCGGGCCCCGAGCTCGGCGACCGCCAGCTCGAGGGGCTCGCCCACGGCGTCGTGCTCCTGGAGGCGAGCGTCCCGGAATACGGCGCGAGCCTGCGTCGCGTCTGCGTCGCGAAGATGCGCGGCCATCGTTTCGTCGAGGGCTGGCACGATCTCGTCATCCGCACGGGGGGCGTCGCGGTGTTCCCGCGGGTCGTCCCGGAACTCACGGGCACGCCCCTGAACGGGGATCATGTCGCCTGCGCGATCCCGGAGCTGGACGAGATGCTCGGCGGCGGGCTGGAGCACGGCACGACTTGCCTCATCGTCGGACAGGCCGGCACCGGGAAGTCGACCCTCGGCACCGTCTACGCCCGCGCCGCCGCCCAGCGCGGCGACCGGGCGGCGATGTTCCTGTTCGAGGAGCGGCCCGAGGTCTTTCGCCGTCGGTCGAGCGATATCGGGCTCGATCTCGCCGAGGTCGAGGCCAGCGGCGCCCTGGCGCTGACGCACTACAATCCCGCCGAGACCTCGCCGGGAGAGTTCGCTCGCGCGGTCGTCTCCGCCGTCGTCGACGAAGGCGCCCGCGTCGTCGTGATCGATAGCCTCACCGGCTATCTCGGCGCGCTTCCGGAAGGGCGCGACCTCGTCGTCCAGCTCCACTCGCTGCTCAGCTTCCTGTCGCGGAGGAACGTCCTGACGATCCTGGTCATGGCTCAGCACGGCCTTCTCGGCGGCGCGGTGCGCATGGAGGCGGACACCTCCTATCTCGCGGACACGGTGGTCCTCCTGCGCTACGGCACGGAGGGGAGCGACCTCAGGCGCACCGTGACGGTGGTGAAGAAGCGTCATGGCGACCATGAGACGGCGGCGCGCGAGCTCGTCATCGGCGGGGAAACGGTAGCGGTGCGGGATGTCGCGGCCTGAGGCGAGCGCTCCGGACGGCGAGGAAGCCCACCGCGTTCTCGTCTGCGCGCCGTTCGGACGAGACGCGGAGGTGCTCGTCGAGCTGGCGCGCGGCGACGGCCTCGCCGCGCACGCTTGCCCCGCCGAAGCCCTCGAGAGCCGGCTCGGCGAGGATTCGCTCGCCCTGATCCTTACGGAAGAGGCTCTGGCGGCGACCGCCGACGCCGCCCTGGCGCGGGCGGTGGCACGGCAGCCGTCCTGGTCGTCGCTGCCGGTGCTCGCCCTCGTGGAGGACGCGTCCGGCGGCGGGTCCGCCAGGTTGCGCGGTCTCGGCGCGGCGATCGATCTCGTGGTGCTCGAGCGTCCGATCCGCGCCCGCGTGCTGTCCGGCGCGCTGCATGCCTTGGCACGGTCCCGAGAGCGGCAATACGCCATCCGCGACCAGATCGTGCGGCTCGACGAGCAGCGCGCGCATGTGGAGTTCCTGTTCCGCGAGCTGGACCATCGGGTGAAGAACGTGCTCGCCAAGGTGCAGGGCATGGCGAAGCTGTCCGGCCGCAATGCCGAGGACGTCGAGTCCTTTCTCTCGGATTTTCAGGGACGCCTGTTGGCGCTCGCGCGGGCGCACGACACGCTCGCAGGCGAGTACGAGAAGCGCACGACGCTGCGCGATCTGGTCCATTCGACGCTCGCCTCGTTCCGGGACGAGGGCAACCTGTCGCTGGAGGGTCCGGAGGTCGTCCTCTGGCCGCAGGCGGCGCTCACCCTGGCGATGACGCTTAACGAGCTGGCGACGAACGCCGCAAAGTACGGGGCGCTTTCCGTCGAGGGCGGTCGCGTGGAGGTCGACTGGCGCATAGACGCCGACGGGGGAGCGCCGATCCTGGCCATCGACTGGACCGAGCGCGACGGCCCGCGCGTCGAAGCGCCTGTCCGAAAGAACTTCGGGACGACCCTGATCGAGCGGATCATGCCGACGGAGTTGGACGGCGCGTGCAAGCTCTCGTTCGACCCGAACGGCGTCGTTTGCCGAATGGCGATCCCGATCGAGCCGGAGGACGGGCGTTGGCGTCCGGCATCGGATCTCAGCGCTGGCATGATCGAACCATAACGGCTGCCGTTTTGCCTGTAAAGGAAAGTTCGCCTACTCTCAGGCCAAGGCATGCTCAGCGAGCACCGCGTCCAGCGCCCGGCGCGCCTCCGCCGCCTTGGCGGTGTCCGTCCCCGGCGTATTGGCCAGCGTGATCGCCGCCTTCCACAGGGCCCAGCCGCGCGCCCGCGCCCAGGTCTCGGGATCGAGGTCGAGCCTCGCGCGGAAGGCGTCCCGGGCGGGCCCGTCGAGGAAGGTCCAGGCGAGCACGAGGTCGCAGGCGGGGTCGCCGACGCCCATGCAGCCGAAATCGATCACCGCCGCGAGCCGGCCCGCCTCGTCGACGAGGAGGTTGCCGGCGGAGACGTCGCCGTGGACCCAGACCGCCGGGCGCTCCCAGCGCGAGGCGAGGGCACGGGCCCAGAGGGCGCGGGCGGCGGGGACGTCGATCGTCCGGCTCAGGGTCGCGAGGGCGGCCTCGGTCTCGCCGTCGTAGACCGAGAGCGCGCCGCCGCGGAAGAAGTTGTGCTCGCCCGCGGCGGGGGCGCCCGTCGTGTCGACCCGGTGCAGGGCGCGGAGGAAATCCGCGACGTCCTCGGCGAAGGCCACGGGGTCGGCGGGGGGCGCGGCCTCGGCGGGGGCGCCCGGCAGCCAGCGGAAGATCGACCAGGGATAGGGATAGCCCTCCCCCGGCCGCCCTGTCGCCACCGGCGTCGCCAACGGCACGGCGAGCGCCGCCGCGAGGTGCGCCAGCCAGCGATGCTCCTTCTCCACCTGCGCCGCATAGCGCGCCGCGCTGGGCAGCCGCACCGAATACGCGTCCCCCAGATGGAAGGTGCGATTGTCCCAGCCGCTGCGCGCGACGGGGGTCACGGGGAGGTGGGCGTAGCCGGGGAACTGCGCGGCGACGAGCCGGCGCACGCGCTCCACGGAGGGCGCGATGCGGCCGTCGGGATCGGGGAGGAGGTCGGGAGCCGGCATCGTCTCGCCTAAGCGACGGATCGCGTATGGTGCCGGCTGTCGGACTCGAACCGACGGCCTACCGCTTACAAGGCGGTTGCTCTACCAGCTGAGCTAAGCCGGCGCGTCCATGCCCGCGAGGCCGGACGGGCAACGGGTAGCAGCGCGCGCGCGTGCGCGCAAGCGCGTCCGCCCGGTCGCCGAACGCGAAAACCCCGGCCGCGGGGCGGCCGGGGCGCGCACGCGAGACAGGAGCCGCGTGCGATTCGAGAAACCGTCGAACGTCCTCGCCCGACGTCGGCCGTCACTTGCGGCCGAACGTCATGCCGGCGAAGCGGTTGTTGAAGCGCGAGACGCGTCCGCCGCGGTCGAGCAGCGCCTGGGACGCGCCGGTCCAGGCCGGATGCGTCTTCGGGTCGATGTCGAGCGGGAGGGTGTCGCCTTCCTTGCCGTAGGTGGAACGGGTCTGGTAGGTCGTCCCGTCGGTCATCTGGACGGTGATGAAGTGATAATCCGGATGGTTGGTGGCGGCCTTTGCCATAACCTGTTCTCCTTGAAGCCGTCACGTCGACGGGCCGCGCCTCTCGCTTCCCGCGTGACGACGACGGCTTGCGACGTTATGTCGAGCCTGTGACTGGGATCGCGGGGCTATACCTCACGGGCGAGCCCATTTCAAGCGAGGCGGCGCGCCGCATCGGGTAGAGTTTGCACACGAGAGGACGATGGCGGACGAGATCGGAAAGCGCCGCGGGCGAGACGCCCTGGCGGAAGGGACGCAGAAGGCGGGCCGCGCCAACCTGAGCGCCTTGAGGCCGCTCGTCGGCTTCGCCCTGCGCTACAAGCCGCGCATCGTCGCCGCGATGGTCGCGCTCGTCGTCGCCTCGGTGGCGACGCTGGCCGTGCCCATCGCCGTGCGGCGCGTGATCGACCACGGCTTCTCGGACGCGCAGGGCGACCTGATCAGCGCCTATTTCGGCATGCTGATCGTGGTGGTGTTCTTCCTCGCGGCGGGATCGGCGCTGCGCTACTACTTCGTCATCACGCTCGGCGAGCGGGTGGTGGCGGACGTGCGGGCCGCGGTGTTTCGTCGCCTCACGCTCCTCGATCCCGCCTTCTTCGACGCGAGCCGCGCGGGCGAATTGGTCTCGCGCCTCACCGCCGACACGACGCAGGTGAAGGCCGCCTTCGGCGCCTCGATCTCCATCGCGCTGCGCAACGTGGTCCTGCTGATCGGCGCCGTGGCGCTGATGATCTGGACGAGCCCCAAGCTCTCCGGCCTCGTGCTGGTGGCGCTTCCGCTCATCGTGGTGCCGATCATCGTCTCGGGCCGCAAGGTGCGCCGGCGCTCACGCGTCGCCCAGGACAAGCTCGCCGACGCGTCCGCCTTCGCCGCGGAGGCGGTGGGCGCCGTGCGCACGATGCAGGCCTTCGGCATGGAACGCGCCACCGCCGAGCGCTTCGCCCACGCGGCGGAGGAGGCCTACGACGCCGCCCGCGTCTCCGTGCGGGCGCGCGCGATCCTCACCGGGGCCGCGATCTTCCTCGTCTCGGCGAGCGTGGTGGGCGTGCTCTGGTACGGCGCGCAATCGGTTCTCGCTGGCACGATGACGGGCGGCACGCTGGGGCAGTTCGTGCTCTACGCCGTCTTCGCGGCCTCCGCCATGGGCCAGCTCTCGGAGGTCTACGGCGAGCTCGCCCAGGCCGCGGGCTCGGCCGAGCGGCTCGGCGAGATCCTGAAGGCGCTGCCCGCCGTGAAGGCGCCGGAGAAGCCCACGCCCCTGCCGGAGCCCTCCGTCGGCTCCGTCGCCTTCGAGGACGTGCGCTTCCACTACCCCACCCGTACCGAGGCCCCGGCGCTGGAGGGCGTCTCCTTCGCCCTGCAGCCCGGCGAGCGCGTCGCCCTGGTCGGCCCCTCGGGCGCGGGCAAGTCCACCGTGCTCCAGCTGATCCTGCGCTTCTACGACCCCGAGGCCGGCCGCGTGCTGGTCGACGACGTGCCGGTCCCCGAGGCCGACCCGATGCGCCTGCGCGAGCGGCTGGCGCTGGTGCCGCAGGAGCCGACGATCTTCGGGACGAGCGTCCTCGACAACATTCGCTACGGCCGCCCCGACGCCTCCGAGGACGAGGTGCGCGAGGCCGCCCGCCTCGCCAGCGCCGACGGCTTCATCCGCGCCCTGCCGGAGGGCTACGCGACCCTCGTCGGAGAGCGCGGCGTGACGCTGTCCGGCGGCCAGCGCCAGCGCATCGCCATCGCCCGCGCCATCCTCAAGGACGCGCCGATCCTGCTCCTCGACGAGGCGACGAGCGCGCTCGACGCAGAGAGCGAGCGCGCCGTGCAGGAGGCGCTCGATCGGCTGATGCAGGGCCGCACGACGCTCGTCATCGCCCACCGCCTCGCCACCGTGCGCTCCGCCGACCGCATCCTGGTGATGGACGAGGGCCGCATCGTCGAGGAGGGCGACCACGACACGCTGGTGGCCAAGAGCGGCCTCTACGCCCGCCTCGCCCGGCTCCAGTTCTCGGACGCCGAAGCCGTCCAGCGCCCGCACGCCGCGGAGTGATCTATGTCATCCCGGGCCGCGAAGCGGACCCGGGACCCAGACCCGCCGACGCCAGTCTTGCGGCGCATGCCGCCGCATCGCGAGCCGTATCGGCCGTCGATGGCGGAGCTGCGCGCGCGCCATGCGCACGCGGGGAAACGTCGGTGGGTATAGGTCCCGGATCGCCTTCGGCGTCCGGGATGACGGTCGCAGGCCCGGCACCGTCCCCCTCATCCCCCCGGCCGCTCGTCGGCCGGCTGGGGGATGCCCTCCTGCACGAGCTCGCCGCGGCCCTCGGCGAGGAGGCGGTTCGACGCCTCCTCGATCACCCGCTGCAGCTCGGCGAAGAAGGCCTCCTTCGAGAGTCCCGGCTGGATCGGCTCGAGCACCTCGACAACGATCGTGCCCGGCCGGCGCAGGAACTTGCGCCTCGGCCAGTAGACGCCGGAATTGAGCGCGATCGGCAGGACCGGGGCCTTCAGCTTGTCGTAGAGATGCACGATCCCGTACTTGTAGGCGGGCTCGGCTCCCGGCGGCCGGCGCGTGCCCTCGGGGAAGAGGATCACCTGCCGCGCCCCCGCCAGCGCCTGCTCGGTCTTCACCGCGAGCTCGGCGAGCGCCGCCGAGCGGCCCTTGCGGTTGATCGGCACGGATTGCGCCTTCCAGGCGTACCAGCCGAAGACCGGGATCCACATCAGCTCGCGCTTGAGCACGTAGGCGGGGTCGTCGAGGATCGTGAGGAGCGCGAAGGTCTCCCAGAGCGACTGGTGCTTCGCCGCGACGAGAAGCCCGCCGGGCGGGATCTTGTCGAGCCCGCGCCAGGACACGCGCGTGCCGGCGACGACGCGCAGCAGCCACAGCGAGGAATGCGCCCAGGCCCGCGCCACCTCCCGGAACACCGCCCGCGGCAGAACCAGCGTCGGAAGCAGGATCAGCATCCAGACGATCAGGTTCAGGTAGTAGAGGACGTTGAAGGCGAACGAGCGCAGGACGAGCATGGCGGCCTTTGGGGCGAGCGGCGGGTGCGTCGCCCTTCTAGCCGCTGAGCGTCGCGAATCAAATCTCCGTGGCCGCGCCCTGCGACACGGGCGCCCGCAGGCCGCTCATCAGATGCGCCGCCGTCGAGCGCTCGGGATCGGCCTCGACGGTGGTTCGCAGCCACACGGCCAGGAACTTGAGATATTCCAGCGCGAGCAGCCGCGCCGCGTTCGGCTCGCGCCACCAGGCCTGCGTGTCGAGGCCGACGGGCGCCACCGCGTAGGGGATGATCTCGACGTCCGGCAGGGCGTTGTCGAGCTCGAGCAGGGTGCGCGGCATGTGGTAGTTCGAGGTCACCACGATCAGCGAGGAGAAGCCCCGCTCGGCCGCCCAGCGGCGGGTCTCGATGGCGTTGCCGATCGTGTTGCGGGCCCGGTGGTCGAGATCGACGCAGCAGTCGAGGAGGCGCTCCTGGCCCGGATTCAGGCGGGCGATCTCCGCGAGCGTCGTCGTCTCGTGCACGCCGGAGATCAGCAGCCGATCGCCCTTGCCTCGGGCCAGCAGATCGAGGGCGTCCGTGACGCGCTGCGACCCGCCGGTGAGGGCGACGATGGCGTCGGCCCGCGCGGGCGCGGCGGCGCTCCGGTCGAGGGTCCCGACGAAGGCGAAGAAGCCGATCGCGACCGCGAGCGCGCCGAGCGCGAGGGCGCCGACCAGGATCGAGGCGAGACGCCGCAGCGTGCCGCGGCGACGACGCGTGGCTCTCACGCCCGGCTCCTTTTCGGGCCGGATCGCGCTGGGTCCGGCCGCGCCTGCGATTCGCGTCTGTCCCGACATGACGCCCATCGACGATAGACGCGATTGCGGCGGACCTTTGACCACATCCGTAGCCGCGGCCTCATTCGCTCGCGCCCGCGAGCATGCGTCGCACCG
Source organism: Salinarimonas sp. (assembly GCF_040111675.1). Lineage (NCBI taxonomy): Bacteria > Pseudomonadati > Pseudomonadota > Alphaproteobacteria > Hyphomicrobiales > Salinarimonadaceae > Salinarimonas > Salinarimonas sp. The sequence continues at coordinate 763,701 of NZ_CP157794.1, read as the reverse complement.
AGACGCCGGAGACGAGCGCGGTCACGCCCGAGACCGCGAGCGCGATGACGACGATCACGGCCGCCCCGCGCCAGCCGACCTCGAAGCCGCCGAACAGGGCCTCGATCTGGTCTCCCGCCGGCGAGGCGCGCCAGGAGGCGGAGAGCCAGCCGAAGAGCGCGAACAGCGCCACCGCGGCGCCGCCGCCGATCGCCCCGCCCTTCAGCCCCAGCCGCAGGAAGCGGTTCTGGAACTCGCGCGCGATGAAGGCGTCGTCGGCGCCCACGTAATGCAGCACCTCGACGATGTCGCGGTTGCCCGCCATCGCCCCGCGGGTGGCGAAGGCCACGGCGAGCCCTGCGGCCGCGAGGACGAGGACGACGAGGGCGACGCCGACGGCGACGACCGTGTTGGCCATGGCCGAGAGCCGGGCGATCCATTGCGCGTGGTCGTCGAGGCTGGCTCCCGGGATCTCCGCGAGTCCCGCGCGGAGATCCGAGAAGTCCGGGTCGGCGCCGGGCTCGAGCCGCACCACGATGAGGCGCGGCACCGGCAATTCCCCGACATCGAGCCCCGAGCCGAGCCACGGCTCGAGCAGCTGCGCCGACTGTCCGGCGGAGAACGGCTCGGCCGCGGCGACGCCGGGCGTCGCCCGGGCGAGCGCGGAGGCGCGGGCCACCGCGTCCTCGATGTCGACCTGCGGGCGCGGGCGGATCTGGATCGTCGCCTCCCGCGCCACCGATTCGCGCCAGGCGGCGGAATTGGCGGCGACGATCTCCGCCGCCCCGGCGCAGAGCGCGGCCAGGAACGTCAGGATGGCGATCACCGCCATCAGCGCCCGGCTCGCGGCCGAATCGACCGGCACGAGCGGCGCGTCGCGGGTGAGCGAGGGGCGCGCCATGGCGTCGGGATCGATCAGGGTCGGCTGCGGCGCATGGCGGCCGATGTCGAGCGGCCGCTCGGGAGCGCCGGCGAAGCCGTCGTCGAAGCGCTCCTCGTCGGTCCGGTGGAACGGCTCCTGCGGCGCGAACGCGTCCGCGTCGTCCCCGGTCGCCTCGTCGATGTCGTGCCGTCGGCGCATGCGCGTCCCTAGTCGTCGATCATCAGATGGCCGTCGCCGAGCACCAGGCGGCGCGCGTCGACGAGATCCATCAGGGCGAGGTCGTGCGTCGCGATCACGACCGAGGTGCCGAGCCGGTTGAGCTCGATGAACAGCCGCAGCAGCCGCCGCGCCAGGCCCGGATCGACATTGCCGGTGGGCTCGTCCGCGAGCAACAGCTCCGGGCGGGTGATCAGGGCGCGGGCGATCGCGGCGCGCTGCTTCTCGCCGCCGGAGAGGACGGGCGGCATCACGTGCATGCGATGCCCGAGCCCGACCCAGGCGAGGAGCTCGGTCACCTCGGCGCGGTAGCTCGCCTCCTCGCGCTCCTGGACGCGCAGCGGCAGGGCGACGTTCTCGTAGAGCGTCAGGTGGTCGAGCAGGCGGAAATCCTGGAAGACGACGCCCATGCGCCGGCGCAGCTCGGTGAGGCGCGCCTTGTCGATGCGGCTGACCTCCTCGCCGAAGATGGTGACGAGCCCGCGCGTCGGCGCGACCGACATCAGCATCAGCCGAAGCAGCGTCGTCTTTCCCGCGCCCGAGGGGCCGGTGAGGAACTGGAAGGAGCGCGGGGCCACCGAGAAGGTGAGGTCGCGCAGCACCTCCGGCCCGAGGCCGTAGCGCACGCCCACGTTCTCGAAGTGCACGACGGGGATGTCGCCCGCACCGACGTCGAGCGTCGGCGGCGCGTCCTCCTCGTCGTCCTCGAATGCGTCGTCGTCTTCGCTCTTCACGCCGCCTTAACCAGAACCTTCGCCAATGGATCACCGCCCCTCGCATGCGGCGAGGCGGGGCTCATCTGATTCGCCATGCTGATCACCTGTCCGTCCTGCGCAAGCGAATACGTCATCGACCCGGCGCATTTGAGGCCGAGCGGCCGGACCGTGCGCTGTGCGTCGTGCCGCACGACCTTCTTCGCCGAGGCGGAGCCGGACACGGACGAGCTGATCTACGACATGCCGGAGGAAGCGGAGGCGGCGGATGCGGATGCCGGCGATCTCGGCCAGGCCGACGTCGACGCCGCTTTCGCCGACATGGACGCGGACCCGGCCGAGGACGCCGCCTTCGCGGAGGACGGGGGGGCGGCGCCCGATCTCGTGGTCGACGCCCAGTCCCGCCGTGCCCGCCCCTCGGCCGCGATCGCCGCCAAGGCGCTGAAGGCGCGCGGCGCGGGCGCGCTCGCCGGCCTCTCCGGGCGGATGCGCGCGGCGCCCCTCCTCGCGCTCGTGCTGGCCGTCGCCCTCGCCTACGGGCTCCTCGCCCGCGAGAGCGTGGTGCGCGCCGCGCCCGAGATGGCGCGGGTCTACGCGCTGGTCGGGCTCGAGGTGAACCTGCGCGGCCTGTCCATCGAGCGCGTCGTCTCGACGCGCTTCGAGGAGGACGGCTCGCGCGTGCTGGAGGTCGAGGGCGTCGTCGCCAACGTCGCGCGCGAGAGGCGACAGGTGCCGCCCCTCGCCTTGTCGCTGCGCGACGAGACCGAGACGGCGCTCTATTCCTGGACGATCGACCCGCCCCGCGGCGATCTCGCGCCGGGGGAAAGCGCGCCCTTCCGCGCCCGCCTCGTTGCGCCGCCGGCCGAAGCGCGGCAAGTATTGGTCAGATTTGCGCCCGCTTCCCGCGCCACCTTGGCGCGGACGAGCCCCTGACCTCGAGGTTTATCCATCATGGCCGATTCACGCGTGCGCGTGCTGTTCGACGAAAAGACCCTCGCCAAGCGCTGCGAGGAGCTCGCGGCCGAGATCGTCGCGTCCGCGCCCAAGGACCTGCTCGTGGTCGCGGTGCTCAAGGGCAGCTTCATGTTCGCCGCCGACCTGATCCGCGCGCTCCACCGCGCCGGGCTCGCACCGCAGGTCGAGTTCATCCACCTGTCGAGCTACCGCGACGCGACGGTCTCCTCCGGGCAGGTGACGATCCTGCGCGACGTGGAGAGCGCCATCGAGGGTCGCGACGTGCTCCTGATCGACGACATCCTGGAATCGGGCCGTACGCTGGTCTTCGCCAAGGACCTGCTCGCCGCACGCGGCGCGCGCCAGGTCTACACGGCGGTGCTGCTCGAGAAGCCGGGCAAGCGCGCCGTGCACATCGAGGCCGATTTCGTCGGCTTCCGCTGCCCGGACCTGTTCGTCGTCGGCTACGGCATGGACATCGCCCACTCCTACCGGCAGCTGCCCTTCGTCGGCGTGATCGACACCAAGTCCGACGCGCCCGACCTGTTCGAACCGAGCTGAGGACGAAAGCCATGGCGCACATCCTGCTCGTCGACGACGAGGAGCCGGTCCGGGCCCTGCTCAAGCGCGGCCTCGAGATGGACGGGCATGCGGTGGAGACGGCGGAGAACGGCTCGGACGCGCTCGAGCTCCTCACCGCCGAGGGCGCGGCCTACGATCTCCTCGTGACCGACATCCGCATGCCGATCATGGACGGGATCGCGCTGGCCCTCTCGGCCAAGCGCGAGCAGCCGGACCTGACCATCCTCTTGATGACCGGCTACGCCGAGCAGCGCGAGCGCGCGAAGAACCTCGACGCCATCGTCTCCGACGTGCTCGCCAAGCCGTTCTCGCTGGCCGACATCCGCGAGGCGGTGGCGAAGGCGCTGGCCGGCTGAGGCCGGTCGCGAAGGGCAGGTCCAGATCGAGCGCCGCGACGAAACCCGATCTCGGCGAGGCAGTCGAGCCGAGCGGCCGTGAACGGCGCCTTGCCGCTCCTCGGCGCACAGACGTCGACGGGGACCCGGACGGGTTGCGGCGACGGCTCGAACCATCGTGACAGGACGGACCCGAATCGCTCCCGGCTCCGTACGCTCGGCGAGAACGCATCGCACGGCGACGACGCATCCCGACGTCGACCGGAATGCGAGTACGCATGCGTGCCGTCGACGGCCCTCAATGCCGCGGGGCGGTGGAGAATCCCCCCGACCGGATCCGGTTCACCAGGCTCTCCGCATAGTCCGCGGCCGCGTCCTCGCCGTAGGTGGAGACCAGCTCCTCGAAGCCGGCGAAGATCGCGGCGTGGGCGAGGCAATCCGGGTCGAGCCCCTCGATGCGGCCTTCGGTGAACGCCTCGGAGACGAGGTCGAGCGCGAAGCGCTTCTCCTCGGCGGCCAGATCGTCGTCGCGGTCGTCGGTGGTGGGCGTGGGGCTGGTCATGTCTCGTCCGGTTCGGCCGTCTTGTGCGGCTCGGAAAGGACCCTACGAGATTCGCCCGTCCCCGCACAGGCGGGGTTTACGAAAGGGTTAACGCCATCGCCACAATCCGTGGAAAACCCCGTGCAGACAACGGCTCAGCCGCCGCGGCAATGCGCGCAGGTGCCCGCGATCTCGAGCACCTGCTGGCGCGGGGCGAAGCGCTCCGTCGCCAGCATCGCGCCGATCGCCTCGGCGAGCGGCGTCGTCGAGAGCTCGTCGACGCCCCCGCAGACGTCGCAGATCAGGAAGGCGACGAGCTCGTGCGGCGCGTGGTCGTGCGGGCAGGCGGTGAAGGCGTTGCGGCTCGTCAGCTTGTGGGCGAAGCCCTGCTCGATGAGGAAATCGAGCGCCCGGTAGATCGCGATTGGCGCGAGCCCCCGCCCGGACTTGCTCTCGCCGGGCCCCTCCTCCGCCCCCGCCGCGTTGAGCGCGTCCAGGATCTCGTAGGCGCCCAACGGCGCGTGGCTCGCAAACAGCGCCTCGAGCACCGCCTTGCGGATCGGCGTGAGCCGCACCCCCCGCTCCGCGCACGCCGCCTGCGCCGCCGCGATCGCCTCGGGGAGGGCGGCGGCGCGGGCGTGCGCGTGGGCGCACGGGGCGTGCGCGTGGTCGGGGCCCTGGTCGGAGGCGTTCTCGCTCATCGCAGTCGATATAGCAGGCGCGGAGCGTCAGCCAAAGCGCGACCTCGCGAAACAGGCCGAGGCCGCGCGGACGCGGCGGGGCGAGGCCGGCTAGGGCCGGTCCTCGAGGGTCGACATCGCCACGAAGCTGGTGATTCGCGCGATGCCGCCGACCGCCGTCAGGCGATCGGCGTAGAAGGCTTCGTAGGCCGCGATGTCCTTCACGGCGACCCGCAGCAGGTAATCGTGCGCCCCGGCGACGCGATGGACCTCCTTCACCATGGGCAGGGCGGCGACGTCGGCCTGAAACGCCTGGATCTGCGCGCGCGCATGCCGCGCCAGGTCGACGGCGACGAAGACGGTCAGTCCCTCGTCGAGGAGCGCTGGGTCGATCAGCGTGCGATAGCCGCGTATGGCGCCGGTCGCCTCCAGCGCCTTGATCCGGCGCTGGCAGGCGGACAGCGACAGGCCGACCTCCTCGGCGATCGCGGCCTGGGTGAGAGACCCGTCACGGGCCAAGGCGCGCAGAATTTTCGTGCTCAACGCATCCATGGCGAGAAGAATACCCCCGGGAAGGATCAACGTCGCTTTCCGACGATGTAGATTACCCATACGCGCCCATCTAGTCTAGCGGTTGAAACCGGGTTGCGGAACGGGGGCGCGGTAGCAGCGATGGACGAGATCGCGACGACCTGGGCAGGGCGTTTTCCGCCCAGCGACATCATCTCCCTGCTGGACACGAGCCGGCGCTTCAACCTGGCCGAGAGCACCGGCCGGGACCTGACCATGGCCGAGCTGATCGAGCTCGTCGGTTGGGACGACGTCGCGCCGATCGTCCTCGGCTACGGCGCCTCGGCGGGCGCGGAACGCCTGCGGCGCGTCGTGGCGGAGATGTCCGGCGTCGCGCCTGACACGGTCCTGGCGACGACCGGGACGGCGCTCGCGATCTATCTCCTCGCGATCGAGCTGTGCCGCCCGGGGGACGAGGTGGCGCTCTTCTCTCCCTGCTTCCCGCCGACGCGGGACACGTTGATCGCCGGCGGCGTGCGGATCACGGAGTTTCCCCTCGCCTTCGAACGGGGCTTCCGCATCGACCTCGAGGCGTTCGCCGCGCGCCTGTCGCCGACGACGCGTCTCGTGAGCATCGCCACGCCGCAGAATCCCAGCGGCGTCGCGATCGACGCCGGCGCCATGCGCGCCGTGCTCGATCGCATGGCCGAACGCGCGCCGGACGCCCTGCTCTTCGTCGACGAGACCTATCGCTTCGCCACGTACGGCGATGCGCAGCCGCCGGAGAGCTTCGCCGGCCTGGATCCGCGGGTCGTCACCGCCGCCTCGGTGTCGAAAGCCTTCGGCGCGCCGGGCCTGCGCGTCGGCTGGATGACGGTGGGCGATCCCGGCCTGCGCGAACGGCTCAAGTCGGCGAAGATGAACATCGTCATCTCCGGCTCGCCTCTCGACGAGCACCTCGCCGCCCTCCTGCTCGAGCGGCGCGAAGCCGTGCTGGCGCCGCGGCGACGCCTGCTCGCGGAAGGGCTCGAAATGGTCGCGCGCTGGCAGGGCGCCCAGGCGGCCTTGGTCGATTGGGTGCGGCCCGACGGCGGCGCCCTGTGCTGCATTCGGTTGCGCGAAGAGGCCGTCGACGCGGCGGGCCTGGTGCGGTTCCGGGACTCCCTGCCCCGCCGCGAGCTGCTGCTCGCGCCCGGACCCTGGTTCGGCGCGGACGACCGCTGCTTTCGCCTCGGCTTCGGCCATCTGCCGATCGCGGTGCTGCCCGATGCGCTGGAGGCCCTCGGACAGGCTCTGCGGGACGCGGCCGGGCGCTAGAAGCCGCGCCGTCCGGCTCTGCATGCGCGGGTCGCCCACACCAGTACCGGCCATGTCGGCGCCCCGACACCCGAAAGACCGCCGCGCGCGCCGATCCCTCCGTCCCGTGCGCCGGCCCAACGCTCGCCACCCCCCTTCCCCCTCCCCCACCCCCCTGCTAAACCCCGCGCATGCGCCACGCGGATCTCCTCATCACCGACGGCTGGGACGGCTATCGCCTGCTCGACACGGGCGAAGGGCGCAAGCTCGAGCGGTTCGGCCGCGTCGTCATGGACAGGCCCGAGCCCCAGGCGATCTGGGCGAAGGGCGACCCCGGCCTGTGGGCGAAGGCCGACGCCGCGTTCGAGGCGGCGGAGGAGGCCGAGCAGGGAGCCTGGAAGTTCAAGGGCAAGCGGCTGGGGGACTGGCCGGTCTGCGTGCGCGACCTCACCGTCCTGTGCCGCGCGACCTCTTTCCGGCATGTCGGGATCTTCCCCGAGCAGATCGTGCACTGGGACTGGATGGAGGCGCGGATCAAGGCCGACCGGCGGCCGATCTCGGTGCTCAACCTCTTCGGCTATACCGGCGTCGCGAGCCTCGTCTGCGCGCGGGCGGGCGCGAAGGTCACCCATGTCGACGCCTCGAAGAAGGCCATCGCCTGGGCCAAGGAGAACCAGTCGGCGTCCGGGCTCGACGACAAGGGCGTGCGCTGGATCCTCGACGACGCGGTGAAGTTCGCCCAGCGCGAGATCCGCCGCGGCAACACCTACGACGCGATCCTGCTCGACCCGCCCCGCTACGGCCGTGGGCCGAACGGGGAGGTCTGGCACCTGTTCGAGCACCTGCCGCTCCTGATGGACCTCTCCCGGCAGCTGCTCTCGAGGGAGCCGAGCTTCGTCACGCTCACGGCCTACGCGGTGCGGCTCTCCTTCATGACCCTGCACGAATTGATGCGCGACGCCTTCGGGGCGCGGGGCGGCCATATCGCATCGGGCGAGCTCGTCACCCGCGACCAGGCGAACGACCGCCACCTCTCCACCTCGCTCTTCGCGCGGTGGACTCCGGAGGCGTAGAGATGGCCGAGCATCCGCGGGTGCGGGAGGTGACGAGCCTGTCCAACGCGACCGTCAAGGAGCTGCGGGCGCTGCACGACCGCAAGGGACGGCGCGAGAGCGGGCTGTTCCTGGCGGAGGGCGCGCGCACGGCGCTCGAGGCCCTCGACAACGGCCGGGCCCCGGAGATCCTGGTCTATCACCGCGAGGGCCGCGAGCGCGACGTGGTGCGCCGCCTGCGCCAGGCCTGCCTCGCGGCGGGCGGCGAGTGCCTCGAGGTCGACGACCAGGTGCTCGCCAAGGTCGCGAAGAAGGACAACCCCCAGAGCGTGGTGGCCGCCTTCCGCTGGACGCGCCGCCCCTTCGCGGAGATCGACCCCGCCGCGTCGCGCGTCTTCGTCGCCCTCGATAGGGTGCGCGACCCGGGCAATCTCGGCACGATCGTGCGCACGGCGGACGCGGTGGGCGCCGGCGGCGTGCTTCTCGTCGGCGAGACCTGCGATCCGGCCTCGGTGGAGGCCGTGCGCGCCTCGATGGGCTCGATCTTCGCCGTGCCGGTCTTCGAGGGCTCGGAGGCCGATTTCCTCGCCCTCGCCGCGCGCTGGCCGGGCAGCGTGGTCGGCACGGCGCTGCCGGCCTCGCAGCACTACCGCCGCGCGGATCTGCGCGCGCCGATCCTCCTCGTCATGGGCAACGAGCAGGCCGGCGTCACCGAGGCGATCGCGGGCGCCTGCACCGATCTCGTGCGCATCCCCATGCAGGGCCGCGCCGACAGCCTCAACCTCGCGATCGCGACCGCGGTGGCCCTCTACGGGATCGCGGAGCCGGAGGACCGGGCGCTCGCTCCCTGAGGCGCGAGCCGGGTCAGACCGCCGCCTCGGCCTCCAGCGCCGCGAGCCGGCGTTCCTCGTCGAGCATGTAGTCGCGCCGCACCGGCACCGCGTCGCGGGTCTGCGCGACGAGGATCTGGAAGACCATGTTGGAGCCGTCGAGGAAGCCGAGCTCGACGGCGGCGAGGTAGAATTCCCACATGCGGGCGAAGCGCTCGCCCATCTGCGCCGCCACCTCCGCCCGGCGGGCGGTGAACCGCTCGCGCCAGGCCTTGATCGTCCAGTAGTAATGCAGCCGCAGGATCTCGCAGTCGGCGACCCAGAGGCGGCTGCGCTCGGTCGAGGCGAACACCTCGGAGAGCGCCGGCACGTAGCCGCCGGGGAAGATGTACTTGCGGATGAACGGCGCGGTCGAGCCGGGCGGGGACATCCGCCCGATCGCGTGGATCAGGGCGAAGCCGCCGGGGGCGACGAGCCGCGAGACGGCGGCGAAGTAGGCGTCGAAATGGGCGACGCCGACATGCTCCATCATGCCGACCGAGACCACCCGGTCGAAGCTCCCGGTCAGCTCGCGGTAGTCCTGCTCGACGAAGGCGATCGACCCCGCCGCGCCGGCGGCCTCGGCCCGGGCGCGCGAGGCCGCGAGCTGGTCGGGGCTGACGTTGATCGCCGTCACCTGCGCCCCGCAGACCTTGGCGAGGTAGATCGCGAGCCCGCCCCAGCCCGAGCCGATCTCCGCCACCCGCATCCCCGGCTCGAGCTTCAGCTTCGCGGCGATGTGGCGGAACTTGGCGAGCTGCGCGTCCTCGAGGCTCTGGTCGGGGCGCTCGAAATAGGCGCAGGAATAGGCCATGCGCTCGTCGAGCCACAGCCGGTAGAAGCTCTCGGGATGGTCGTAGTGCGCGCTCGCGTTCTTCGCCGCGCGGCCGCGCTCGTTCGCCTGATGCACGCCCCGCAGCGCCTTCCAGGAACGGCGCAGCGCCTGCTGGAGCGGATGGCTTCCGAGCCCGGCGCGGTTGACGGAGAACAGCCGGAGCAGGTCGAAGACGCCGGAGCCCTCCTCGAAGACGAGCCGCCCGTCCATGTAGGCTTCCGCCGCCCGAAGCTCCGGATTGAGGAAGATCTCGCGCTCGACCTTCGCGTCGGTGAAGCGGATCGTCACCGCGGGCCCGTCCTCGCCGGAGCCGAACGCGTGACGCGCGCCCGCGTGATCGATCACGGTCAGGCGCCCCTTCGCCACGAAGCGCCTCAACAGATGCGGCAACAGCTTCACGGGCGATCCTCCGAGGTCCGGCGCGCAGCTTGGCCGAACCCGGCGGGGCGTGGCAAGCGCCCGACGGCGCACTGCCCGCTACTCCGCCGCCTGCGCCCGCTCCTCCTCGCGCCCCTGCCGCGCCTCCTCGAGCTCCCGCGACACCCGCTTCTGCCGCCGCCCCGGGACCTTCGCCACCTTGGCGAAGAGCACGTAGAGCCCCGGTACGACCAGCAGCGTGACGGCGGTGGCCACCGCGATGCCCACCAGGATGACGATGCCGATGGTCGAGCGCGCCTCCGCGCCGGCGCCGGTGGCGAGGGCGAGCGGCACGGCGCCGAAGCCGGTGGCGATGGAGGTCATCAGGATCGGCCGGAAGCGCGTGCGCGCCGCCTCCAGCGTCGCCTCGACGATCTCCTTGCCCTCGCCGCGGCGGTCGTTGGCGAAGTCGACGACGAGGATCGCGTTCTTGGCGAGGAGCCCGACGAGCAGCAGAAGGCTGATCTGGGAGTAGATGTTGAAGGAGAGCCCGGCGACGAAGAGCGCGAACAGGCCGCCCGCGACGGCGAGCGGCACCGCGACCAGGATCACCACCGGGAAGGCGAAGCTCTCGAACAGGGCCGCGAGCGTGAGGAAGACGACAATCAGCGCGAGCCCGAAGACGCTCCAGATGCCGGTCGTCGATTTCATGAATTCCCGCGAGAGCCCCAGCGTCGCCGTGTCGCCGCGGGTGGGGAGGATCTCGTCCGCCTTCCCCTGGAAGCGCTCGATCACGGTCCCGAGCGCGGCCCCGTCGGGCACGGCGGTGATCACCATGGCCGGGCGGCGGTCGACCCGGCGGTAGGCGTCGGGCGCGCCGATCACGCTCGTGTCGGCGACGATCGACAAGGGCAGGAGCTCGCCCCCGCGGGTGCGCACCTGGACCTGGCCGAGATCGACCGGCGCGGCGCGGTCCCGCGGCAGGGCGCGCACGATCACCTCGTAGGTCTCGCCCTCGTAGACCCAGTCGGTGATGTCGTCCCCGCCGAGCACGATGCGGAGCGCGTCGCCGATCTCGGCGACGTCGAGGCCGAGCTCGGCGGCGAGGTCGCGGTCGATCGCGACCTCGACCTGCGGGGTGGCGCGGTCGAAATCGAGCTCGAGCGCCTGAACCGGCGCCTCGGCGCGGGCCCAGGAGACGAGCTCGCGGGCCCAGCCCTCGGTCGTCTCGTAGTCCGGCCCCTGCAGCACGAACTGCACCGGCTTGCCGAAGCCCTGCGGCACGAGGCCCGACGGGTTGATCGGCACGGCGCGCGCCTGCGGCAGGGCGGCGATCTTCCCGCGCAGCTCGTCGACGAGGTCCATCTGGCTCGTCTCGCGCTCGCCCCAGGGCTTCAGGCGCACGATCATGATGCCGCTCGTCACGTCCGGCGCGCCGCCGCCACCGACGCCGACGAGCGCGGTGGTGCCGTCCACCGGCTTCCCCTCGCCCTGGTACTGCGCGACGATCTCCCGCACCGCGTCGAGCGCGGCGATCGTCTCGTCGATGGTCGAGCCCTGGGCGGTCGAGGTCGGCACGATGACGAAGCCGCGGTCCTCGTCGGGCGCGAGCGTCGAGGGCAGGCTCTGCAGCAGTCCGTAGCCGCCCGCGCCGAGCACGACGCAGGCGACCACCGCGATCCAGGCGTGGCGCACGAGCCAGCCGACGAGGCGGGAATAGCCGGCCTCGAGCTTGTCGATGCCCTTGCCGAACCAGGAGAGCGGCTTCGCGATCGCGGCCCGCCAGCCGCCGCGGCGCTCCTCGTTCGCGCCACGTGCCGGCTCAGCGACGACGGAGGCGATCGCCGCGCCGACGGTCAGCGCGAGGAAGGACGAGATCACGATCGCCGTCATCAGCGCCACCGCGAACTCGGTGAACAGCCGCCCGATCGTCCCCGTCAGCGCCGCGATCGGCGCGAGCACGGCGACGAGCACCAGCGTCGTCGCGACGACAGGGAGGAAGACCTCGTTCGCGCCGTTCACGGCGGCGGCGAGCTTCGGCTCCCCCTCCTCGCGCCGGCGGGTGACGTTCTCCAGCACGACGATGGCGTCGTCGACGACGAGGCCGATGGACAGGACGAGGGCGAGCAGCGTCAGCACGTTGATGGAGAAGCCGACGAGATAGAGCACCCCGAACGTGCCGATCAGCGAGACCGGGATCGTCACCGCCGGCACCAGCGTGCCCTTCAGCGAGCCGAGGAACAGGAAGATCACCGCGACGACGAGCACGGCGGTGATGCCGAGCGTCGTCACCACCTCCTCGATCGACTGACGCACGAAGACGGCCTGATTGTAGGACGTCGTGATCGAGATGTCGGCCGGCAGGCTCTCGCGCAGGGTCTCCACCTCGGCCAGCACCCGATCCGCCACGGCGACGGTGTTGCCGCCGGTGGCGCGGATGATGCCGAGCCCGACCGCCGGCTCGCCGTCGGTGAAGACCGCCGAGCGCCGGTCCTCGGGGCCGACGCTCACGTCCGCGACGTCGCCGAGCGTGATCCGCGCGCCGCCCGGCCCACCCTCGCGGATGACGAGGTCGGCGAAATCCCGCCGGGCGTCGAGGCGGGTGTTGGTGCGCACCGTGAATTCCCGGCTTTCACCGACGATGCGTCCGGCCGGCACCTCGATGTTCTCCGCCCTGAGGGCGCGGGTCACGTCCGCGGCGGTGACGTCGCGCGCCGCCATCGCCGAGACGTCGAGGGAGACGCGCATGGCGTAGCGCTGGGCTCCGCCGACGAGCACCTGCGAGACGCCGGGAAGGACCGAGAGCGGGTCCTTCAGCCGACGCTCGGCGAGATCGGTGAGCGCGAGCGTGTCGCGCACGTCGCTCTGCAGCGTCAGCCACATCATCGCCTGCGCGTCCGCCGCGGCCTTGGCGACGACCGGTTCCTCGATGGCGTCGGGCAGGTCGTTGCGCACGGCGGAGACGTTCTCGCGCACGTCGGAGGCGGCGGCGTCGATGTCGCGGCCGAGGTCGAAGGTGACGTCGACCGTCGAGGCGCCGGCCTTCGAGGTCGATTGGATCAGCTCGACGCCGGTCACGCCCGAGAGCGAATCCTCGACGATGCGGGTGACGTCGCGCTCCACCACCTCCGGCGCGGCGCCGGGATAGACGGTCGTGATCGAGACGACCGGGCGCTCGATGTCCGGGTACTCTCGGACCGGCATGGACAGGAGCGCCGCCACGCCGAGAACGACGACGAGGAGCGCGATCGTCGCGGCGAGGACCGGACGACGGACGGAGATCGAGGGCAGGCTCATCCGCTCTCTCCCGCATTCGCCTCCTGCCGGGCGCCGCCGTCCGGCGGACCGCCCGACGGGCCCCCTTCCCCGGCCGGCGCGATGCGCATGCCGGCGGAGAGCTTCTGCTTGCCCTCGACGACGACGCGATCGCCCGGGAGGAGCCCCTCGCGGATCTCGACGCGCCCGGCGCGGCGCACGCCGACCTCGACGCGCCGGCGCTCGGCCGTCATCTCCTGCGTCGGCTTGAAGACGAAGGCGAGCTGGCCCTGGAGCAGGATCGCCTCGGCGGGCACGAACAGCGCGTTCTCGCGGCGCGCCTCGACGAGCGAGACCGAGGCGAAGGAGCCCGGCCGCAGCGCGCCCGGCTCGGGAATCGCGGCCTCCACGGCGACCGTGCGGGACCGCGGGTCCGCCAGCGGCGAGACGGAGGCGATCTTCGCGTCGTAGGTCTCGCCCTGCGGACCTTCCACGGTGACGGCGTCCCCCGGCGAGAGCCCCCGCGCCACGAGCGGCGGCACGGAAACGCGCACGACCAGGTCGCCCGTCGTGGCGAGGCTCGCCAGCATCTCGCCGGGCTGGACGTAGGCGCCCTCGTCCACCGCGACGATGCCGACCTCGCCGGCGAACGGCGCGCGCACGGCGCGATCGTCGAGCATCTGGCGCGCGCGCTCGACGTCGGCCCGGGCCTCGATGAAGGCGGTGCGGTCGCGCTCGAGCTCGGCCTCGGTCGCGTAGCCGTCCTCGATGAGCGTCTGCGTGCGCTCGTAGGCCTCGCGCGCCTGGGTGAGCGCCGCCTGCGCCGCGTCGAGGGCGACCTCCTGCTGGTCGTTGTCGAGCAGGACCAGCGTGTCGCCCTCCGCGACTCGCTCGCCGTCGCCGATCTCGACGCTCTCCACGATGCCCGGCACGGAGGGCGTGACGCGCACGCGGTTCTCCGCCGCGACCTCTCCGACGGCGCGGTAGAGCTCCTCCGCGACGCCGGTCTCGACCGCGGCGAAGGTGACCGCGGTCGGCGGGCGCTCCTGCCCCTCGCCGCTCTCCTCCTCCTCGCCGCCGGAAACGAGGCTCTGCACGGCGCCCGCCGCGCTCTGGACGCGCGAGGTGACGGGCTCGCCGATCAGGGCGGCGAGGACGAGACCGAGGATGAAGGCGCCGAGGACGCCCGCTGCGACGCTAAGGCGCCGCTTCGTCGCGCGCTGCATGCATGCTCCCGTCGGGTGCGGCGGACGCGCCGCCAAGCTGGAGACCGAACGGCAACGCAGGCTGGAAAGAGCCGTTGCGCGACATATGCGCCGCGCGGCCCCCTGTCGCGCGGAAGGCCGAGCCGTGCTTGCTCACGAAACTCCACGCCCACTCCGCGACTTCTCCGGGGAGACCGATACACGAAAGGAGGCGACCCATGGCCGACACCGAGACCATCCGCCCGGCCGCGCCGCCCATCGACATCAATGTCGAGCCGATGAACCTCCCCGGCGAGCTCGCGCTGCCCGCCCCGGGCCGCGGGCTCGTCGTCTTCGCCCACGGCTCGGGCTCGAGCCGGCTGTCGCCGCGCAACCGCCAGGTCGCGGAGGAGCTGCGCCGGGCGGGATTCGGCACGCTCTTGTTCGACCTGCTGCTCTCGGGCGAGATGGCGAACCGGGAGAACGTGTTCGACATCAATCTCCTCTCGGAACGCCTCGTCGACACGACGCATTGGGTGCGCACGCATTCCGGCCTCGGAGACACGCCGATCGGCTTCTTCGGCGCCTCGACGGGGGCGGCCGCGGCGCTCGTCGCCGAGACGCGCCTGCCCGGCGCGGTCCGCGCCGTGGTCTCCCGCGGCGGGCGGCCGGATCTCGCCGGGATCGCCCTCGAGCAGGTCCGCGCGCCGACGCTGCTGATCGTGGGCGGCGAGGACGTCGAGGTGCTGCCCCTGAACCAGCGCGCGCTCGATGCGCTGACCTGCGAGAAGAAGATGGAGATCGTGCCCGGCGCGACGCATCTCTTCGAGGAGAAGGGCGCGCTCGAGCGCGTGACCGACCTCGCCAAGGGCTGGTTCGAGACGCATCTGGTGACGCGATGATGTTCCGGGACCGCATCGAGGCGGGCCGCCGCCTCGCCCAGGCGCTCTCCAAGACCCTCGCTCCGCACAGGGGCGAGGGCACGATCGTGCTGGCGTTGCCCCGCGGCGGCGTGCCCGTCGCGGTCGAGGTGGCCGACGCGCTCGACGCGCCGCTCGACCTCGTCATGGTGCGCAAGATCGGCGCGCCGGGCCATGCGGAATACGGCATCGGCGCCGTGGTCGACGGCGCCGACCCGCAGGTCGTCATCGACGAGCACACCGCCCGGATGGCCGGCGCCGACGCGGCCTATCTGGAGGAGACCAAGAACCGCGAGCTCGCCGAGATCGAGAGGCGCCGACGCGCCTATCTCGGCGACAGGCCCCCGCTCGACGTGCGCGGCAAGACGGTGATCGTCGTCGACGACGGCGTCGCCACCGGCTCCACCGCCAAGGCGGCTTTGCGCGCCCTGAAGAAGGCCGGCGCCGCCCGCCGCATCCTCGCCGTCCCGGTCGCCCCGATCGAGACGGTGGAGGCCCTGCGCGAGGAGGCCGACGAGGTCGTGGCGCTCGCGACGCCCTATCCCTTCCACGCGGTGGGGCTCTATTACGAGAACTTCGACCAGACGACGGACGCGGAGGTGGTGGAGGCGCTGTCGCGGAGGGGGTAGCTCCGCTCCGCTGAAGACCTCCGGCGTCACGACGCTCCGGGGTTCGCGGCGCCTGACCACGAGCGCGACGCCCGTTCCCCTCCCCGTCGTGGCTCGTCTCTTCACACATCGTTCCGCGCCGCCGGCAGCCGAGGACGAGCGACGTCGCGGAGCTGCTCGACGGGCGCCGAGCCTTTCTCCTTCCCTGTAGGGGAAGGAAAGACGAGCGCCGCTCGTCCGCTCCCCGAGCACGCGGTCGCCGACGCTCGACTGAAGGAAATGTGTGCACCGAGGAGCCGCGAGGGAGAGGGGAGATCGCCGGCTAGCGGCATCCGTCGCTCACCGACACGAAAGCCGGCGACTCTCCAGCTCCGGAAGCCCGCTCACTCAGCCGGCATCGCCGCCGCCTCCTTCGCCGCCATCCGCGCGGCCCTGCGCTCGGCGCGCCGCTCCCGCCGGCGGTCGCGCCAGGCGGCGAGGTCGGCGAGCGTCATCAGCATGGCGGGGGTGACGATCAGCGTGAGCAGCGTCGCGAAGGACAGGCCGAAGACGATGGCGGTCGAGAGGTGGACCCACCATTGCGTCGAGGGCGCGCCGACGTCGATGCCGCGGTTGACGAGGTCGATGTTCACGCCGAAGGCGATGCCGAGCACGCCGAGAACGGCGGTGACGGCGGTGAGCATCACCGGGCGGGCGCGCTCGTTGCAGGTGCGCAGGATCGCCTCGCGCGCCGCCACCCCCTCCCGCCGCAGGCGGTCGTAGGTGTCGATGAGCACGATGTTGTTGTTCACGATCACGCCCGCATTGGCGATGATGCCGATGCCGGTCATCACCACGCCGAAGGCCTGGCCCATCACCATCAGGCCGATCAGGACGCCGATGGTCGACATCACCACGGCCGAGAGGGTGATCAGCACGCTCGAGAACTTGTTGAACTGCGCGAGCAGGATCGCGAAAATCAGGAACAAAGCCGCGCCGAAGGCCTGGGTGAGGAAGGCGCCGGCCTTCTCGCGCTCCTCGTCCTCGCCCTTCATCCGCCAGGTGATGCCCGGCCCGAGATCCATCGCGGCGAGCTCGCCCATCACCGCCTGCTGCACGGCGGCGGACTGCACGCCCTCTGCGACGTTCGCCGTCACCGTGACCACGCGGCGGCCGTCGACGCGGTTGATCAGGCCCACGCGCGGCGCCGGCTCGCGGGTGACGAAGTTCGCGATCGGCACCGAGCCCGCGGGCGTCTCCACCCGCAGCTCGTCGAGCTGGTTCAGGTCGCGCCGGTCGGGCGGGAAGCGCACCAGGATGTCCACCGACGTGTCGGTGTTGCTGGGACGGTACTCCGTGACCTTGAGCCCGTTCGTCACGAGCTGGACCATGTTGCCCACCGTGATGGCGTTGGCGCCGTAGCGGGCGGCCTCGGCCTTGTCGACCTCGAGCGTCCAGTCGACGCCGGGCAGCGGCAGGCCGTCGTCGACGTCCCGCACGTCCGGGACGGCGCGCAGCATCTCGGCGACGCGCTCGGCGGCCGGGTAGAGGGCGTCGGGATCGAGCGCGCCGATCTCGATCGTGACGGGCTTGCCCGTGGGCGGGCCCGCCGGCGGCTTCGTCACCTCGATGAGCGCGCCCGGGATGTCCGCCGTGCGCAGGCGGATGTCGGCCATGATCTCGGAGGCCGAGCGGCGCTCGCGCCAGTCGACGAGCTCGAACTGGATCGTGCCGATCGTGTCCTCGGTCACCTCCTGCGAGCCGCGATCGCCGCCGCCGACGCGGGCGTAGACCGTCTCGAGCTCCTCCATGCCGAGCAGCCGCTGCTCGACGGTGCGCACGAGCCCGTCCTTCTCGGCGATCGACATGTTGCCGCGCGCCCGCACCTGGACGAGGGCGAACTCGGGCTCGACCTCGGGGAAGAACTCGACGCCGTTGCCGTAGCGCCCGTAGGTCTGCACCACCGAGACGAGGAGCGCGATCGTCAGCACGATGGTGACGAGGGGATGGCGGGTCACCACGCGGATCAGGCGCATGTAGGCCCCGCGCTGCGGGAGCATGCCCTCCTCGTGGATCTCCTTCGGGGGCTTGGCGAGCAGCGCGCCGAGCGTCGGCGTGAAGATCAGCGCGATCACGAGCGAGGCCGAGAGCGTCGCGATCAGCGTGATCGGCATGTACATCATGAACTCGCCGACGATGCCCGGCCAGAACAGCAGCGGCGAGAAGGCGGCGATGCGCGTCGCGGTGGCCGCCGTCACCGGCCCGGCCATGCGCTTGGCCGCGAGCGCGTAGGCCTGCGGCGCCGGCATGCCCTCCGCCATGCGCCGCTCGGCGAATTCGGAGACGATGATGGCGTCGTCGACGAGCATGCCGACCGCGAGGATGAGCGAGAACAGGACGACGATGTTGACGGTGAGCCCGGCGAGATAGAGCCCGAGGATGCCCGCCAGGAACGCGCCCGGGATGGCGATGCCGATGAACAGCGAGGCGCGCGCACCGAGCGAGTAGAGCATGATCACGGCCACCAGCAGCACCGCGGTCGCGACCGAGTTCTGCAGCTCGTGCAGCATGGTGCGGATGTCGCCGGACTTGTCCTGCGTGAAGGTCACATCGACCGTGGCCGGCCACGCGGCCTGGAGCGCCAGCACGGTCTCCTTCACGGCGTCGACGGTCTCGATCAGGTTGGCGCCGGTGCGCTTCGAGACTTCCAGCACGATGGCCGGCTTGCCGTTGATGCGGGTGATCGAGTCCGCGTCCTTGAAGGTCGGGCGCACTTCCGCGACGTCGCCGAGGCGCACCACCGCGTCTCCGGAGGCGGCGATGGGGAAGTCGAGGATGTCCTGCGCCGTCTCGATCAGCGCGGGCACCTTCACCGCGAAACGCCCGCTCTCGCCCTCGATCGCGCCCGCGGCGACGAGGCTGTTGCCGGCGTTGAAGGCGTTGATCACGTCGGTGAGGTCGAGCCCGTAGGAGCGCAGCAGCATCGGCTCGGCGATGATCTCGACGACCTCGTCGCGCGCGCCCTTCATCTCCGCCGAGAGCACGCCGGGCACCTGCTCGATCGCGGTCTCCGCGTCGCGGGCGAGCCGCAGGAGCGTGCGCTCCGGCAGGTCGCCGCCGAGCGCCACGACGAGGACGGGGAAGAGCGAGAGGTTGACCTCCTCCACCGTCGGCTCGTCGGCGTCCCGCGGCAGCTGCGAGCGGGCGGTGTCGACCTTGGCGCGCACGTCGGCGAGCGCCGCGTCGCCGTCGAAGCCCGCCTCGAACTCGAGCAGCACGAAGCCGCCGCCCTCGTAGGCGGCCGAGCGCATCTCCTTGACGCTCTCGACGGACTTCAGCTCCGTCTCCATGGGCCGCAGCAGCAGCCGCTCGGAATCCTCCGGCGAGATGCCGTTGAGGTGGAGCCCGACATAGACGAGCGGGACCTGCACGTCCGGCTCGGCTTCCTTGGGGATGCTCTGGTAGGCCATGAAGCCGGCCAGAAGCAGGAAGACGAGCACGGACAGCGTCAGGCGCGCGTGCGAGATGGCGTAGTCGACGATGCGGCCCATCATCATGCCCCGGCGCGCGGCCGGGCTCCCGTGAAAGCGTTGGCGTCGAGGCGCGCGCTCAGCGGCGCGCGGCGACGGCGAAGGGGACCGGCGCGACCCGCTGGCCCTCCACCACGAAATCCTGGCCCTGGACGATGATCCGTGCCCCGTCCGAAAGGCCCGCGACCCAGATCGTCTCGCGCCCGTCCTCGACCAGCGTGACCGGCGCGAAGCCGACCCGGTCCTCCTCGTCGACGAGGCGCACGCCGAGCGCGCCCTCGCTCGAGAAGGTCAGCGCCGAGCGCGGGATGCGGGCGGAGGGCACCGCCGCGAGCCGCAGCGTCGCCTCGGCCGTGACGCCGTCGGCGATGGCGCCGTCGTCGTTGTCGATGCCGATCTCGACCCGGTAGGTGCGCGTGCCTTCGCTCGCGCGGTTCGAGACGAAGCGCACCGCGCCCTCGGCGGTCTGGCCGGTGACGAGCCGCACGGTGGCCGGGTCGCCGACCGCGACGCCGCCGAGCTGACGCTCGGCGACCTCGACGACGACGAGCATCGGATCGAGGGCGATGATCTCGGCGATCGGGTCGCCGACCTGCAGCGCCTGGCCGAGCTCGGCCGGAACCGCGTCGACGATGCCCGCGATCGGCGCGCGCACCACGCCGCGGTCGCGCTCGGCCTGCGCCTGCGCGAGCGCCGCCTCGGCGGCCTTGAGGTTCGCCTCGAGCTCCACCCGGTCCAGCACCGGCAGGGTGCCGTTCTCGATCAGCCGGCTCTTGGCCTCGTACTCGGCCTCGCGCTGCTCCAGCCGCGCGCGGGCCTGCAGGACGTTGCTCTCGCGCGCCTCGTCGGAAAGGACGGCGATCACGTCGCCGTTCTCCACCCGGTCGCCGCGGCGCACGGGCAGCTCGACGACGACGCCCTGGGCGCGGGTGACCGCGTCGGCGCGCCGGTCGGCGCGGGTGAAGCCCGAGAGCGTGATGGCGCGGGCGTGGTCCTCCACCGAGACGCGCTGGACGGCGACCGAGAACAGGTTCTCCTCCGCCGAGACGGCGGGGGCGGGCTCCGGTGCGGCGGCGACGGCGGCGGTGGGCTCGCCGAGGATCCTGGTGATCACCTCCTGGCCGGAGGCGACCCAGGCGACGGCGCCGATGACGATGGCGACCGATGCGATGCGCGAGGCGATCATGGGGAAAGACCTCAGGAAGCGTCGCCGGGCGCATCCGCCGCGGCGTCGGAATGGCAAGGGGCGGCGCCGGAGGACGGCGCGATGACGCAATCGATGGCGCCGTTCAGGATGGCGCCGACGAGCGCCAGGATGCGGTCGATCTCGGCCTCCGCATCGAAGGCGTGGGAGACGCCGCGACGCACGTAGAGCCCGTCGGCCAGCGTGCCGATGGTGATGGCGAGCGCCCGCGGATCGGCCTTCGCCTTGATCGCGCCGCGCGCCTGGGCGGCGGCGAAGGCGCGCTCCAGGCGTCCGGTGACCTCGGTCTCGAAGGCGCGGGTGAGCTCGGCGAAGGTCGCGTTGCGCGTCGCCTCCGCCCAGATCTCGAGGCAGATGGCGGTGCGCGTGGCGGGCGCGTCGCGCAGGTGCTTCTCGCCGACGGCGCGGAAGGCGGCGAGGAAGTCCTCGGCCTCGTCCAGGCGGGCGAAGTCCCGCGCCACCTCGGCCCGATCCCGCTCGCCGAGCCCGACGATGACCGCGTCCTTGTTGGCGAAATAGCGGTAGAGATTGCCCACGGACATCCCGGCCTCCGCCGCGATGTCCTGCATCGTCGTGCGGTGGAAGCCGCTGCGCGCGAAGCAGGTCTCGGCCGCGTTGAGGATCGCGGCGCGCTTGTCCTGCGCCTGAACGGGCTCGTGCTGGGTCAGCGCCTGATCGTCCACGGACGGGTTCCTTTCCGGATCGGCATACGCGACGGGTGGCGCGACGGACGGGACGCCGCGCGGGAGCGTTCACGGTAGACCGCGACGACGCAGAGCCTGAATGAACGCTCATTCACACTGAGTGAACGCTCATTCATCTGCTGCAGAGCCGCCCCGGAGTCAAGGGGGCGCCCCGCGATTTGGGAAAGAAATTGCTGCGGTGCGGAAAATAGAGAGCCACCCGCGGATCGTCGGCGCCCCTTCACCGCGGCGCGGGTCGCCCTACAACGAATGGGCTGCGCCGCCGGAGAGGTGTCCCATGCGCAAGGCCGTGAAGATCCTGCACTCGCTCGCCGCCGGGGGGCTGCTCGGCGGGCTCGCCTGCTATGCGATCCTGCTCCTGGCGGCGCCGCAGGAGACGCCCGCGGCCTATGCCGACCTGAGGCGGTCGATCACGGTCATCAGCGACTACGTCCTCCTGCCCTCGCTGGCGGTGGCGCTCGTCTCGGGCCTCGTGTCGATGATCGTGCACCGCCCGTTTCTCGACCTCGGCTGGGTCTGGATCAAGGCGCTGCTCGGGATCCTCATGTTCAAGGGCACCCTCACCATCGTGAGCGCCAAGGCGGACCACGCGGCGACCGTCTCCGAACGGATCGCGCGGGGCGAGGCGCCGCCCGGCGCCCTCGCCGAGCTGGTCACGCTGGAATGGGGCACGCTCGCGGTGGTCGCGGCGATCGCCGTGGCCAACGTGGTGCTCGGGGTCTGGCGTCCGCGGCTGCTGCGTCTCGGCTCCGGGGAGGCGACGGCGACGAAGCGTGCGGGCTGACGGGGCCGCGGCGCTGCGCTGACGGGCCCCTCACGGGTCGATCACGGGGCCGGTGTACCGATCGCGCATCCGAACGCGAGACCGGGAGACCGACATGAACCTCGTCCTTCATCACCACGAGACGCGTCCCGCCGCGGCCCCGGCGCCGCGCCCGAGCCTGCGCGCCCAGGGAGGCCGCGTGGAGGACGCCCTCGTCCACGCCCTCGCGCATCTGGAGACGGGGATCGTCCTGCTCGATCGCCAGGCGCGCGTCCTGTTCGCGACGGCGCCGGCGCGTCGCATCCTCGACGCGCGGCGGCTCGTCTGCGCCGCCGACGGCAAGCTGCGCGCCGGCTCGCCGAAAGCGACGGCCGACCTGCGCCACGCCGTCGCCGGCGGACCGCGTCGGCGCAGCGTCCTGATCGCCGCGGAGGGCGACGACGATCCGCTGCTCGCCCGCCTCGTCCCGCTGGCGCGTGCGAGCGACCCCGACGGGTGCGGCCCCGTCGCCGCCCTGTTCCTGCCCGAGCTCCGGGACGCGTCGCCGTCCCTCGCCGACCTGCAGCTGCGGTTCGGGCTGACGCCCGCGGAAGCGTGCTGCGCCCGGGAGATGCTGCGCGGCGAGGGGATCGGCGCCTATGCGCGCCGCGCCGGCATCTCGCACGCGACCGCGCGCACGCATCTCAAGCACGTCTTCGAGAAGACCGGCGCGCGCCGCCAGGCGCAGCTCGTCTCGCGCCTCCTCGCCGAGACGCCCGCGCGCGCCGCCGCGGACGACGACGCCCCGCCGGGGGCCGAAAACGACGGTTCGGGCGCGCGCTGACGCAGCGCTGACGCCGCGCTGACGCCGGGCGTGGACCATCCCGGCGGACGTGACGGGCCGCACCGGCGGCGCCGTCGCATCGGGAGCGCGGACGCATGCCAGCAATCGGCCAGCACGGGACGGAACGCCACGGCGCCGCGGGAGCGCGCGCCGGCGGCGCTCGCTTCGACTATGAACCACGAAGACATCCTGAATTTTGTTCTATTTACTTCCGTAACGTCAGGAGGTCTTTTTCTTGCGCGGTCGAAGATCATCGCCTAGACTTCTGTCCGGATCAAAACACTTCGAGACCAAGCATCATGGCGAGCCTGCCCGCAGGCATGGTCTGTCGTGTCCACCTGCTCGGCCCCCTCCAGGTGACCGACGCCGCGGGGCGCGACCACACGCCCCTGGGCCCGAAGGTTCGTGCGCTCCTCGCTCTTCTCGCCCTCTCGCCGCGGGGCTCGCGCAGCCGCGTCTGGCTGCGCGACAAGCTGTGGAGCGATCGCCGGGAAGAGCAGGGCGGCGCCTGCCTCCGCCAGGCGCTCAGCGAGATGCGCAAGGCGCTGGGCCCCGTGGCCGAGGAGATCCTCGTCGCCGACAAGAACACGATCTCGCTCTCGCTCGAGAGGGTCTGGATCGACGTCCGGGACGGCGAGAAGGCCGGGACGCTCGAGGACGGATCGGACCTGCTCGAGGGGCTCGACGTCGGCGACCCCGAGTTCGAGGAGTGGCTCACGATCGAGCGGCAGGCCTGGGCCAACCGGCAGGCGAGCGGCGCCGCGCCTCCTCCTCGCGACGCACCCGGTGACGAGGCGCGCCGGCGCACGCCCCGCACGCCCGCCGCACCGATCCAGCGCGGCGACGACGGCGCCGGCCGCGCGCGCCCGCTCGTGCGCGTGGGGCTTCTGCCCGTGGCGATCGGCGATCCGGCCGCGATGGTCGCCGTCGAGCGCGTCGGTGAGCTCGTCGCCAAGAGCCTGATCGAGACCGGCGAGATCGCCGTCTCGCAGCTCGGCGCCGATGCGAGCCCGATCCAGGCGGCGGCGCCCGACGCGCTTCTGCCCGGCCTCGACTACCTGTTCCAGACGCGGCTCGTGGGCGCCGCCGGCGCGCTGCGCCTGAGCCTCACCGTCCAGCGGACCGCCGATCGCGCCGTCGTGTGGATCGACAGCGAGCCGGTGCCGCCTCGCCTGCTTTTCGAGCCCGAGCCGAACGCGCTGTTCCCGACGGTGCGCCGGGCCGTGGACAGGCTGCTTCAGCTTCTCGTCGAGGATCGCGAGCGGGACGGCGGCCCCGGCGGCCTCGTGCTCTCCGCCGTCGACGCCATGTTCCGCCTCGGCGCCGCCGATCTCGACCGCGCCGACCGCACCCTGCGCGCCGCGCTCGCAGCAGGGCCCAGCGCCCAGGCGAGCGCCTGGCTCGCCTTCCTGAAGACGTTGCGCATCGGCCAGCGCTACGGGGCGGACACGCTCGCCGAGCTCGACGAAGCCCAGGCGCTCAGCCAGGCAGCGGTGGCGCGCGAGCCGCACAACGCCCTCGTCCTCGCGCTGACCGGGCACGTGCGCGCCTTCCTCTTCGGCGAGTACGACGTCGCCGCGGACCTGTTCGAGCGCGCGATCGCCATCAACCCGTTCCAGCCGCTGACCTGGGACCTCTACGCCATGACGCACGCCTATATCGGGCGGGCGCCGACGGGTCTCGCGTGCGCGCGCTGGGCGCGGCAGCTCGGCGGGTTCAGCCCCTACCGCTACTATTTCGATACGTCCGTTTGCATCAACGCCTCCCTCGCCGGGCGGCACGAGGACGCCGTGCGCGCCGGCCGGCTGGTGCTCGAGGAGCGCCCGGGCTTCATCGCGGCGCTGCGTTTCCTCGTCTCCAGCTACGCCCAGCTCGACGAGCGCGAGAACGCGCGCGCCGCCCTGGCGCGGCTGGAGACGATGGAGCCGGACTTCTCCATCGCCGGGCTGCGCGAGGCGCATTACCCGTTGGTGCGCTCCGGCGGCGGGGGGGCGTTCGTCGAGGGCTTGATCAAGGCCGGCGTCCCGCGCGTGCGCGGCTGACCGGCCGGCCGCTCACGCAGGACGAGTGAAAGGACGAGACCCATGACCGACGTTGCGTCTCCCTCCCGAACCGCAGCGGTCCTGAACGCCGGGCGCTTCATGGTGCGCGGCGGGCTCCTCGTGCCCGTGGGGAGGCCCGTGGCGGCGCCGCCACCCGATGTCGGCGGCCCCGGCGCGACGCGCCGGCCCTTCGTCGCCCCGCTCGGCGGGAGCGCTCTGACGAAGACCAAGACCAAGACGAAAACCAAGACCAAGACGAAGACCAAGTCCGGCCTCGACGGCAACGCGCTCGGCGGCTGGGCGGGTCTCTTCCCCGCCGAGGCCGTGCGCCGCCTGCACCTCGCGCCGCTGCCCTCGTCGCTGGCGGTCCGGGACCTGCCCTGGGAGCGCCTCGACATCGCGCCTCCGCCGGACCCCGACGAGACGCGGGTCGAGACCGAGGCGCTGCTCGAGAAGCAGGCACGGGTCGAGGAACGCGAGCGGCGGCGCCCCGACATCCTGCTGGAGGCCGGCCTCGACGTCTCCGCCTTCACGCGCCCTCTCGGGGTGGACGGGCTCGACGGCTACGACGCGACGAACGGCCTGTTCCAGACCATCCTCTCGCTGTGCGCCTATGTCGGCTTCCTCTACAAGGACCGCTTCGGGCGCCCGCGGCCGAACCAGATCGAGCCTCGGCTGAGGCCGATCCTGCCGAACCCGCCCCATCTCGCCTATCCGAGCAACCACGCCTTCCAGTCGTTCTCCGTAGCCTACGCGTTCACGACGCTGCTGCCGGAGCATCCGGCGACGACGGAGCTGTTCGCGGCGGCGCAGCGCGTCGCGGAGAACCGCGAATGGGCGGGGCTGCACTATGCGAGCGACACGCAGGCGGGCAAGGCGCTCGCCCGCCGCTTCCTGCCCTACCTGCTCGAGGCCTGCGCGGAAGAGATCGCCGCCGCGCGGGACGAATGGCTGTGAGATCGAGGCTGCGCGAACGGAGGACCGAGCCGTGCCGGAGACGAAACACCAGACGACGTCCGCAGCGGCGTCCGTGGAGGAGGCCTATGACGGCCTCTGGCATCTCGTCGCCGTCGGCGTGCTGGAGCTCGACGACGACGACGGCGGGCCGTGCCCGCGTGTTCTGCGCACGGTCTGGGACACCATCGCCGAGGCGGCGCGGACCGATACGGCTTCGCCCGCGCGCGTCGCCCTGATCGATGTCGGCGTGGGCGAGGGCCACCCGGATCTCGGCAGCGTCGCAGGGGCGGAGGCGATCGATCTCGCGACCCATCCCGCCGGCGCGCGCTATCGGCCCGACGACGCGGAGCCGGAAGGGAAGACGGCGGACGAAGGGCGAAAGGCGGACAGCTTCTTCGCCGCGCTCGGCGGGGACCTCACCCGCTTCGGCCCGCTCACGCAGGCCCAGACGGAGCGCCTCGGCGCCATCGTCTCGCGCCTGCGTCACGCCCCCGGGACACGCCGTCGCACGGCCTTCTACGACCGCGCCTTTCCCGCGCACGGCACGGCGGCGGCGGGCCTCATCGTCGGGGACCCCGGGCTCGGGACGGAGCGGGAGGCCGGGATCGCCTATGCGGGGGTCGATCCGTATTCGCGCCTGATCCCGATCAAGACCGCCTTCGACCCAGATCCGGAATCCCTCGTCGCGGCGCTGCTCTATGCGGAGGCGATGCGGGCGGACGTCATCGTCGTCCCGCGCGAGTTCCCCGATCCGCTCCTCGCGCCGATGGTCTCCCTGCCGGATGCCGGCGGCTCCGGGGACGCGTGCGCGCGCAAGCGGGCGGCGCTCCACGGGTCGAAGCCCGAGGACGATCTCGACGCGGGACGCGACCCCGACTGGGAGCTCCTGCGCCGGCTTCTCGTCGCGATCAGCCGGACCATCCCGATCGTCGCCGCCGCCGGCAACAGCGGGGAGAGCCAGCTCGTCTATCCGGCCTCGCTCGCCGAGATCGAGGGGGCGGGGATCATCGCGGTCGGCGCCGTCAGCGCCTACGGCTATCGCGCCGGCTACAGCAACGGGGGCCCCGTCACCGTCTACGCGCCCTCGGACGATTCCGAGGTGCTCGACCGTCGGCAGGCGCGTCTCGATCCCGAGGGCGCGACCCAGCCGCCGGAGATCCGCGCGGCGGGCGCGGCGACGACGGTTCCCTTCAGCCGACGCACGATCGTGGCGACCGACCTGCCGGGGGACTGGGGCTACGCCGGCGACGCGCGCGCCTTCCCGGGAGGCGCTGACCGCGGCGGCCTCTATGCGGCCTTCGGGGGCACCTCCGCGGCGACCGCGATCGTCGGCGGCGTCGTCGCGCTGATGGCCCGGGCGGCGCGGATCGCCGGCGGGCCGCTGGACGGGCCCACGGCGAAGCGCATCCTGCGGGAGACCGGCCGCGACGCCCCCGCGAGGGCGCCGGTGGCGCCGGGCGAGCCGCCGCCTCCCGATGCGGAACCGGTCGCGCTGTCCGACGCCCGGATCGTGGATGCGGGTGCGGCGGTCGCAGCCGTACTCGCCGGAGGCGCGCCGCCGCCGAGGTGAGTGTTCGGGGGCGTGAAAGTAAGTCTTCGTCTCCTCTGATCGGCGGATTTGTTTTTCTGTTGGGCGAGCAACATCGACGTCATCCCGCGACGATCCTGTCGTGGGCAAGAACGGGAGACGCAAGATGTTCGATGCCAAGCAGAAGATCGCCGCCGCAGCCGTGGCGCTGTGCCTCGTGGCGAGCCCCGCGGTCGCCGAGGAGATCGACGAGACCACCGTGTACGACCGTGGCGAGCGAGCGCTCGACTTCCTCGCGCTCGATCGCGGCTCGCGCGCCGTGCCCGATCCGCAGACGACGGGCTCGATCGCGCCTCGCGCCCGGTTCACGTCCGCACCGGCGGGCCCGCGCAGCGAATGGTGGACCGCCCACGAGGCGATCCGGCGGGCGGCCGAGGATCATTGACCACGCGCCGGCCGAGAGGGGGGGGCCCGTCGACGAGGGGCCCCCGACGCGGGAGCGAACCGAGCTCTCGCGCGACCCCGCCACGGACGCATCGGCCCGCTCCGCGCACCGCGTCCGGTCGGGGCGAGCGGGGGCGCGAACGCGGCGAGCCCCGCGGCTTTCGCCTGCGGGGCTTCGTCCTCCTCGTTCGGAGCGCACCATCACCCAGCATCGCGAAGTCGCGCCCCCCGCCACGCGCGACGGCGAAAACGCGACTGCTGCGACCGCGACACGACCAACCAGGCCGTCATCGAGGCGTTGCGCGGACGCCCGATCGCGGGTAGCTCGCCGCCGTCTCCCAGGCCAGCTGCTGCAGGCGCGCGGCCAGCGCGGCCTCCACGGTGGTCGGCGCGTTCCACTCGTTGTAGACGGTGTTGGGAAGGCCGACCGGCGAGCGCTGCCAAATCACCGCGTACATGAGCATCGAGACGTAGTACATGCCGGCTGGGTTCGGGTGGATGTCGTCATGGAAGAAGTCGCGGATCGTTGTCGCGCCCGGCACGGTTTCGGCGGCGATCTCGTCGTAGAGCCGCGCCATCGCCTGACCGGCGGGGACGACCAACATCTCGGAGCCCGCATTGCGGTTCGTGTTGACGTGGTCGACGATCGCCTCCCAGACGGTCAGGTCGGTATCGAGGCGTTCTCGCCAAGCGGCCTCGCCGCCGGCCCAGACGATGTCGTGCCACGTCTCGTACAGGAACACCCGGGCCGAGGCCTTGGCGTCGATCGCGGCGTCATAGAACAGCTTCGCGTGGCCGTAGGTGTCGTTCCAGGTGATTTGGTCCTGAAGCGGGATCGCCTCGGTGATGATCAGGACGTCGGTGTCGCCCTGGCTGATCACGGCGCGACTGTCGATACCCTCTGCGCCAGCCGAGTTGCTCCAATTGTACGACAGCGGCGAGCCATTGATCACCTGCCGCTGCACGCTGCCGTCGCCGGGGACGAGGTTGTGCAGCCACCAGGGCATATCGTGGGCGACGAGGCTGTGGCCGACCAACACCGCGTTTCGCGATGAAACAGGCGACCGCTCCGAGACCAGCGCCGAAGCGTGAGGATCGGCGAACGCGCTCGTCCCTCGCAGGCCTATCGCCACGGGCATCGCGATGACGCCCCTCATGAAGCCACGACGGCCGACGAGGAATTTCTGGGCTGCGGTCTGGGTGACGTGTCCGGACATGTGGCGCGTTCCTGGCACTGTAGAGAGGAAGCGGCGGCGGCCTCGCACCTGAGCGCCTCGAGGGTGATCTTCCTGACCCGACCGCATCGACGATTGCGGCAACCCGCGTTAGAGACAGCGTCTGCAACTGCGACTTTCAGCTCCGATCGCGGATGCGCCCGAGGCTGTGCCGACGTCGGTCACCTGAAAACGACTGTTCGGATGTCGCTCCGCTGACCTGCGACCCTCGAACGAAATCGACGCCTCGCCGCCGACGCCCATGACGAACTCGCAAAAACCGGGTCGAACAGGCGGTGACGGGCGTCCCTGAATCTTGGCGGCGAGCACACCAGTGTTCGAAAGACGAACCGACGCCGCCAGGCCCCGAAACGAGAACAATCGCGAGATGTTCCTCGGCGCGTAGACGAAGCGCGCTCCGGATCTGTTGCGAGCGTCGCACGGCGCGACCAGGCAAGCAGCGATCGCGTCCTCCCCCTCCAGCGCGCTGGAGCTCATCGGCCGGCTCCCCTGAAATTCGGATGATAATCTGTGCATTGTCATGTCTTCTATAGAGTGTGCAAGAAGCAAAGTATTTACTTTCGTTGTTTGAACGACGCGTTTCACTCGCCCTGCTAGAGCAGATCGCTTCCTGATGGAATCGCGCGGGGGATTCCCTTCGAGGCCAGTTCGTGATTCACGGTAGAGGCTGGCGGAGGAGGCCAGCCGCCATGACGAAGCCCCTCTCGATGGATCTGAGGCAGCGCGTCCTCGCTGCGGTCGATGCCGGCATGAGCCGCCGGGCCGCGGCGGACCGCTTCGGGATCGCGCCGTCCGCGGCGGTGAAGTGGTTCAACCTTCGGCGCGAGACGGGCTCGGTCGCGCCGCGGGCGCAAGGCGGCGACACGCGGTCCGGGCGGATCGAGGCGCTCGGCCCGGTCATCCTCGCGATGGTGGAGGAGGCGCCGGATCTCACCCTCGTCGAGATCGCCGAGCGGCTCGAGCGCGAGCACGGCGAGCGCTTCGCGCCCTCGACGGTGCACCGCTTCTTCGGCCGCCACGGCCTGACGTTCAAAAAAAGTCCGGCCACGCCAGCGAGCAGGACCGCGCCGACGTCGCCGCGGCCCGCGAGGCCTGGTTCGAGGAGCAGCCCGAGCTCGACCCGCAGCGGCTGATCTTCATCGACGAGACCTGGCTCAACACCAAGATGGCGCGGTTGCGGGGCCGCGCCCCCGAAGGCGAGCGCCTGCGCGCCGGCATCCCTCACGGCCATTGGCGCACCACGACCTTCGTGGCCGGGCTCAGGATCGGCGGGATCGACGCGCCGATGCTGATCGACGGCGCGATCAACGCGGCGAGCTTCCTCGCCTACGTCCAGCAGGTCCTGGTTCCGACGCTGAGCCCCGGCGACGTGGTGATCATGGACAACCTCGCCAGCCACAAGACCCCCGCCGTGCGCGAGGCCATCGAGGCGGCCGGAGCCGAGCTGCGCTTCCTGCCGCCCTACAGCCCGGACTTCAACCCCATCGAGAACGCCTTCGCCAAGCTGAAGGCCCTGCTCAGGAAGGTCGCCGCCCGGACGCGCGACGCCCTCTGGAGCGCCGTCGCCGACGCCATCGAAGCCTTCCCGCCAGAGGAATGCGCGAACTTCTTCACCGCAGCAGGATATGAACCCGAGTGGTGAGAATCTGCTCTAGCCGTTGAAACGGCCCGGGTCGTTCGGCGGCAAGCCGGTGATCACACGGTTCGATAGCGGCCCGAAGGTCGAGGAGGCGCGCCTCGAGCAGCGGCGCGCGACCCGCCGAAGCCGAAGCCGGCGGGTTTGTTCCACCGGAACGTCGCCGATCTCTACGCATGGCGCATTGCGGCGCTCGAGGAGCGCTTCGGTGGCGCCGAACGTCCCGATGACGCGATAGAGCCGATCCGCTCGATGATCGAGAAGATCGTGGTCGTCCCGAGAGAGGGGGGCGGCGTCGCGCTGACGCTCCACGGCGATCTGGCGCGGATCCTGACGCTCTGCGCGATCGCCGGGGAGGGCAGGGCCCGGACAGCAGAAAGCCCCGCGGCTTTCGCCTGCGGGGCTTTGTGTTTTGGTTGCGGGGGCAGGATTTGAACCTGCGACCTTCAGGTTATGAGCCTGACGAGCTACCGGGCTGCTCCACCCCGCGGCAGGGCGTTTTCGCCTCGAACGCGAACGGCCCCGATGTGTCCCTTTCGCGGGATCGGGGCCGGCGGGTTCTGGCGTCGTGAAGAGGATGGGGTTTTCGGCTGGGGTGCGCGTTGTCTGTCCTTTGCAGGCCCGGCGACGACCTACTCTCCCGGGACTTGTGTCACAGTACCATCGGCGCTGAGGAGTTTAACGGCCGAGTTCGGGATGGGATCGGGTTTTATGCTCCTCGCTCCGGTCACCGGGCCGGCGAAGGACAGACAGCGCGCATAGGTGATGAGGTGTCTCTGGTCCGGTTCCGAGGAACCGCGTTCTCGTTTCCGCGCGCCTCGGGCGCGCAGGGATCATGGGAGGCGATCAAGCCGATCGAGCGATTAGTACCGGTAAGCTCAACGCATTGCTGCGCTTGCACGCCCGGCCTATCGACGTGGTGGTCTACCACGGCTCTCGAGGGAGATCTCGTTTCGAGGTGGGTTTCCCGCTTAGATGCCTTCAGCGGTTATCCCGTCCGCACATAGCTACCCTGCACCGCGGCTGGCGCCACGACAGGTCCACCAGAGGTGCGTCCATCCCGGTCCTCTCGTACTAGGGACAGATCCTCTCAAATCTCCGACACCCACGGCAGATAGGGACCGAACTGTCTCACGACGTTCTGAACCCAACTCACGTACCACTTTAATCGGCGAACAGCCGAACCCTTGGGACCTGCTCCAGCCCCAGGATGTGATGAGTCGACATCGAGGTGCCAAACGATCTCGTCGATATGGACTCTTGGAGATCATCAGCCTGTTATCCCCGGCGTACCTTTTATCCGTTGAGCGATGGCCCACCCACGCGGGACCACCGGATCACTATGGCCGACTTTCGTCTCTGCTCGACATGTCCGTCTCGCAGTCAGGCGGGCTTATGCCATTGCACTCGACGACCGATTTCCGACCGGTCTGAGCCCACCGTCGCGCGCCTCCGTTACTCTTTGGGAGGCGACCGCCCCAGTCAAACTGCCTGCCATGCGCTGTCCCGGACCCGGATGACGGATCGCGGTTAGACATCCATGTCGCCAAGGGTGGTATTTCAAGGGCGGCTCCACGCGAGCTGGCGCCCGCGCTTCAAAGCCTTCCACCTATCCTACACATGCCGACACGAATGCCAGCGCAAAGCTACAGTAAAGGTGCACGGGGTCTTTCCGTCTGACCGCAGGAACCCCGCATCTTCACGGGGAATTCAATTTCACTGAGCCGATGCTGGAGACAGCGGGGAAGTCGTTACGCCATTCGTGCAGGTCGGAACTTACCCGACAAGGAATTTCGCTACCTTAGGACCGTTATAGTTACGGCCGCCGTTTACCGGGGCTTCGATTCAAGGCGTGAACCTCTCCTCTTAACCTTCCGGCACCGGGCAGGCGTCAGACCCTATACGTCGTCTTGCCGACTTCGCAGAGCCCTGTGTTTTTGCTAAACAGTCGCCACCCCCTGGTCTGTGCCCCTCCCGCCTGGTTGCCCAAACGGAAGGCCTCCTTATCCCGAAGTTACGGAGGTAATTTGCCGAGTTCCTTCAGCATCGTTCTCTCAAGCGCCTTGGCATGCTCTGCCAGTCCACCTGTGTCGGTTTCGGGTACGGTCTCGCGCGGGGGCTGTTTCCCGGGACCCGCCGGCCGCAGAGCCAATCCGATAAGGCCCTACGACGTCTTGGATCCGTCACCACCCGCTGGCTCAGGACTATTCACCTGATTCCCATCGACTACGCCTTTCGGCCTCGCCTTAGGGGCCGGCTGACCCTGCGCAGATTAACTTTACGCAGGAACCCTTGGACTTTCGGCGACAGCGTCTCTCACGCTGTTTGTCGTTACTCATGTCAGCATTCGCACTTCCGATACCTCCAGGAGCCCTCGCGGGTCTCCCTTCACAGGCCTACGGAACGCTCCGCTACCGCGCATCCGAAGATGCACCCCAAGCTTCGGCTCGTGGCTTGAGCCCCGTTACATTTTCGGCGCAAGGACCCTTGACTAGACCAGTGAGCTGTTACGCTTTCTTTAAAGGATGGCTGCTTCTAAGCCAACCTCCTGGTTGTTTTGGGGTCCTCACATCCTTTCCCACTTAGCCACGAATTGGGGGCCTTAGCTGTAGGTCAGGGTTGTTTCCCTCTCCACGACGGACGTTAGCACCCGCCGTGTGTCTCCCGCACAGTGCTTCCAGGTATTCGGAGTTTGGTTAGGTTTGGTACCGTTGTGGACAGCCCTAGCCCATCCAGTGCTCTACCCCCTGGAGCATTCATGCGAGGCGCTACCTAAATAGCTTTCGCGGAGAACCAGCTATCTCCGGGTTTGATTGGCCTTTCACCCCTAGCCACAAGTCATCCGAGGCCTTTTCAACGGACACCGGTTCGGTCCTCCAGTGCGTGTTACCGCACCTTCAACCTGCTCATGGCTAGATCACCCGGTTTCGGGTCTGGCGCGCCGAACTGAACGCCCTGTTCAGACTCGCTTTCGCTGCGCCTACGCCTCACGGCTTAAGCTTGCTCGACACGCCAAGTCGCTGACCCATTATACAAAAGGTACGCGGTCACCCAGGACGAACCTTGGGCTCCCACTGTTTGTAGGCA